>NZ_JBNWBW010000017.1:0-118043 GCF_053522725.1 Agrobacterium sp. 16-172Ci
TCACTATCCTCAACGCCATCGCAAGGACAGATCCAGCATTTGCTTGATCATCCACGGTTGCTTGATCCGGCATCCAGCCACGGCGCGTCTGCGCCGTGAGAAGAGTCTTTTGCGATCAAAGACTTGATCGCACTGGACCCCGGATCAAGTCCGGGGTGACGGAGGAAAAAGCCGCGTCAACCTGACCCATGGGTCTGGCGCCCCATCATCCACCTCAGCACTACCGCGTCGAAAACCCTACCAGCAGCAGAAACCGCCATCCACCAGCAGATCCACGCCCGTCACGAAGCTCGCCGCATCGGAGAGCAGGAAGATCGCCGGACCGACCATCTCATCGACGCCCGCCATGCGCTGCATCGGCGTCTGCTCTTCGAACAGCTTCGTCTGGTACACCATTTCCGGCCGCGTGTTCATCGGCGTCGCCGTGTAACCCGGCGAGATGGTGTTGACGCGGATGCCGCGCCCCACCCACTCCATCGCCATGGATTTCGACATGTGGATGACGCCTGCCTTCGAGGCATTGTAGTGGCACTGCATCAGCCCGCGATTGACGATGACGCCGGACATGGAGGCGATGTTGACGATTGCACCACGGCCGTTCTTCAGCATGGCATTGGCTTCCGCCTGGCAGGACAGGAAAACGCCCTTCAGGTTGATGTCCATCATCGTCTGGAACTGGCTTTCCTCCATCTCCTCGGCAGCATTGGCATTGGCGATGCCGGCCGCATTGACGGCAAGCGACAGCGCGCCAAGTTCGGCCTCAGTGCGGGCAACCGCATCGGTCAGCGCCTCTTTGCTGGTCACATCAGCGGCAATCTGGATCGACTTTCGCCCGGCCTTGGCGATGAAATCCGCCGTCTGCGCCAGGCCGTCATCGGTGCGGCGGTCAAGCAGCGCGACATTGGCGCCGGATTGGGCGAGCCCCATGGCGATCCGCTGGCCGATGCCGGAACCGGCGCCGGTGACGAGCGCCACCTGGCCGGAAAGATCGAAGAGTTTCGGCGCGTTGAGCGTGATGGTAGACATCGGTATTTCCTTCTTCAGATGGTTGCCAGTTCCATGACCGAGACGTCGTTTGCTTCGTCACGGTTGAGGATGCCGGCCTGTTTTCCCTGCGCAAGCACGAGGATGCGGTTCGAAACGCCCAGCACCTCCTCGAGATCGGAGCTGACGACGATGACGGCCACGCCGTCCTTAGCCAGACCGACGATGATATCGTAAATGCCCGCCCGCGCGCCGACATCGATGCCGCGCGTCGGCTCGTCCAGCACCACCACGCGCGGATTGCGGGCAAGCCATTTGGCAATGACCACCTTCTGCTGGTTGCCGCCGGAAAGATCGGACGCCGGCTGTTCGCTACGGCCCTTCACGCCAAACTTGGCGATGGCCTCCTTGGTAAAGGCGCGCTTGATACGCGGCGTGATCCAGCCGGTGCCGACGCGGTCGAGATTGGCATAGATCAGGTTTTC
Source organism: Agrobacterium sp. 16-172Ci (assembly GCF_053522725.1). Taxonomy (NCBI): domain Bacteria; kingdom Pseudomonadati; phylum Pseudomonadota; class Alphaproteobacteria; order Hyphomicrobiales; family Rhizobiaceae; genus Agrobacterium; species Agrobacterium sp. 16-172Ci. The sequence continues at coordinate 1,470 of NZ_JBNWBW010000017.1, forward strand.
GCCGATCTCGTGCTCCACCACCAGCCCCTGCAATTTGCGGTCTTCCGGCACCATGACGATGCCCTTGGCAATCGCATCCGCCGGGCTTTTCAGTGTCAGCACCTTGCCATCCAGCAGCACCTCACCCGCACTCGTCGGATCGGCACCGGAAATGGCCCGCACCAGCTCGGTGCGTCCCGCGCCAATAAGACCGGCGATACCAAGGATTTCGCCGGCGCGAACGCCGAAGCTGATGTCGCGGAAGGCATTGGTCGCGCCGGTCAGCCCCTTGACCTCCAGCACCACCTTGTCCTGCGGCTCCGGCAGTGTAGGAAACAGGCGCTCCAGCGAGCGGCCGACCATGCTTTCGACAATGGTGCGCACCGGCGTCGCGCTGTCGGCAAACTCATGCACCCGCTCGCCATCGCGCAACACGACGATGCGGTCGGTGATCTGTTTGATCTCTTCCATACGGTGGGAAATATAGATGATGCCCACACCCTCGGCGCGCAGCTTGCGCACCTGCTCGAACAGCGCCTGCGTTTCCGCGCCGCCAAGTGCCGCCGTTGGCTCGTCGAGGATCAGGAGTTTGGCGTCCAGCGCCAGCGCCTTGGCGATTTCGATCAACTGCTGGTTGGCGGTCGAAAGGCCGGCCACCTTGCGGGTTGCGGGAATGTGAAGGTTGAGGCGCGCCAATTGCTGCTGGGCTCTGCGCACCATCTCGGCACGGTCGACGACGCCGTTCTTCATCGGCCAGCGGCCAATGAACACGTTTTCGGCGATGGAAAGCTCCGGCAGGAGCTTCAATTCCTGATGGATGAGGACGATGCCCTTGTCTATCGCCTCTCGCGGCGAAGACGGTGCATAGGGCTGGCCGAGCCATGTCATCGTGCCTTCGGACGGCTCGCGCGAACCGGCGATGATGCCTGACAGCGTGGACTTGCCCGCGCCGTTTTCACCCAGCAGGGCCACCACTTCGCCGGGATAAACGTCGAGATCGACGTTTTTCAGGACCTCGAGCGGACCGTAACGTTTGCTGATGCCACGGAGCGAAAGAACCGGCTCGCGCATGACGGGACCTCCCAGGACATGATCGCGGCGGAGATCCGCCACAGCCTTGTGTCCAAATTGCATAAAGACAAACCAATGAATGCCCCGCGCATCCCATCGTACGCGCGGGGCGGATGCATCAGGGATGGTTGGCGATGAAGCCTTCGACATTTTCCTTGGTGGTCAGCGTCGCATCGGAAAGCTGCACAGCCGGAACCTTTTCGCCGCCGACGATCTTGACGGCCATCTCGACAGCGGTGCGGCCCATCTTCTGGGTCTGCTGTGTTGCGGTCACGTCGAAGACGCCGTTCTTCAGCGCCTCAAGCGCCGCCGTATCACCATCAAAGCCGCCAACGACGATCTTCTGCGAAGGGTTGGCGACCTTGATCGCCTGCGCCGCGCCGAGCGCCAGACCGTCGGCCTGTGCAAAGACGATGGAAACATCCGGATTGGCCTGCAGCATATTCTGCATGATCTGGAAGCCTTCATCCTGGCTCCACATGTTGGACCACTGTTCGGCAACGATCTTCACACCGGAATTGGCCTTCACCGATTCCATGCAGCCCTTGGTGCGGTCCACTTCCGGCGTCGTGCCCTTCTGGCCGTGGATGATGACCATCTTGCCCGAACCGCCGGCCTGCTTGATGATGTAATCGCATACCGCCTTGGCGGAAGCGACGGAATCGGTGGCAAGGAAGGTATCGCCCGGCGCGCCATCGGCATTGCGGTCGATGTTGATGACCGGAACGCCGGCGGCCTTGGCAAGCTTTACCGGAACGGTCGCGGCAGCGGCACCGGCTGGAATATAGATCAGCGCATCGATGTTCTGGGTCAACAGATCCTGGATCTGGTTCACCTGCGTCGGGCCATCGCCCTTGGCATCGACGGTGACGACGGCAATGCCGCGCGTCTTGGCTTCGGCCTCAACGGCCTGCTTGATCTGGTTGAAGAAGTTCGCCTGCAGATTGGCGACGGCAAGGCCGATCTTCTTGACTTCGGCGGCATTGGCGGAGCCGAGCGACAGGGCGAGAAGGGCGGCGGATGTCAGCAGAATGCGTGAAAATTTCATGATTATTCCTCCATTTGTTGATTGTTGACCTTCGGGCAGATCGAACCTCCTCCCCTCCGGCCGTTTATTTCACGCCTCCCCAATAAGGAGGGTCGTTTATTGCGCGGACGGCTCAGCACCGTCCGCAGGCAAATTCAGCTTCTGCGGCGGCGCAGGGTTTCAGCACCCACGGCCAGCACGATGACGACACCGATGATGACCTGCTGCAAAAAGGGAGAGACGTTGAGCAGGTTGAGGCCGTTGCGCAGCACGCCGATGATCAGCACGCCGATCAGCGTTCCGCCGATGCCGCCTGCACCGCCCGAAAGCGAGGTTCCGCCGATGACAACGGCCGCAATCGTATCCAGCTCGTAACCGAAGCCGCTGGAGGGCTGCACCGAGTCGAGACGTGCCGCAAGAACGATACCGGCAAGACCGGCAAGAACTGCACAGGCGACATAAACGCAGATCGTCACCAGCGGCACATTGATACCGGCAAGACGCGCCACTTCCGGGTTACCGCCGACCGCATAGACCGTCCGGCCTTCCGAACGGAAGCGCAGGAACAGCCAGGAAACCAGAACGACGACGAGCATCAGAAGCACGGTCGCTGTCAGCACGCCGAAATGGCGGTCGATTGCCAGCATCATGAACCAGTCAGGGAAACCGACGATCTGCTGTCCATCGGTGATCATATTGGCGAGACCGCGCGCCACCGACATCATCGCCAGCGTGGCGATGAAGGCCGGCACGCGGAAGGCAGTGACGAGAATACCGACTACGAGGCCGCAGGCGGCGGACGCGATCAGCGCCAGCACGATGGCCATGCCCATCGGCATGCCCGCCACATTGGCCGTCCAGCCCATGATCATCATCGACAGCGCCAGAACCGAGCCGACAGACAGATCGATGCCGCCGAGCAGGATCACGAAGGTCATGCCTACGGCCATGATGCCGAGAACGGTGATCTGGTCGAGAATGTTGAGCCCATTGCGCAGCGACAGGAAATTCTCGCTGGCGAAGGTCAGAAACACGCAGAGCAGCAGCAAGCCCAAAAGAGGTCCGGTCGCTCCGCTCAACCAGGCAAGCGGACTCCTGGTGTGCGTGCCCCCCTCATTGCGTTCAATCGCGGACATGGCTCCTCCCGGTGACTGTCTTGCATTTTTTAAACCGATTAGAATAATTATTCATCATCGGTGAAACATGCATAAGCCAGTTTCGAGAAGGTTGTCAATAGGGCGTTAATGGCGAGGCCTGCCGTGAACAAGGACAGGCGGCTTTCAGCCTGCCGCCTCTCTACTCATTCCTGTGCTCGTCACAGGAATCCAGTCGACGCGCGTCTGCGCGGCGGGAAGAGCCCTTTCAGCCCAAGGACTTGGGCTGACTGGATTCCTGTGACAAGCACAGGAATGAGGGCTGTGGAGATGCTCTTCACCGTGAATGCGAATGTAGGGGCAGAAATAACCAGCACGGATTGAAACAAGAGAATCCGCAATTCCGGCTTGACAGAAACGCCATCTCTGCAATTATATAAATAGCTGTATAAATATTCACACGCATGTTTTGAAGAGGATTCCATGCAGTCCCAGGAGCTAGAGCGCATTGCGCGCCAGATTCGCCTTCGCGACGTACAGGCTGTTTTCGAAGCGGGTGCGGGCCATGTCGGCGGCGAAATGTCAGCTATCGACATCATGACGGCCCTTTATTTCCGCGTCCTGCGCATCTGGCCGGATGATCCGAAAAACCCTGCCCGCGACCGTTTCGTGCTTTCCAAGGGCCATACGGCCTGCGCGCTTTATGTGACGCTGGCCAAGCGCGGCTTCATCCCGGAAGAGGAAATCTCGACCTTCCTGCAGCCGAATTCGCGCCTCAACGGCCACCCGAACTGTAACAAGGTTCCGGGTGTGGAAACCAATACCGGCCCGCTCGGTCACGGACTGCCGGTTGCCGTCGGCATGGCCAAGGCGGCCAAGCTTTCCGGCGCGGATTACCACACCTATGTGATGACCGGCGACGGCGAGATGCAGGAAGGCTCCAACTGGGAAGCCATCATGTCCGCCGCACAATTCGGCCTGAACAACCTGACGCTGATCGTCGACCACAACCGCTTCCAGCAGGGTGCGGCGCTTTCGGAAACCAATGATGTCGCGCCGCTTCGGCCGAAGCTCGAGGCTTTCGGCTGGGAAGTCAGCGAAATCAACGGCAATGCCATGGCGGAAGTCGTGCCGGCGCTGGAGCATCGCGGCGACCGCCCGCATTGCATCGTCGCCCACACCAACAAGGGCCACGGCATTTCCTTCATGCAGGACCGCGTCGACTGGCACCATAAGGTTCCAAGCAAGGAACAATATGAAATCGCCGTCAAAGAACTTTCGGAGACATTGTAATGAACGCGCCCGTAACCGCCGCCAAGCTTTATGACTGCCGCGACGCCTTCGCGGAAACGCTGGAAGCGCTGGCCGCCGGCAATGACAGGGTCGTCGCCGTCTGCAACGATTCGGTCGGCTCCTCGAAGCTCGGCGGCTTCAAGTCGAAATTCCCCGAGCGCCTCGTCAATGTCGGTATCGCCGAACAGAACATGGTCGGCGTTGGCGCCGGTCTCGCCAATGGCGGCCAGTTGCCCTTCGTCTGCGGCGCATCCTGCTTCCTCACCGGCCGCGCGCTGGAGCAGATCAAGGCCGACCTTGCTTATTCCAACGCCAATGTGAAACTGATCGGCATATCCTCGGGCATGGCCTATGGCGAACTCGGCCCGACGCATCATTCCATCGAAGATTTCGCCTGGACCCGCGTTCTGCCAAACCTGCCGGTCATCGCCCCCTGCGACCGCATCGAAACGGCGGCCGCCGTCAAATGGGCGGCAGACTATGCCGGCCCCTGCTTCCTGCGGCTGTCACGCGTCGGCGTGCCTGATCTGCTGCCGGAAGGCCATGTCTTCGAACTCGGCCGCGCCAACCTGCTGCGTGAAGGCTCCGATGTGACGCTGATCGCCAACGGCACGCTGACGCACCGCATCGTCAAGGCCGCCGACATTCTGGCCAGCCGCGGCGTCAAGGCTCGGGTTTTGAACATGGCGACCGTGCGTCCCATCGATGAGGCGGCCATCGTCGCAGCAGCGAAGGAAACCGGCGCGATCCTGACGGCTGAAGAACATTCGATCTTCGGCGGCCTCGGCTCGGCCATTGCCGAAGTCGTGGTCGAACAGGCCCCCGTACCGATGAAGCGCCTCGGCGTTCCGGGCGTCTTCGCCCATACCGGTTCGGCCGAATGGCTGCTCGATGAATTCGGCATGGCGCCGGCCGCCATTGCGGATGCGGCCGAAGCGCTGATCAAGAGAAAATAGAGTCTCCTCCCAGAGTCGTCGCGTGTCTTCGGATGCGCGGCGACACCCTTTCTGCAATATCGTCGTTTAATCGCCGCGAGGCGGAAACGAAAACTGCCGACGAAAGACTCCCATGATGCGCGCCATTCTGTCCATCGATCAGGGCACCACCAATTCCAAGGCCATTCTCGTCTCGGAAAGCGGAGAGTTGCTGGCGCGCGGCTCATCACCGGTCGGCATCGCCTATCCGCAGCCCGGCTGGGTGGAACAGGAACCGCAGCGCATCTGGGCCTCGGTCTGCGAAGCAATCTCCGCCTGCCTCGCCGCCGCACCCTCCGCCGTCGATGTCGCGGCCATCGCCATTTCCAACCAGCGCGAATCCGTCACCATCTGGGATGGCGAAACCGGCGAGCCGCTCGGCCCGGTGCTCAGCTGGCAATGCCGCCGCACGGCGCAGGATTGCGCCGAGCTGATCGAGAAGGGCCATTCCGAGCGCGTCATGGCGCTGACCGGCCTGCCGATCGACCCGATGTTTCCGGGCGCAAAAATGCGCTGGCTGCTGGAGCGCGCGCCGAAGGGCCGCAGGCTCCGCATCGGCACCATCGACAGCTGGCTCATCCATTGCTTCACCGGCGGCATGGTCCATGCCTGCGACGCCTCCAACGCCGCCCGCAGCCAGGTGCTCGATCTCAACCGGCAGGTCTGGAGCGATGAGCTTTGCGAGCTCTTCGGCATCGATATCAACGCCCTGCCCGATCTGCGAGATAGCAGCGGCGATTTTGGCGTCACATCAGGCGTTCCCGGCATCAAGGACGGCACGCCGATCCTCGCCGCCATCGGCGACAGCCACGCTGCTCTCTTCGGCCATGGCGCCTTCAATCCGGGCGATGGGAAGGTCACTTTCGGCACCGGCTCCTCGGTCATGACAACCCTGCCGCATTTCATCGCGCCCGAACGCGGCATCACCACCACCGTTGCATGGCGGCTCGGCGGCAAACCCACCTTCGCCTTCGAAGGCAATATTCTCGTTTCGGCCGCCTCCCTGCCCTGGATGACGGAGATTCTCGGCCTGCCGGATGTCAGCGCCCTTGTCGAGCTGGCCGCCACTGCTGAGCCAAACGGCCCCGGTTTCGTGCCGGCCTTCGTTGGCCTCGGCGCACCCTATTGGGATACGAATGCGCGTGCGCTTTTCTCCCAGATCAACTTCAGCACTACCCGCGCCCAGATGGCCCGCGCCGTCACCGATTCCATTGCCTTTCAGGTCCATGACGTCTTCGCCGCCATGCGCGCGCAGTCGCCTTCCGGCTTCGGGCGCCTGTTCGTGGATGGCGGGCCGAGCCAGAACCGCTTCCTGATGCAATGCGTTGCCGACATGCTGCAACACCCCGTCATCCAGCGCGACGCGCCGGAAGCCTCGGCACTGGGGGCAGCCTATCTCGCCGGCCTCGCCCTGGGTGTCTGGAGCGATCTCGATGCCATCGCGGCGCTTAACAGCAACGGCAACACCATCGCGCCGTCTGCGAGCGAAAACAGCCAGCGGCTTGGCATCTGGCGCGATGCGATTGCCCGCTCGACCTTGCCTGTAACCTCGGGTAATGGTGAATAAAAATTCACCCTGGAGGGCTTATGGGCAGGCTAAACGAACTTCGAATGATTTCCCGCGTGGCGCAGATGTATTTCAGCGAGCACAAACGTCAGGCGGAAATCGCCCAGCATCTCAATCTCTCGCAGGCCACCGTCTCGCGCATGTTGAAGCGTGCCGAGGCGGAAGGCATCGTCCGCACCAGCATCATTCCGCCGCCCGGCACCTATAGCGATCTGGAAGCGCAACTGCGCGAACGTTTCGACCTGCCGGAGGCCATCGTTGTCGATTGCAGCGAGGATCGCGACGGCGCGATCATGGCCCGCATCGGCGAGGCAGCGGCGCATTTCCTCGAGGTGACGCTGTCGCAGAACGAGATCATCGGTGTTTCCAGCTGGAGCCAGACGATCTTCAAGATGGTGGAAAACATCCACCCGCTAAAAGGCGCCAAGGCGCGTTATATCGTCCAGACGCTGGGCGGCATGGGCGACCCATCGGTGCAGACGCATGCGACCCAGATCACCACGCGCCTGGCGCGGCTGACGGAGGCCGAACCGAAACTGCTGCCGGTGCCGGGCGTCGCCACCTCGCGCGAGGCAAAGCTTTTGATGCTCGCCGATCCCTTCGTGCGCGAAACCATCGATCTCTTCGGGTCGATCACGCTCGCCGTCGTGGGCATCGGTGCGGTCGAGCCGTCGGAGCTTCTCGCCCGCTCTGGCAACATCTTTTCCGCCAAGGAACTCGCCGATCTCGCGCAGGCAGGTGCGGTGGGCGACATCTCGCTGCGCTTCTTCGACAAGGACGGCAAACCGGTGAAGACGCCGCTCGACGACCGGGTCATCGGCCTGCCACTGGAAAACCTCTCCAATGTCGACCGTGTCATTGCGCTCGCCGGCGGTTCGAAAAAGACCGAGGCGATTGCCGGCGCGCTCAGAACCGGTGTGATCGACGTGCTCGTCACCGACAAATTCACCGCCGAACGACTGGTCGGCCAGGAAACATAGCCAAAATCCCATAAAGGAGGAGACATGAGGCGCTTTGAAGGTCAATCCGTATTCGTGACCGGAGGCAACAAGGGCATCGGTTACGGCATCGCCCGCCGTTTTGCCGAGGAAGGCGCGAAAGTCGCCATCGCCTCTGTCGACAAAGACACGCAGGATGCCGCGAAAAAACTCGCTGACGAAACCGGCAGCGTCACCCATGGCGTGATCCTCGACGTTCGGGATGCGGCAGCGGTGCGCGAGGCCTATGGTGCGGCCGAAGAGGCGATCGGCCCGCTTTCCATCTCCGTCCAGAATGCCGGCGTCATCACCATTTCCAAGATCGAAGAGCTGACGCAGGAACAGTGGGATTTCAATCTCGACGTCAATACCAAGGGCGCCTTCCTCTGCTGCCAGGAGGCGATCCGCCGCTTCCGCGAAAGCGGCACCAAGGGCCGCCTCGTCAATACCGCCTCCGGTCAGGCACGGCAGGGTTTCATCTATACCCCGCATTATGCCGCCTCGAAGTTCGGCGTTATCGGCCTGACGCAGAGCCTTGCCAAGGAACTCGCGCCGGAAGGCATTACCGTCAACGCCATTTGCCCAGGCATCATCCACACCGAAATGTGGGACTATAACGACCGCGTCTGGGGCCAGATGCTGGGTGAGTACAAGCCCGGCGAACTGATGGCCGAATGGGTGCGCAACATCCCCATGCGCCGCGCCGGAACGCCCGCCGAAGTCGCCGCACTGGTGGCGTTTCTGGCTTCCGAAGATGCGGCTTATATCACCGGCCAGACGATCAATGTCGATGGTGGGTTGATTATGTCTTGAGGCTCGTTTGGGAACGGGTGCGGAGCAGCCGACCTCCCTCATCCCTGTGCTCGTCACAGGGATCCAGCCAGCCCAAGTCCTTGGGCTGAAAAGAGTCTTTCCGCCACGCAGACGCGTGTCGGCTGGATTCCTGTGACGAGCACAGGAATGAGGGAGGTAGGCCGTACCGTCAGTTGCGCAGCCTATACCCCGTCTTGAACATCCAGCCGACAACACCGAGGCAGAGCGCCAGAAACAGCGTGATCATCGCAAGGCTGATGGCAGGATTGACGTCGGCGATCTCATAGAAACTCCAGCGGAAACCGCTGATGAGATAAAGCACCGGGTTGAAGTGGCTGACCGTCTGCCAGAAGGGCGGCAGCATGTCGATGGAATAGAAGCTGCCGCCGAGGAAGGTCAGCGGCGGCACCACCAGCATGGGGATGAGGTTCAGCTGCTCGAAATTCGTCGCCCAGATGCCGATGATGAAGCCGAAAAGGCTGAAGCTCACCGCCGTGAGAACGAAGAACAGGATCATCATGAACGGGTGGGCGATGGTGATATCCACGAAGAAGGAGGCCGTTATCAGGATGATCGTGCCGATCATCAGCCCCTTGGTCGCCGCCGCCCCGACATAACCGGCCAGAATTTCCGTCATCGCCACCGGAGCGGAGAGGATTTCATAGACCGTGCCGGTGAATTTCGGGAAATAGATGCCGAAGGAGCCGTTGCCGATACATTGCGTCAGAAGCGTCAGCATGATGAGGCCGGGCGTTATGAACGCGCCGTAGGAAACACCGCCAACCTCCTGAATCCTCGAACCGATCGCGGTTCCGAATACGATGAAATAGAGCGAGGTGGAAATGACCGGCGAGACCACGCTCTGCAGCAGGGTGCGGCGCGTGCGCGCCATTTCGAACAGATAGATGGCCTTGATGGCTTCGAAATTCATTTCTGGCCTCCCACCAGCGAAACGAAGATATCCTCAAGCGAACTCTGCCGCGTTGAAATATCCTTGAAATGGATGTTGGCGGCGAAAAGGGCGCTCAGAACGTCGGCAATGCGGCTCTGTTCGCCATTGTCTTCGATTTCATAGGTAACGGTGCAGCGGTCATCGGAAAGCGTCAGCCCGAAGGGAGCAAGACTGTCGGGTAATTGCTCCACGGGTTGGGCAAGCTCCAGGAAAAGCTGCTTGCGGCCGAGTTTCTTCATCAGCGCCGTCTTTTCCTCCACCAGCAGCAATTCGCCGCCATTGATGACGCCCACACGGTCGGCGATTTCTTCGGCCTCTTCGATGTAATGCGTTGTGAGGATGATAGTGACGCCCTTGGCGCGCAGCTCTGAAACGACGTTCCACATGTCGCGGCGCAGCGCCACATCCACGCCGGCCGTCGGCTCGTCAAGGAATAGAACCTTCGGCTCATGCGCCAGCGCCTTGGCGATCAGCACACGCCGTTTCATGCCGCCGGAAAGCTCCCGCAGCATATTGTCCTTCTTGTTCCAGAGCGACAGGGATTTCAGGATGCGCTCGATCAGTTCCGGGTTCTTCTTCTGCCCGTGCAGGCCACGGGAGAAGCTGACGGTGTTCCACACGGTCTCGAACTGGTCGGTGGTCAGTTCCTGCGGCACGAGGCCGATCAGGGCGCGGGTCTGGCGAAAGTCCTTCACCACATCATGCCCGCCGACGAGCACCGAGCCTTCACCGGGATTGACGAGGCCGCAAACGATGGAGATCAATGTCGTCTTGCCAGCGCCATTCGGCCCGAGAAGAGCAAGGATTTCCCCCTCCTTGATATCGAGGCTGACACCTTTGAGCGCCTGAAAGCCGTTTGCGTAGGATTTTGTCAGATTCCGTATCGAAACAATGGCATTCATGGCGAATCTTTCGAAAAACCGAGTAAGATGCACGCCATATAGGCCGGGGAAGGCGCAAATGCCAGTCCGACAGGCTGAACACTGCGTTCGGCGATTAAGGAAAATCAGCCGTAAACGCTATAGAAAAACTGCGCCGCAACGAAGACCAGAAACAGTCCGAAGGCGCGCTCCAGCTGCTTCTTGCTGAGCGCATGCGCCAGCCGCGCACCATAAGGAGCAACGACAAGCGTGATCGGGATCAGCAGTACCACGGCGATCCAGTTGATGAAGCCGGTGGAAAACGGCGGCAGGCCCGCATCGCCCCAGCCGGCCCAGATATAACCCAACAGACCCGGCAGTGAAATCAGCACGCCGACGCCGGAAGACGTGGCGACCGCCTGATGAATGGTGCGTCCATAGAGCGTCATGAAGGTGTTGTTCATCACCCCGCCACCCACGCCCATCAGGCCGGAAAAAAGCCCGATGCCGGTGCCCACCAGAAAACGGCCCGGGTTTTGCGGCAGGTCGGAACCCAGATGCCAGCTTGCCCGGTTGAAGATCATCCGGAAGGCAAGCGCCAGCGCGATGAAGGCGAAGATCAGCCGCAGCGCAACGCTCGAGGCATAAGCGGCAACCACGGATGCGAGGATGGTGCCGAGCGGCACGGCGACGATCCAGCCCTTCAGCAGATCGATATCGACCGCGCCTTTCTGACGATGCGTCAGGAACGAACGGATGGAAGTGGGCACGATAATGGCGAGCGACGTGCCAAGCGAGAGATGCATGCGCACCGCCTCCGGCACATCCAGCAGCCCGAAGACCTGGTAGAAGACGGGCACCAGCACCGCACCGCCACCGATGCCGAACAACCCTGCCAGAAGACCGGCGACCACACCCGCTGCCGCAAGCGCCGCAGCAAAGACCATCAGCTCTGAAACAGGGGGCATAAAGGCAGGCTCCCGAAGGCCGTTGTCACAAACATGTGACCCTCATAGCGTATCAGAAGAGCGCGGCAAGCCATGTTGGCCGCAGGTCAGTACGGCGCAATGTCTTTTGCCGCACATCCGCGCCGGATGGACCACTCCATGGGATCGTTTCCCATTGCATGCCCTTGCAAAGACGCCGATATCCCCCCGATAAGGCTGTCTTCTTCAACCGGCCTTCGGGCCGGTCTTTTTTTGGTGGGGTGTGACAGAGGAGCTGGAATTCCGACAGTGAATCCACACTTCCGTCATTCCGGCCTTGAGCCGGAATCCAGCCATCTCAAGTCCTTGAGCTGAAAGGAGTCTTCCCGTCGCGCAGACGCGCGTCGGCTGGATTCCGGCTCAAGGCCGGAATGACGGAAGTTGCAAACGTGAAGCATCACAGCGAGCGTCTAAAACGCCGCCCGACTATTGCCCTGCCCAATCACTCCGTTCTTGTCCCAATCCCTTAATCGCAATGCCTGTAACCTGACTTGCGGGTACGCAGGTCGAAGTGGAAATGGTTCCAGTGATTGGGATCGCTGCCCGGTCCGAGAACGGTGGAGAAATATTTACAGCTGTCGGACCTCACCGCCTTCAGCAGCGCTTTTTCGCGGAAGGCGAAGAAGCTCTTCTTGCGAACGTCGATTTCCTTGCCGTTCTTCAGCGTGATGGTGCCGATATCGATGGCGTTGCCGCGTGCATGTTCGGACCACGGATTGCTGGAGCGCGAATTCATCTTGCGGCAGGAATAACCGCCCATCGGCGTAATGCGGCCGACACCGGAGAGATAACGGAAGCGCGAGGATGGCACGAGCTCAAACTTCACCCATTTGGCGAAGGCGAGCGTGACCTGGCAATTGAGCTTCACCGCCGGGCGGATGGCGACGCCGCTGGCGAGACCGCTGAGCTCGATCGGATAATCGATACCGCAGGTCGGACCGTCGGCAATGCGCGCGACATCCCGGAAAGCGACGCCGAGACGGCGAAGTTCGGAGCGGCAGGCAACTTCGGAGGATGGCATGACGCCGGGCGGCATCGAGCGGTTGCTTTGCAGCCCGCCACCCGCCATCGGATCGTTCGGCATCACCATCGCCACCTCTTCCACCGGCTGGCGACGGGAAGAAGAGCCGAGCGGCGGCGGCGGGATGAGCCGCGATTGGCTGGCCCGTTGCGGCTGGCGGGCCGGAGGAACGGCCACGGGATTATCGGTGCCGATACCGTCCACCACCGGCTGCGCCGACGCGCCTTCGGCAATATCCGCATCCTGTTCTTCGGCAAGTCCGCGAACCGGCTCCACGCCCAGCATGGAATCCATGTTCACACCGCCTTCGCCTTCTGCAATCTGGTTGCTGGTCATCTGCTGCGCGGGCATGGTCTGCCCCTGCATCGTCTGGCCCTGCATTGTCTGCGCCGGCATATTGCCATTGCCGCTGGCCGCCATGCGCGCCTGATGCTGGGAATCGAGTGTAGAGTAACCCTGCCCGCCCTGCGGCGATTGCAGCAGGGGATCCTGCGAGGCGTAAGGCTCCGGCATCGGCTGTGAAACGGCTGCCGGATAATCGGCGCCCTGCCCGGCCTGCTCGGCCTGATACACCGCACCCGCCGGCGCGCTGTAACCCTGCTGCCGCGAGGAGCGGATGGCGCTGACTCGTGTGGTGCCGTCCACCTCCGCCGGTGGCACGAGGCCCTCCGCCGAACACGACACCATGACCGTGGAAATCATCAGCAACGTCACAAGACGACGCGGAAGGGAAACATACGCCATACGAGAACCTGTACCTTCAGCGGCCGCTATTCGCGGCAATACAGGATAAATTTTAAAGAAATGAGGTAAACGAAACCTTATTGGTTGCGGGAAATAACGAATGATATGTTTGGCGCAGTCCGATCCACACAAGACCGTGACAATTGCGTCCAACGACGACGCGGGCGGATAAAGTCTTGCCCATAACAAAGGGCGCGGCCAAAGCCGCGCCCTTTAACTTTCCTGAAACACCTGAAATCACGCCGCCCGCGAAACCTCGCGCCCGGCACCATGTCCAAGCTCGAAACGCGACAGTAGCGAACGCAGCTGGCGGCTTTCCTCGGCGAGCGTCTGGCTTGCCGCCGTCGTTTCTTCCACCATGGCGGCGTTCTGCTGTGTCATCTGGTCCATGTGGTTGACGGAGGTGTTGATCTCCTGCAGGCCGGTCGCCTGCTCGCGCGCCGCCGTGGCGATGGAGTTGACATGGCCATCGACACGATTGACCAGCGCCACGATCTCCTCCAGCGCATCGCCCGTCGAGCGCACCAGTGCGACGCCGCCGCCGACTTCTTCGGCCGAACGGTTGATGAGGGTCTTGATTTCCTTGGCCGCATTGGCGGAACGTTGCGCCAGTTCGCGAACCTCCTGCGCCACGACGGCAAAACCACGCCCGGCCTCGCCCGCACGTGCCGCCTCAACACCGGCATTCAGCGCCAGAAGATTGGTCTGGAAGGCGATTTCGTCAATGACCGAGATGATCTGGCCGATGCGCTTCGAAGACTCCTCGATACGGCCCATGGCGTCGACGGCATTGCGCACGATCTCGCCTGAGCGGCCGGCGCTGGTTTTCGTGTCCTGCACCATCTGCCGTGCCTCGTTGGCACGCTCGGAAGCGGTGCGCACCGTGGCGGTGATCTCGTCCAGAGCAGCCGCCGTCTCCTCCAGCGCCGCCGCCTGCTGTTCGGTTCGGCGGGAAAGATTGCCGGTCGCACCGCTGATGTCTGAGGCGCTGTCATTGACCACATGGCCGGTTCTGGCAATCGCCTCGATCGCACCGTGCAAGGCGCCGACGGCACGGTTGAAGTCCATGCGCAGCTTTTCATAATCCGCGCCGATATCCGCAAGCGAAACGGTCAGATCGCCATTGGCAAGCGCCTCGAGCGCATCGCCCAGTTGCTCCATGGCATGGGCCTGCCGCTCGGAAGCGGAGCGCAGAACCATCTCGTTACCGTGCCGCTCCTGCTCCAGTGCCCGCTGCTGGTCGGCCTCGCGGGCCTGCAGCGCGCTGCGCTCATTGACGCTGTCGCGCAGTACCAGCAGCGTCTTGGCAATCGCGCCGATTTCATTGCGACGGTCGGCGAACTGTATATCCGCCGCGCCGTCACCATCGGCAATCCGCCGCATGCTCTGGCGGATGAGATCGATCGGCCGCGTCACGCTGCGCACGACGGCTGCGGCAACGCCGACAACAACAAGACCGGCGGCGATGCAAAGACCGCCATTAAAATAGACGTCGCGCCAGAATACCGCTTCAAGATCGTCAACATAAACACCAGTGCCGACAATCCAGCCCCACGGGGCGAAACCGGCGACATGGGAAAATTTCTCGACCGGCTCCGGCGCGCCGGGCTTCGGCCAGTAATAATCGACAAAGCCCTTGCCGCCCGCCTTGACCGTATTCACGAACTCAACGAACAGCGCCTTGCCGTTCGGGTCCTTGTTGGCGGTAAGGTCCGTGCCGTTCATTTCGGGTTTGATCGGATGCATCACCATTTTGGGATGCATGTCGTTGATCCAGAAATAGCCGCTGCCATTGCCGTAGCGCATTGCCGCAATGGTCGTCTTGGCCTGCTGTTGCGCCGCCTCCCGCGTCAGGCTTCCGCCCTGCTCCAGCCGGTAATATTGATCGAGAATGGCAACAGCGGTTTCATTCATTGCCGCAAGCCCGGCTTTCCGTTCGCGCTCCATTTCGTGATAGCTTTCAAACAGGCTGAATGTCAGGGCCGCGGCCAGTATTGCCAGAAACAATGCGACGAGCGCATAAAGGCGCGTAGATATTGTTACGTTTTTCATGTTCCCCCTCAACGTCGCTGATGCACTTCGACCAGCCGATGTTAAAGGCAAAAAATTTATTATTATTAAATACACATATTATACGTTGGTATTATTCTTATATGCTCATACTCCTTGGCGCCACCATGCCAGACAGGCACAGCAAGCGTGAATTTTCAAACCGGCCGGCGGCATTTAAAGACACCGTTAACCGTACGGCCCCTATCCTCTTTGACCGAAATTACTTTACAGGGAGGGCGCGATGGCCCGGCCGAATTTTCGCTATACGCATTATGACCTGAAGGAATTGCGGGCAGGAACTACCCTTGAAATATCCCTGTCAGCCGTCAACAATGTCCGGCTGATGACGGGCGCGAATTTCCAGCGTTTCACAGAATTGCTCGATTTCAAATATCTCGGCGGCGTCGCGAAAAAATCGCCGATCCGCATTGCCATCCCAGAGACATTGCACTGGCATCTGGTGATCGATGCCGAAGGCCATAGCGGCCTGGCGGAATCCTCGGTCAAGATGCTGCCCGCGCAGCCGCAGGCGGCGCCACATCGCAAGGCATCCTGATCTTCCTTAAAAAACAGCGAGTTGTCGCGGTTTCGCGACTCTTTTTGCCAGCGGCCTGAATCTTTTTATTAAGATCGGCCGCGACACGGCTTTCGACGCAACCGCGTAAATCCTAGCGCGATCCCCGCTCGCGACGCAGCTTCGCCCACCAGTCCAGACGCTTGCGGATTTCCCTTTCGAAACCTCGATCAGGCGGATCGTAAAAGGTCGTGCGCCCCATTTTCTCCGGGAAATAATCCTGTCCGGAAAAGGCATCCGGCTCGTCATGGTCGTAGCGGTAACCGTCGCCATAACCCTCGCCCTTCATGAGCTTGGTCGGCGCGTTCAGAATACGTTTCGGCGGCACCAGCGAGCCGTTTTCCTTGGCCGCCCGCATCGCCGACTTGAAGGCCGTATAGACGGCGTTCGATTTCGGCGCGGTCGCGAGATAGACGCAAGCCTGCGCCAGAGCCAGCTCCCCCTCGGGTGAGCCGAGATAATCATAGGCATCCTTGGCGGCATTGCAGACGGCGAGCGCCTGCGGATCGGCAAGGCCGATATCCTCCACCGCCATGCGCACCAACCGCCGGCCGATGTAGAGCGGGTCTTCACCGGCATCGAACATGCGGGCAAGATAATAAAGCGCGGCATCCGGGTCCGAACCGCGCACCGACTTATGCAACGCGGAAATGAGATTGTAATGGCCGTCCTGGCTCTTGTCGTAGACGGGCGCACGGCGCTGCACGATGCGCGTCAGCCCTTCGGTATCGAAGATCTCGTCCTTGCGCGCGGCACGCCAGACTTCCTCGGCAAGGGTCAGCACGGCGCGGCCATCGCCATCGGCCATGCGGATCAGGCTCGCCCGCGCCTCTTCCGTCAGCGGCAGGGGCTTGCCCTCCGCCTCCTCGGCGCGCTTCAGAAGCTCGCTCAGGCTCTCCTCGTCATGCGAGCCGAACGTCAGGACACGCGCGCGCGACAACAGAGCGGCATTGAGTTCGAAAGACGGATTTTCGGTGGTGGCGCCCACCAGAATAATGGTGCCGTCTTCCATCACCGGCAGGAAGCTGTCCTGCTGGGCGCGGTTGAAGCGATGAATCTCGTCTACGAAAAGCAGCGTCTGCCGGCCATTCATCCGCCGTGTGCGCGCCGCCTCGAAAACCTTCTTGAGATCGGCGACACCGGAAAAGATCGCCGAGATCTGCTCGAAAGCCAGCCCCGCCTCGCCGGAAAGCAGGCGGGCAACCGTGGTCTTGCCGGTGCCGGGCGGCCCCCAGAAGATCATCGATCCCAGTGAGCCGCTATCGATCATGCGGCGCAGCACGCCCTCCTCGCCCGTCAGATGCGGCTGTCCGCTCACCTCCGCCAGCGTCTTCGGACGCAGGCGATCGGCAAGAGGCCGCCGGTTGGCGACCTCCACGGGCACTTGCGGGGCGAAGAGATCGTCGCTCATCGCAGGAACTGCCGGATGCGTTGCCCGTCACGCAAGATTTCCACCCGCCAGAAACCGGGATTGTCGTCCAGCGCCTTCTCGACAGCGGCGGTGGTGCCGATATCCGCGCCGTTCAGCGACAGGATCATGTCCTTCGGCTGGAAACCGACACGATAGGCCGGGGAACCGCGCTTCACATCGGTAATGACAACGCCGGTCACCTGCGACGGCATGCGCAATTCATCGGCAAGCTTCGGCGAAAGATTGGCGACAGTCGCACCGGCGAAGGGATTGCGACCCTCGATCAGCCGTTCATCGCGGGGTGCGGTTTCCGGCGCGGTATCGAGCGCGATGGTCACCTTTTTCTCTTTCCCCTTGTCCATGACAGTGAGTTCGGCGGATTTGCCGATGCCGGCGGTCGTCAGGCGATAACCCAGCGCATCCGGATGTTCCACCTCGAAGCCATTGACGGCGGTAACCACCTGTCCGGGTTCGATGCCCGCCTTTTCGGCCGGCCCACCCTTGACGACGCTGACGACCAGCGCGCCGCGGGCGCGATGCAGGCCAAGCGCCTCGGCGACATCCGATGTCACCGGATCGAAGGTCGCACCGATATAGGGCCGCTCGAAGCTTGCATCGCCACGCTCGGCGGCAGCCACGAAAACCCGGACCAGATTGGCGGGAATGGCGAAACCGATACCGTTCGAGCCGCCGCCCTTGGAGAAGATGGCCGTATTGATGCCGATCAGTTCACCCGCCATGTTCATCAATGCGCCGCCGGAATTGCCAGGATTGATGGAAGCGTCGGTCTGGATGAAGAAGCCGAAATCGCCCTGCGTCACCTGGTTGCGCGCCAGACCAGAGACGATGCCGCTCGTCACCGTCTGGCCGACACCGAAGGGGTTGCCGATGGCCAGCACCAGATCACCCACTTCAATCGCATCGGAATTGCCGAGCGACAGCACCGGGAACTGCTCCTTCGCATCGATCTGCAGAATGGCGAGGTCGACGCGGTCATCCTTAAGCAGCACCTTGGAGGAAAATTCACGCCCATCCGCCAGCGCTACCTTGATGTCATCGGCACCGTCGATGACGTGATTGTTGGTCACCACAAGGCCGCCAGCGGTCACGATGACGCCAGAGCCGAGCGACGACTGCTTTTCCGTGCGGTTCGGCATCTGCTGGCCGAAGAACTGTTCGAAGAAAGGATCACCGGCAAAGGGCGACAGACGCCGCTGCACGACGCGTTCGGCATAGACATTCACCACCGCGCCCGCGGTGCGCTTGACCAGCGGCGCGAAGGAAAGCTGCATTTCCGTGTGGCTCGACGGCACGGTCCTGTTATCCTGCGCCGCAGCACCCAAGGGCAGGAGAATGAGTGCGGCGAGAAAGCCGGTGGACAGATACTTCAACACGCTTCGCATGTGATTCCTCATCGTCATCAGTATGATGGAGTTATAACGCCAAAGCCTGTAAAGCAAAGAGCGGCAAGATGATGGCCGTCCTTTTCCAGGCATGGATCGGTGGGCGACATTGGAACCAACAGCGCCCCTTTTCGGTTTCACCGGCACCTGACTGTCCTTAAAAAGAGACGACCCATGCATCTGAAACCGATCCTCCTTGCCAGCGGCATCCTGCTTGCCCCCTCCTTCATTTCGCTGGCCAGCGCGGCGAGCTTCGATTGCGAAAAGACCGATCTGGCCGCGGACGAGAAGGCGATCTGCGACAACCGCATGCTGAACGATCAGGATGTGAAGATGGCCACCACCTTCGACATCCTCACCCAGCTGATGGCGATGGGCGCACGCGACACGCTGCGCGACGAGCAGAGCCAGTGGTTGAAGAAACGTCAGGAATGCGCAGCGGACGTTGCCTGCCTTACCAGCGCTTACGAGGAACGCATGAAACGCCTAGGCGAGGCGTTCCAGAGCATCAACCGGCCGTTGTAACATAAATCCGATATTGACAGCATATTGTCAAAATGGCAATGTGTTGTCATGAAAACGGACAACGCACACATTCTTTCCGCCCTGGCGGTGGCCATCTTTAGAACCAATGGCGCATTGATCGCCGCGGGCGACGCCCTGTCTGCACCCTTGGGTCTGTCCAGTGCACGCTGGCAGGTTCTGGGAGCGGTGGCGCTTGCCGGACAGCCTTTGACCGTGGCGCAGATCGCACGGAACATGGGCCAGACCCGGCAGGGTGTACAACGCCTCATCGATGAGATGGAACGCCAGGACATTGTCTGCTTCGAAAACAATCCGCACCACAAGCGGGCCAAGCTCATTCGCCTTACCGAAAAGGGCGAGAATGCCTATGCCGCCACCATGCAGCAATGGAATGAACTCGCCGGCCGTTTAGCCACGGATATGCAGGCGGAGCAACTGAGTGACGCCATAGACTGCCTGAACCAGCTTTTCGCCGGGCTGGACGCCGATCCGCCGCAAGGCTGAACCGATCTTCTAAAGGACTATATCGATGAGAACCCTTCATCCCGTCGCCGGCACGCTGGCGCTGGCGATCATACTCGCCTTTTGGTTATCCACCGCGCTCACCGAAATCTCCGGTTCCAGCGAAGCGATCCGTACCGTCAAACTCGCCATTCCCTGGGGGTTTCTGGTACTTGCGCCCGCGCTTGCGGTCACGGGTTTCAGCGGCTTTCGTATGGGCGCGAAATGGAAACACCCGCTGATCGCAGCCAAGAAGAAACGTATGCCGCTCATCGCACTGAACGGGCTGCTGATCCTCGTCCCCTGCGCGCTTGTGCTTCGGCATTTCGCCCTCTCAAACGATTACGGCGGGGTCTTCTACGCCGTTCAGGCGCTGGAGCTTTGCGCCGGGGCGCTCAATATCACCCTTCTCGCAAAAAGCTTCCGCAATGGCCTTCAGCTAAAACGCCGTCTGGCCGCCTAGTTCGGCGTTTTGCGCATGAGGTTATACCGCCCGGATAATGGTCTCCATAAGGCCATGCAACTGGTCCCGATAACCGGTTCGGGCGGAAGGCGCGTCCTCGCGAGAGGTCATCACGACCGATAGCCGTCTGGCGGGTACGATATAGAGCATCTGCCCGCCATAACCCCAGGCGTAATAGACCGTCTCGCCTGCCATCTCCTTGATGAACCAGCAATAGCCATAGCCGTCGCCGTTGAAGACGGAATTGGTGCGCTGCCTCCACGATTGCTCGATCCAGCCCTGAGAAATCAACCGCTCGCCGCCGGGTGTCACACCACCCAGCTGGTAAAGCTCCCCGAAGGCCAGCAAAGACCGCGCGGTCATCGCCATCTGGTTGCCGCCGAGATAGATGCCCTGCGGATCGCGCTCCCAGCCGCCGATGGAAAATCCTTCAAGCGGTCGGAACCAGTCGCGCGCAAGCGACAGCGTCGAACGGCCGGACGCTTTTGTCAGGATCGCCGAGAGCAGATGGGTGGAGCCGGTGGAATAAAGCATGCCGCCGCCCGGTTCTCCGGCAAAACCGGAACCCAGCGCCATCCGCACCCAGTTGCGGCTGGCGACCCAGCGGCCGTAACTCGGCCCCGACATGCGCTCCAGACCGGATTGCATCGACAGCAGGTTGCCGACGGTGATCCGTTCCAGCCGGTGATCGGGATTTTGCGGAAAATCGCCGCGCAGAACAGTCGCGATCGGCTGGTCGGCGCCTTCGAGAATCTTTCGATCGATCGCCATGCCCACCAGCGCCGAGATGATCGATTTCGAGGCCGACTTGATATTGGTGGAGCCGTTCAAACCCGCGCCGTGATAAGCGCGGCTCGCGACCTCCTCGCCATCGATGCTGACGATGACCGCCTTGAGGCTGGAAAGCGCATTCGCCTGCCGCAGCAACGGATCGAAACGGATGCCATTGCCGGTGCTTTGCGCGCGGGCAAACGAGGCGAAAGGCAGGGAAGCGATAAGGGCAAGTGCGGTTCTTCTTTTCATGTCACTGAGCTAGGAAGCCATACGGAGATGAAAAGAGGAAACATCGCCAATCACTCCAATGTGACCTTATTTCAAGCACCGGATTTCCACACCCCCAATTCGATGATCTCGCGAAATCTGTATGAAAACAGGGCGTTGGCCTGCATTCCGGAATCGAGATGCAAAGCGCTTGAATCAGTTTCTGATCTTGAGGACTATTGCCTGCCGCAAATGCAAAAGATGGGAAACGATGCCGCAACTGAAATCATCACGCCTTGTCCTGCGGCCTTTTAAAATGACGGACTCGTCGCCACTCGCCCGTTTGACGAACGATCCGCTCATTTTGCGCAATCTGCTGCGCACGGCCTACCCTTTCGAAACCGATGATGCACGGCGCCTCATCAGGCGCATTGCTGAGCGTCGGCTACCGGTATGGGCTGTGGATGATGGCAGTCTGGTCGGTCTCATCGGGCTTTCAGGCGAATTCGGCCTTTGGCTTGATCGCCGTGTCTGGGGAAAGGGCTATGGAGAAGAAGCCGGACGCCTCGTCATCGATTATGCCTTTCAGCATATGGGTATCAGAACCCTGCATGCCAATCCGCTGTTCGACAACAGGGCGTCGCACCGTCTGATGGACAAGCTGGACTTTGTTGCGACCGGCCGGGCAAATGCCTTTTGCCTGCAACGGGGAAAAATCGTGCCGCTTCGACCTTATCGGCTCGATAAAGAGTGATCGGCACAAAAAAGCCGCCGTTTATCAACGGCGGCCTTTTATCATCTCGCAAATCCGGAACTTACTCCGGCAGAATCCGCACTGCGCCCTTGTCCGCGCTGGAAGCAAAGGCGGCATAGGCCTTCAACGCCGTCGTGACATTGCGCTTGCGCGGCGCTTCCGGCTTCCAGCCCAGTTCTTCCTGCTCGGCGCGGCGTGAAGCCAGCTCCGCATCGGTGACCTTCAGGTTGATCGTACGGTTCGGAATGTCGATTTCGATCAGGTCACCCTGGCGTACGAGGCCGATGGCGCCGCCCTGCGCCGCTTCCGGCGAGGCGTGACCGATGGAGAGGCCCGAAGTACCGCCGGAGAAACGGCCGTCGGTGATCAACGCGCAGGCTTTGCCGAGACCCTTGGATTTCAGATAGCTGGTCGGATAGAGCATTTCCTGCATGCCCGGCCCGCCCTTCGGCCCTTCGTAACGGATGACGACGACGTCGCCCGCCTTGACCTCGTTGCCGAGAATGCCCTTCACCGCCGCATCCTGGCTTTCGTAAACCACTGCCGGACCGGTAAATTTCAGGATGGATTCATCGACGCCCGCCGTCTTCACGATGCAGCCGTCGAGTGCGATGTTGCCGTAGAGCACGGCCAGACCGCCGTCCTTGGAGAAAGGCTTCTCGACCGAGCGGATAACGCCGTTTTCGCCGTCCGTATCCAGATCGTCCCAGCGCGAGGATTGGCTGAAGGCCACCTGCGTCGGCACGCCGCCGGGGGCGGCCTTGAAGAACTGGCGCACCGTCTCGCTGTTGGTACGCGTGATGTCCCAGCGGTCGATGGCATCGCCCAGCGTCGCCTCATGCACGGTATAGGTATCGCGATTGATGAGCCCACCGCGTTCCAGCTCGCCGAGAATACGCATGATGCCGCCGGCGCGGTGAACGTCTTCCATGTGCACGTCCTGCTTGGCGGGCGCGACCTTGGAAAGGCAGGGAACCTTGCGGGAAAGACGGTCGATGTCTTCCATGCCGAAATCGACGCCGCCCTCATGCGCCGCCGCCAGAATATGCAGCACCGTGTTGGTGGAACCGCCCATGGCGATATCCAGCGACATGGCGTTTTCAAACGCCGCCTTGTTGGCGATGGTGCGCGGCAGGACGGTTTCGTCCTCCTGCTCATAATAACGGCGCGCCAGATCGACGATCAGGTGACCGGCCTCGACGAACAGCCGCTTGCGATCGGAATGGGTGGCAAGCGTCGAACCGTTGCCGGGCAGCGACAGACCCAGCGCCTCGGTCAGACAGTTCATGGAATTGGCCGTGAACATGCCGGAACAGGAACCGCAGGTCGGGCAGGCCGAACGCTCGATAACCTTCACATCCTCGTCGGAAATCTTGTCGTCCGCAGCCGCGACCATGGCGTCGACCAGATCGAGCGCCACCGTCTTGCCATGCAGGACGACCTTGCCGGCCTCCATCGGACCGCCGGAAACGAAGACGGCGGGGATGTTGAGGCGCATCGCCGCATTCAGCATGCCGGGCGTGATCTTGTCGCAGTTGGAAATGCACACCATGGCATCGGCGCAATGGGCATTGACCATATATTCCACCGAATCCGCGATGATCTCGCGCGACGGCAGCGAATAGAGCATGCCGTCATGGCCCATGGCGATACCGTCATCGACCGCAATCGTGTTGAATTCCTTGGCGACACCGCCGGCCGCCTCGATTTCGCGGGCAACGAGCTGGCCGAGATCCTTCAGATGCACATGGCCCGGCACGAACTGCGTGAAGGAATTGACCACCGCGATGATCGGCTTGCCGAAATCGCTGTCCTTCATGCCGGTGGCGCGCCAAAGGCCGCGCGCGCCCGCCATGTTGCGGCCGTGGGTTGTCGTTCTGGAGCGATAGGCTGGCATGGTGTTTTCCTCGATCTCTGGCGAAGAGCGCATTTCCGCAAACGCGGTAAAACAGCTCCTGCCCTATTTTGCGGTTTTTCTAGCGCAAACCGCAAGCCCTGTCACTGTCACCTTGGGGCAAAACAGTACGGTTCGGTACGGTACGCTTCCTCTTCATCTTGTTATCCGGCCGCGCCTTCATCACAAATGCGCGATTTCCGCCGCCCCACCGTTGTTTTTCCGTAGAGCACTGAAACATATCTGTGCAGCGGCCGTATTGGCTATCATAATCGATTTATCGCCGATGTACCCGGCTTTTGTGGAGGTTCCAATGCCCGCCTATCGTCCGCCCCTCATCTCGGCAAATGAAATCACGCCGAAGAATATCTACCTGTCCAGACGTGGCTTCCTCGGCACGGCGGCGGGGCTGGCGGCAATCGGGCTGGCCGGGCGCGAGGCTGTTGCCGCGCCGCTTTCCGCAAAACCCGGCGCCTACAAGCTGGATGAGAAACTCACCCCGCTCGATGCTGTCACCAGCTATAATAATTTCTACGAATTCGGTGTCGGAAAATCCGACCCGAAGGAAAATTCCGGCAAGTTCAAGCCTTCCCCCTGGACGGTGAAGGTGGATGGCCTCGTCTCCAAACCGCAGGAATTCGGCATTGAAGAGCTGATGAAATATCCCCTCGAAGAGCGCACTTACCGCATGCGCTGTGTCGAGGGCTGGTCGATGGTCATTCCGTGGATCGGCTTCCCCCTCGCCACCCTTCTCGACAAGGTGGAGCCGCTTGGCAGCGCGAAATATGTCGCTTTCGAAACCGTGGTGCGGCCGGACGAAATGCCGGGTCAAAGCGGTCTGTTCCAGCCTCTCTCATGGCCCTATGTCGAGGGGCTTCGCCTCGATGAAGCGCGCCATCCGCTCACCATTCTCGCCGTCGGCCTTTATGGAGAAACGCTGCCGAACCAGAACGGTGCGCCGATCCGTCTCGTCGTGCCATGGAAATACGGTTTCAAGGGCATCAAATCCATCGTCCGCATTTCGCTGGTCGAAAAACAGCCAGAAACGACGTGGAAAAACTCCAACGCCCGCGAATATGGCTTCTATTCCAACGTCAACCCGAATGTGGATCATCCCCGCTGGAGCCAGGCGACGGAACAGCGCATCGGCGAAGGCGGTTTCTTTGGCACTGAGAACCGCCCTACCCTGATGTTCAACGGTTATGACGAGGTGGCAAGCCTCTATGCCGGCATGGACCTGAAAGCGAATTATTGACCATGGCCTTCGCCCTGCCTCTTCCCTCGCTGCCGAAGCGTTACCAGCCGGCCGCCATCTGGTCGCTTTATGCGATCGGCCTCTGTCCGGGCCTCTGGTATTTCTATCTCGCCGCAACCGGTGGCCTCGGCTTCAATCCGGTCAAGGATTTCGAACACCTGCTCGGCATCTGGGCGCTGCGCTTCCTCTGCCTCGGGCTTCTGGTGACGCCGCTGCGCGATCTCTTCAACATCAACCTCATCGCCTATCGCCGGGCGCTGGGGCTGATCGCCTTTTATTACGTACTGGCGCATTTCACCGTCTATCTGGTGCTGGATCGCGGCCTGATCCTCGGCTCCATCGCCGGCGATATTCTGAAGCGCCCCTATATCATGCTCGGCATGGCCGGGCTTCTCATGCTCATACCGCTGGCGCTCACCTCCAACCGCTGGTCGATCCGCAAACTCGGCAACCGCTGGAACACGCTGCATAAACTCGTCTATCTCGTGCTCATCGTCGGCGTGCTGCATTTCGTGCTGGCGCGGAAGTCGATCACGCTGGAGCCGGTGTTTTATATCAGCACGATGGTGATCCTGCTCGGCTATCGGCTGGTAAGGCCATCGATCATGGCAAGGAAGCGGGGGAAACGCGCTGACAGGAACTCTCTGCAACGCCCATCACGATCATGAAGCCGACCGATCAAAACCTCCGAACCGCCCGCCGCCCTGAAATCTCCATTTCCGGTCAAACGGCTCTCTCCGAAATATTCAACACAATGGCAACTGGTGCGGCTTTCGACCCTGCTCGAATTGCCCGCGCCTTGAACAGTGCTCATCGGCAGGCGTTATCAGGGCTTGTTGAGCGCATTGAGAACAGAGACGTTAAAGAAGAAGACCTGCAAAGGCTCTGGCTCGCGCATCATGTTTCGGACCGCATTGTTCTGATGGCCACACTTGTTGACCTTATTCGTCAAATCAGTCGCTACTTGCCGGGTCGACAGCCTTAAATCCGGAAAGTGAAGCAACACAAAAAGCCGGGCGATCTCTCGCCCGGCTTTTTTAACTCATGACGCCTGAACGGCGTCAAACCTTATGCAGCTTCGGCAGCAGCAGCTTCAGCGGCAACGCGAGCCTTGTCGGCTGCGCCCTTGGCGTCAACGTCGCGCTCGACAAATTCGATGACGGCGAGAGCGGCATTGTCGCCCTGGCGGAAGCCGGCCTTCATGATACGCAGGTAGCCGCCGTTGCGGTTTGCGTAGCGGGCTGCGATCGCGTCGAACAGCTTGCGAACGGCGTCCTGATCCTTGATCTGCGAGATCGCCTGACGACGAGCGTGCAGGTCGCCGCGCTTGCCGAGGGTGACGAGCTTCTCAACGATCGGGCGAATTTCCTTCGCCTTCGGAAGCGTGGTTACGATCTGCTCATGGGTGATGAGCGAAGCAGCCATGTTGGCAAACATTGCCTTGCGGTGGCTGGCGGTTCTATTGAGCTTGCGGCCTGAATTACCGTGGCGCATTGCTATTCTCCTTCTTCGCAGGTTCCTTCTCTAAGGCCTGCCGTTTCCTGGCACATGCAGGTGACTTACCTGCTGTTTGACGGGGAAAGGCAGTCTTTAAAGGGTCTGCCTTTTTGATTGTTAGTACTGGTCTTCGTAACGCTTTGCGAGATCTTCGATGTTCTCGGGCGGCCATGCCGGCACTTCCATGCCGAGGTGCAGACCCATGGAAGCGAGAACTTCCTTGATTTCGTTCAGCGACTTGCGACCGAAGTTCGGCGTGCGAAGCATTTCGGCTTCGGTCTTCTGGATCAGGTCGCCGATGTAAACGATGTTGTCGTTCTTCAGGCAGTTTGCCGAACGAACGGACAGTTCGAGCTCGTCGACCTTCTTGAGAAGCGCCGGGTTGAACGCGAGTTCGGTAACCGATTCTTCTTCTGCTTCCTTCTGCGGCTCGTCGAAGTTGACGAAGACGCCCAGCTGGTCCTGAAGAATGCGAGCGGCGAAGGCAACGGCGTCTTCGCCGGAAACCGAACCGTTGGTCTCGATCGTCATGATCAGCTTGTCATAGTCGAGAACCTGGCCTTCACGGGTGTTTTCCACCTTGTAGGACACTTTCTTGACCGGAGAATAGAGGCTGTCCACCGGAATGAGGCCAATCGGGGCATCTTCCGCGCGGTTGCGCTCAGCCGGTACGTAACCCTTGCCGTTGTTGACGGTGAATTCCATGCGGATTTCAGCGCCATCGTCCAGCGTGCAGATCACGTGGTCGGGGTTCAGGATCTCGATATCGCCAACCGTCTGGATGTCACCAGCGGTCACGGCGCCCGGACCCTGCTTGCGCACGACCATGCGCTTGGAATCATCGCCGTCCATCTTGATGGCGATTTCCTTGATGTTGAGCACGATATCCGTCACATCTTCCCGAACGCCGGGGATGGAGGAGAATTCGTGCAGGACACCGTCGATCTGCACGGCCGTCACAGCGGCGCCACGCAGAGAAGACAACAGAACGCGACGCAGCGCGTTGCCGAGGGTAAGACCGAAACCACGCTCCAGCGGCTCGGCAACCAGCGTTGCCTTGGTGCGGCTGGACGAGGTGAACTCGACCTTGTTCGGCTTGATAAGTTCCTGCCAGTTCTTCTGAATCATCTTTAAACCTTCCGTTCGCCGCCACCATCCAATCGTGACGGACCGAGCATGAAAACACCGAGAGGAACCTAATTCAGCGGTTCATCGGTGGGTTCTTGAGCGCAAGTCCGCCGACCGAAATCGACGCGCACACGCCAGATACACGAAAATTCCGCCAGACCTGAGGTAAGGCGGAATTTCCGAACCACGGTCGCGTCAGACGCGGCGCTTCTTGCGCGGACGGCAACCGTTGTGCGGGATCGGCGTCACGTCGCGAATGGAAGTGATCATGAAACCGGCAGCCTGCAGGGCGCGAAGTGCCGATTCACGGCCGGAACCCGGACCGCAAACTTCAACTTCAAGCGACTTCATGCCGTGTTCCTGAGCCTTCTTCGCGCAATCTTCAGCAGCGATCTGGGCAGCGAACGGGGTCGACTTGCGCGAACCCTTGAAGCCCTTGGCACCAGCGGACGACCAGGCAATAGCATTGCCCTGTGCGTCGGTGATGGTGATCATCGTGTTGTTGAAGGTCGAGTTGACGTGCGCGACGCCCGACGTGATGTTCTTACGTTCGCGACGGCGAATACGTGCGGCTTCCTTGGCCATTTTATACCTTTCATTGATCTCTTCACCGCCGTAACACCAGCGGCTACACCGGCGATTGGCCCCATCGGAGCTTCACGCCAAACTCAGAAAGGCTGGCGCGGACTGCACCAGCCTCCCCTTTCCGGAGAACCGGAAAATTACTTCTTCTTACCAGCGATAGCCTTCGCCGGACCCTTGCGGGTGCGGGCGTTGGTGTGCGTGCGCTGACCGCGGACCGGAAGGCCACGACGGTGACGCAGGCCGCGGTAGCAACCGAGGTCCATCAGACGCTTGATGTTCATCGAGGTCTCACGACGCAGGTCGCCTTCGACCTGGTAGTCGCGGTCGATGGCTTCGCGGATCTGAAGAACTTCAGCATCCGTCAGCTGATGAACGCGCTTCTCAGCCGGAAGACCGACCTTGTCCATGATTTCCTGCGCGAATTTCGGACCGATCCCGTGAATGTAGGTCAGCGCAATAACAACGCGCTTCGCGGTCGGGATGTTGACGCCAGCGATACGTGCCACGTCTCTTCTCCTTGGTTCCAGTTGCCATCCGGCAAGTGGTGATTCCATTCGAGCGGCCGACAAGACCGCCAGTTCAAATTGGTGTCCGTGACAAGTCAAAACGACCGAACCCGGATCTCCCTTCCCTTAGGGAAATCCGCGCCAGTCGCTTGGGATGTCGCGAGTTGGCGCGGTGTTTAACGGAATCAGCGCAAAAAAGCAACCGGCTCCGCCAAGATTCTTTTACGATCCAAAGGATCAGCCGCCATGCGCAAGCGAGATATGGGCAAGAGCGCAACAGCCTCGCCCATCCGCTCCGTCAATCAGGCGGAGGCTTTCTCGAGAACGCGCTCGATAGCCTCGGTGACGGCATCGACGTCAGCCATGCCATCCAGCGTCACGAGCTCGCCCTGTTCGCTGTAATAGGCAGACAGCGGCGCGGTCTTCTCGCGATATTCCGTCAGGCGCTTGCGGAACGCTTCCGGATTGTCATCCGAGCGAACCGTACCGCCGGCGGCAATGGTTTCAGCCACGCGGTTTTCGATTCGGCGAATCAACGCCTCTTCGTCCACCTTGAGTTCAATGACGGCATCGAGGACCAGATTCTTCTTGCGCATGTTGTCGGCAAGCGCCTTGGCCTGCGGAACGGTGCGCGGATAGCCGTCGAGAATAAAGCCCTTGGCACAGTCCGGTGCTTCGATGCGTTCGGAAACGATCTGATTGACGATATCGTCGGAAACAAGCCCGCCGGCGTCCATGACGGCCTTGGCGCGTTTGCCGATTTCGGTGCCCGCGCTGACCGCAGCGCGAAGCATGTCACCGGTGGAAAGCTGCGGGATCCCGTACTTGTCCGTCAGCCGCTTGGCCTGGGTTCCCTTGCCCGCACCCGGCGGACCCAAAAATATCAGTCTCATCGTCCCCTCTTTCCTCCACGCAACTTCGACTTCTTGATCAGCCCTTCATACTGCTGCGCGATCAGGTGGCCCTGAATTTGCGCAACCGTATCCAGAGTTACACTGACAACGATCAAAAGCGAAGTACCACCAAGGGCTAATGGAATGCCCGTGCGTGCGATAAGTGTCTCAGGAAGGATACAGACGAAGACAAGATAAATCGCGCCGACCACGGTGATGCGGGTCAGGACGTAATCGATGTACTCCGCGGTGCGCTCGCCCGGACGGATGCCCGGAATGAAGCCACCATGCTTCTTGAGGTTATCTGCGGTGTCCTTCGGATTGAAGACGATCGCCGTATAGAAAAATGCGAAGAACGCGATCAGCAGGCCATAGAGCGCCATGAACAGCGGCTGTCCGTGCTGCAGCGACGCGATGATTGAGGTTGCCCAGCCCGGCAGGTTGGTGTTTCCGGCAAAACCAGCGGCCGTTGCCGGCAGCAGCAGCAGCGACGATGCGAAGATCGCGGGAATGACGCCGGCCGTGTTGAGCTTCAGCGGCAGATGCGAGGTATCGCCCTGGAACATGCGATTGCCGACCTGTCGCTTCGGATATTGGATCAACAGGCGGCGCTGCGCGCGTTCCACGAAGACGATGAGCGCGATGACGCCGATGGCGACCACAACGACCGTCAGGATGAGCGGCGTGGAAAGCGCACCGGTACGGCCGAGTTCCAGCGTGCCGGCCAGCGCCTTGGGCAGGCCTGCGGCAATACCCGCGAAGATGATCAGCGAAATACCGTTGCCGATGCCGCGCGAGGTGATCTGCTCACCCAGCCACATCAGGAACATCGTGCCGCCGAGCAGCGTGATGACGGTGGAAATGCGGAAGAACCAGCCCGGATCGACCACGAGGCCGTTGCCGCTTTCGAGGCCGACCGCAATGCCATAGGCCTGCAGCGTGCCGAGCAGCACCGTGCCGTAGCGCGTATACTGGTTGATGATCTTGCGGCCGGCTTCGCCTTCCTTCTTCAACGCTTCGAGCGAGGGCACGACCGAGGTCATGAGCTGCACGATGATCGAAGCGGAGATGTAAGGCATGATGCCGAGCGCGAAGATCGCCATGCGCTCGACGGCGCCACCCGCAAACATGTTGAAAAGACCGAGAATACCGTTGGCCTGGCCACGGAAGGCCTGCGCATAGGCTTCGGGGTTCAGGCCCGGAAGCGGAATGTGGGTGCCGAGACGGTAGACGAGAAGTGCGGCAAGAGTAAACCAGAGACGCTTTTTCAGATCCTCCGCCTTAGCGAAGGTCGAAAAATTCAGGTTCGAAGCCAGTTGTTCCGCTGCTGAAGCCATAAATTTCTCCGAATGACCCTTGCCAGCCAGCGCAACCGGCCGATGCGGAAAGGTCTAAAAGATACTGGTCAAAACCGGGCTTCGGACAAATGCGGCTCTGAGCCGCCATCATGCCTCACCCTGTTTTTTATGTCCTATCCCCTCCCCTACGGAAGTTCAAGAACTGTGAGGCTCTCCCTGCAGCACTTTCTGCCGCAAGCGGGGCCGTGGAAGCACACCGCGAAGAGATTGCCCTGATGCTCTATAAATCGATTTAGATCGAAAACACCATAGGCCAGGGAGCGCAAACGCCCGGAGCGACGAGCCCCGGGCGTCTGAAGTCTATATATTACTCGGCGGCTTCTGCTGCAACTGCGAGAAGCTTGATCGAACCGCCAGCCTTTTCGATCTTGTCGATTGCGGGCTTGGAAGCGCCGGCAACTTCGAAAGCGACCTTGGCCTTCAGCTCGCCGTCGGCGAGAATGCGTACGCCGTCCTTGGCGCGGCGGATAACGCCGGCAGCCTTGAGAGCAGCGGCATCGATCGTTGCGGAAGCGTCAAGCTTCTTGGCGTCGATGGCGGTCTGAATGCGGCCGAGCGATACGACAACATATTCGGAAGCGAAGATGTTGTTGAAACCGCGCTTCGGCAGACGACGGTAGATGGGCATCTGACCGCCTTCGAAACCGTTGATGGCGACGCCCGAACGAGCCTTCTGACCCTTCACACCGCGACCACCGGTCTTGCCCTTGCCGGAACCGATACCGCGACCTACGCGGATACGGTCCTTGGAGGCGCCTTCGTTGTCTCTGATTTCATTGAGTTTCATGATAGGTTACTCCGTCTCACTTCTCGTCAACGACGCGAACGAGATGCTGGACCGCACGGATCATGCCGCGAACCGCCGGAGTGTCTTCCAGGGTGCGCTGACGATGCATCTTGTTGAGACCCAGGCCGATCAGCGTCTGGCGCTGGATTGCCGGGCGGCGAATGGGGCTGCCGATCTGTTCGACCGTAACAGTCTTCTTGGCTTCAGTAGTCTTCTTGGCCATGATCCAGCTCCTTATTCTTCAGAAGCGTTGCCGGAAGCGGCACGACGAGCCTGAAGGGTCGCATACTTCAGACCGCGCTGTGCAGCGATGTCCTTCGGATGAACCTGATGCTTCAGAGCGTCGAACGTAGCGCGAACCATGTTGTACGGGTTCGAAGAACCGGTCGACTTGGCAACAACGTCATGAACGCCGAGCGTTTCGAAAACGGCGCGCATCGGACCACCGGCGATGATACCGGTACCGGCCTTGGCCGAACGCAGCAGAACCTTGCCTGCGCCGTGACGGCCATTGACGTCGTGGTGCAGCGTGCGGCCATCGCGCAGCGGAACGAAGATCAGATCGCGCTTGGCGCTTTCGGTTGCCTTGCGGATCGCTTCCGGAACTTCACGAGCCTTGCCGTGACCGAAGCCGACGCGGCCCTTCTGGTCGCCAACGACGACGAGAGCGGCGAAGCCGAAGCGACGGCCACCCTTAACAACCTTTGCAACGCGGTTGATCGCGACCAGCTTGTCGACGAATTCGCTATCGCGCTCTTCGCGGTTCTGACGCTCTTCGCGGGAACCTCTTTTATCCTGTGCCATTGTCCTTGTCCTTTTTCTTTTGCGGGTGGAACGGCAAACGAAAAGACCAGCGGCCCCGATGAAGAGTTCCGCATGGTCCGGTGAAATTCCGCCCGGATCGTTGTCCGGGCGGAAGCTGCAGCGCTAAAAGCGCTGCAGCATCTTTGTTGGTGCATGATCCTTTCTTTCGATCTCAAAAAATCGAAAGGGTCATGCACTCAGAAGTTCAGGCCGCCTTCGCGGGCAGCGTCTGCCAGGGCCTTGATGCGGCCGTGGTAGATGAACGCGCCACGGTCGAATACGACATCCTTGACGCCAGCCTTGACGCCACGCTCGGCAACCAGCTTGCCGACAACAGTTGCTGCTGCAACGTCGGCGCCGGTCTTGAGCGAGCCGCGCAGATCGGCTTCGAGCGTGGAGGCAGACGCAAGCGTCTTGCCAGCAACGTCATCGATGATCTGGGCGTAGATGTTCTTCGACGAGCGATGAACCGACAGGCGCGGGCGGCCGTTGGCAACCGCCTTGATCTGGCGGCGCACGCGGCTCGCGCGACGTGCAAGTGCTTCTTTCCTGCTAGCCATTTCGCGTGATCCTTACTTCTTCTTGCCTTCTTTGCGGACAATACGCTCTTCAGCGTACTTCACGCCCTTGCCCTTGTAGGGCTCGGGACCGCGGTATTCGCGGATTTCCGCGGCTACCTGGCCAACCTGCTGCTTGTTGATGCCGGAAACGATGATTTCCGTGGGCTTCGGAACGGCAATGGTGATGCCGACCGGCGGCTCGTAAACAACGTCGTGGGAGAAGCCGAGAGCCAGCTGCAGGTTCTTGCCCTGCATGGCGGCACGGTAACCGACGCCGTTGATTTCGAGCTTGCGCTCATAGCCGTCCTTAACACCCTTGAAGATGTTCTCGATCATCGTGCGGGACATGCCCCACTTCGAACGAGCTTCCTTGGTGCCGTTAGCCGGCGTTACGGAAACGCCGTTATCTTCGAGCTTCAGCTGAATGTCGTCGTTAGCGACGAAAAACAGTTCACCCTTCGGGCCCTTAGCAGTAACCTTCTGGCCGTCGACATTGGCCGTCACACCTGCTGGAACCGGAACGGGCTTTTTACCGATACGAGACATTATTCAATCCTGTCTGTTCGTTATGGAGATCCTTGCTCGGGTCTTAGAAGACCGAGCAAAGAACCTCGCCACCAACGTTCTGTTCGCGAGCCTGGTGATCGGCCATCACGCCCTTCGGGGTCGAAAGGATGGTGATGCCGAGGCCGTTCGCGACCTGCGGAATGGACTTTACCGAGACATAAACCCGGCGGCCCGGCTTGGAAACGCGGCCGATCTCACGGATCACGGACGCGCCTTCGTAGTACTTCAGCTCGATCGTGAATTCGGACTTGCCGTTTTCGAAATCGACCTTGGAATAACCGCGAATGTAGCCTTCAGCCTGCAGCACGTCGAGAACGCGTGCGCGGAGGCTGGAAGCCGGCGTGCTTACCGAAGACTTGCGGCGAGCAGCACCATTGCGGATGCGGGTGAGCATATCACCCAAAGGATCAGTCATGGTCATGTGCCCGTCTCCTTACCAGCTCGACTTGACAATGCCCGGCACCTTGCCGGAATTGCCCAGCTCACGAAGCGCGATACGCGACATCTTGAGCTTGCGATAGAACGCGCGCGGACGGCCCGTTACTTCGCAGCGGTTGCGGATACGCGTCTTCGAGCCGTCACGCGGCAGCGAAGCGAGCTTCAGAGTGGCCTTGAACCGGTCTTCGATCGGAAGGGACTGGTTCATCACGATCGCCTTCAGTGCGGCGCGCTTGGCGGCCTGCTGGGCGACCGACTTGCGGCGGCGCTTGTTCTTTTCAACTGCGCTTGTTTTCGCCATATCGGAGTTCCTTTTCTACGCTCGTCGTTACGGTTAGTGACGGAACGGGAAGTTGAACTCTGTCAGCAGAGCCCGAGCTTCGTCGTCCGACGTCGCCGTCGTGCAAACGATGATGTCCATGCCCCACATCTGATCAACCTTATCGTAGTTGATCTCAGGGAACACAATGTGTTCCTTGATGCCCATGGCGAAGTTGCCACGGCCGTCAAAGCTCTTCGGGTTCAGGCCCCGGAAGTCGCGAACGCGCGGAAGCGCGATGTTGACCAGACGATCAAGGAATTCGTACATGCGGGCGCCACGAAGGGTAACCTTCGCACCGATCGGCATGCCTTCGCGAACCTTGAAACCTGCGATCGAGTTGCGAGCGCGGGTAACCACCGGCTTCTGGCCGGCAATCGCAGCCAGGTCACCGGCAGCGATGGTGGGCTTCTTGGAGTCGGCAGTCGCCTCGCCAACACCCATGTTGATCACGATCTTTTCAAGCTTCGGGATCATCATCACGTTGGCGTAGGAGAACTTCTCCTGCATGGCGCCACGGATACGGGAAACGTATTCCGTCTTGAGACGCGGCTCGTACTTATCAGCCATCGATCACTTCTCCCGAACGCTTGGCCACGCGGACCTTCTTGCCATCCACAACCGAGAAGCCAACGCGGGTCGGCTTGCCATCCTTGTCGACGATGGCGATGTTGGAGATGTGCAAGGATGCTTCCTTGTTGATGATGCCGGCTTCCTGGGCCTGGGTCTGGCGCTGGTGACGCTTCACCATGTTAACGCCACGCACAACGGCCCGATCTTCCTTCGGCAAAACCTGGATTACTTCGCCGGTACGGCCCTTGTCCTTACCGGTCAATACGACAACCTTGTCGCCTTTACGAATCTTCTGCATCGCTTGTCGCTCCTTACAGTACTTCCGGAGCCAGCGAGATGATCTTCATGTGGTTCTTGGCGCGAAGTTCGCGCGGAACCGGTCCGAAGATACGGGTGCCGATGGGCTCTTTCTTGTTGTCGATAAGAACGGCTGCGTTGTTATCGAAACGGATGACGCTGCCGTCAGCGCGGCGGATGTCCTTGGCGGTGCGCACGACAACCGCCTTCATCACGTCGCCCTTCTTGACGCGGCCGCGCGGAATAGCTTCCTTGATGGAAACGACAATAATGTCGCCAACAGAAGCATATTTGCGCTTCGAGCCGCCCAGCACCTTGATGCACATGACACGACGTGCGCCGGAATTATCCGCCACGTCGAGGTTTGTTTGCATCTGAATCATGTCAGGTCGCCTTCTTGTTGTTACCGGAACGGTTGGGCAAACTCTCCCGAGTAAGCCCCCTGCCCCAGCTTATGAATATCTCTTTTTTTGCGCGGAAATGTCGTGACAGGGTGGTTTCCCGAAGGACCTTCCGTGCGCATCAAAGCAAAAGACGCTCGATTCACGAGCGTCCTTGCGGTGCTTCATACAGGAATTCGCGCCAAGTGCAAGACACAAGGCGCGATTCTGATGAAATTAAGCCTGGGCGGAAACGACCGTCCAGCGCTTGTCCTTGGAGATCGGTGCGCATTCCTCGATGGAAACGACATCGCCGACCTTATACTGATTGTTTTCGTCGTGTGCCTTGTACTTCTTCGAACGACGAACGGTCTTCTGAAGCAGCGGGTGAGCGAATCGGCGCTCAACCCGGACTACGACAGTCTTCTCGTTCTTGTCGGACACTACGACGCCCTGCAGAATGCGTTTCGGCATATTATTCTTCCTTAGGCCTTGGCTTCTGCCGCCTTCTGGCGGGCAATGGTTTTAACGCGGGCGATATCCTTGCGGACTTCGTTGATGCGCGAGGACTTCTCCAGCTGACCAGTTGCCTTCTGGAAGCGCAGGTTGAACTGCTCCTTCTTCAGATCGGCGAGCTTGTCCTTGAGCTGGTCGGCGCTGAGGCCGCGAACTTCATCGGCTTTCATGTGCCTTGCTCCTTACTCTGCGATGCGCTGTACGAAGCGCGTCTTGACCGAGAGCTTGGCAGCGCCGAGACGAAGCGCCTCACGGGCGATCTCCTCGGACACACCGTCGATCTCGAACATCATACGACCGGGCTTGACTTTGCATGCCCAGTAATCGACCGAACCCTTGCCCTTACCCATACGAACTTCGGTCGGCTTTGCCGTGACCGGAACGTCGGGGAATACGCGGATCCACACGCGACCTGCGCGCTTCATGTAACGCGTGATCGCGCGGCGGGCCGCTTCGATCTCGCGTGCATTCACGCGGTTCGGTTCCTGCGACTTCAAGCCGAATTCACCGAATGCCAGGTCAAAGCCGCCCTTGGCGACGCCCTTGATGCGTCCCTTGAACTGCTTACGGTACTTAGTACGCTTTGGCTGCAACATTTTCTTACTTCTCCGAGCTTATCTTTCGCCAGCGTCAATCAAGCGTTTTCGCGACGACGATCGGGACGATCGCCACGCTCACGGCTTGCAGGGCCCTGTGCGTCGCCTTCGAGACCGCGACGCTCAGAAGCCATCGGATCGTGCTCAAGGATTTCGCCCTTGAAGATCCAGACCTTGATGCCGCAAATGCCGAATGCGGTTTCAGCTTCAGCCGTGCCGTAGTCGATGTCCGCACGCAGCGTGTGGAGCGGAACGCGACCTTCGCGGTACCATTCGGTACGAGCGATTTCTGCACCGCCGAGACGGCCGCCGCAGGTGATCTTGATGCCTTCGGCGCCAAGACGCATTGCGGACTGAACAGCACGCTTCATCGCACGGCGGAACGCCACGCGGCGCTCGAGCTGCTGAGCGATCGACTGGGCAACCAGCGTCGCGTCGATTTCCGGCTTGCGCACTTCAACGATGTTGAGGTGCGTTTCGGAGTTGGTCATCTCGGAAAGCTTCTTGCGAAGCTTCTCGATGTCCGCACCCTTCTTGCCGATGATCAGACCCGGACGAGCCGAGTGGATCGTAACGCGGCACTTCTTGTGCGGACGCTCGATGACGACCTTTGCGATACCGGCCTGCTTGAGTTCCTTGATCAGGTAAGCCCGGATCTTCAGGTCTTCATGCAGCAGCTTGCCGTATTCTGCGGTGTCAGCGTACCAGCGGCTATCCCAGGTACGGTTGATGCCGAGGCGGAAGCCGATCGGATTGATTTTCTGACCCATTATGCGGCCTCCCCTTTTTCCTCGACTTCACGAACAACGATCGTGAGGTGAGCGAACGGCTTTTCGATGCGGGAAGCACGACCACGGCCACGAGCGTGGAAACGCTTCATGGTGATGGACTTGCCAACATAGGCCTCGGCGACGACGAGAGCGTCGACGTCGAGGTCGTGGTTGTTTTCCGCATTGGCAATCGCAGATTCCAGCGTCTTCTTGACGGTGCCTGCAATGCGCTTGCGGGAGAATTCGAGCTCGGCGAGAGCGCGATCAACCTTCTTGCCACGGATAAGAGCGGCAACCAGGTTCAGTTTCTGGGGGCTGACGCGGAGCGTACGGGCAACGGCCTGAGCCTCGTTGTCCTTCAGCCGGCGTTCGGTCTTAGCCTTCGCCATGATTACTTCCTCTTTGCCTTCTTGTCCGCGCCGTGACCGTAATAGGTACGGGTCGGAGAGAATTCACCGAACTTGTGTCCGACCATGTCTTCGTTGACGGAGACGGGCACATGCTTGCTGCCGTTGTAGACGCCGAAGGTCAGACCAACGAACTGCGGCAGGATCGTGGAGCGACGGCTCCAGATCTTGATTACTTCGTTACGTCCGCTCTCGCGCACCTTCTCAGCCTTGGTGAGAAGATAGCCGTCAACAAACGGACCTTTCCATACTGAACGAGCCATTAGTGACTACCTCTCTTACTTCTTACGCTGATGGCGCGAGCGCATGATGAACTTGTCGGTCGACTTGTTCGAACGGGTGCGCTTGCCCTTCGTGGGCTTGCCCCACGGAGTAACCGGGTGGCGACCACCCGACGTGCGACCTTCACCACCACCGTGCGGGTGGTCGACCGGGTTCATGACGACGCCGCGAACGTGCGGACGCTTGCCGCGCCAACGGGAACGACCGGCCTTGCCGTCGTTGATGTTGGCGTGGTCCGAGTTCGAAACAGCACCGATCGATGCAAGGCACGAGCCGTGCACCAGACGCTGTTCGCCCGAGTTGAGACGCAGGATGGCCATGCCGGCATCACGGCCGACGAGCTGGACATACGTACCGGCGGAGCGAGCGATCTGACCGCCCTTGCCCGGCTTCATCTCGACGTTGTGGATGATCGAACCGACCGGAATGTACTGAAGCGGCATGGTGTTGCCAGGCTTCACGTCCACTGCCTTGTCGGAGGCGATCACCTTGTCACCGGCAGCGAGACGCTGTGGCGCGAGAATGTAAGCCTGTTCGCCGTCGGTATACGTAACCAGCGCGATGAACGCGGTGCGGTTGGGGTCGTATTCCAGACGCTCAACGGTGCCTTCTACGTCGAACTTGCGACGCTTGAAGTCAACCAGACGGTAGGTCCGCTTGTGACCGCCACCCTGGAAACGGACGGTGATCCGGCCCTGGTTGTTACGGCCACCCTTGGAGCTGAGGCCCTGGGTGAGAGCCTTTACCGGCTTGCCCTTGTAGAGCGAAGCGCGGTCCACGATAACCAGCTGGCGCTGGCTCGGCGTGGTCGGATTGAAACTTTTCAATGCCATTTTCTTGTTCCCTTTTGGGTCTTTGCCCGCTTGGGCCTAACCTTTAGAGTCCGGTGGACACGTCGATGGATTGACCTTCGGCGAGCGTGACGACGGCTTTCTTGACGTCCTTCAGCTTACCGGCGAATCCACGGAAACGACGGGTCTTACCCTTGCGGATAAGCGTGTTCACAGCCGTGACTTTGACGCCGAAGAGAGCTTCCACGGCAGCCTTGATTTCAGGCTTGGAAGCATTCTTGGCGACGTTGAATACGACCTGGTTCTGTTCGGATACCAGCGTCGACTTTTCCGTGATCGAAGGAGATACGATCACATCGTAGTGGCGAAGATCCGTCATTTGAACCGCTCCTCCAGAGCCTCTACAGCAGCCTTGGAAAGCACCAGCTTGCCACGGCGCAGGATGTCGTAAACATTGATGCCCTGAACCGGCAGAACGTCCACGTTCGGGATGTTCTGAGCAGCGAGCTTGAAGTTGCCATCAAGTTCGGCGCCGCCGATAACGAGAGCGTTGGTCAGGCCAAGCGAAGCGAAGCTGCCCAGCAGAGCCTTGGTCTTTGCTTCGGACGCGACGAGCTGATCGACGATGATCAGTTCTTCAGCCTTCAGCTTTGCAGACAGGGCGTGACGCAGAGCGAGCGCACGAACCTTCTTCGGAAGATCGTGTGCATGGCTGCGAACGACCGGGCCGTGGGCCTTGCCGCCGCCGCGGAACTGCGGTGCGCGAGCCGAATGGTGACGAGCGCGGCCCGTACCCTTCTGCTTGTACATCTTCGCGCCGGTGCGGGAAACTTCCGACCGGTTCTTGGACTTGTGGGTTCCCTGCTGCTTCTTTGCAAGCTGCCAGCGAACCATGCGGGCCAGGATGTCCTGGCGGGGGTCGAGGCCGAAGATCTCATCCGACAGAGAAACCTTGCCGGCGTCTTTTCCCTCGAGGGTCTTGACGTTCAATTCCATGATAAGGCTCCCTTACTTCGCAGCCGACTTGACGGCGTCGCGGACGATGATCCAGGAACCCTTCGAGCCGGGAACTGCACCCTTCACGAGGATGAGGCCACGGTCTTCATCGGTCGAAACGACTTCGAGGTTCTGGGTCGTAACGCGCGTCTGGCCCATGTGACCAGCCATGCGCTTGCCCTTCCAGACGCGGCCCGGATCCTGGTTGTTACCGGTAGAACCGTGTGCACGGTGCGATACGGAGTTACCGTGCGAAGCGCGGCCACCACCGAAGTTGTGACGCTTCATAGCACCGGCAAAACCTTTACCGATTGTGGTTCCAGTGACGTCGACCAGCTGGCCGGACTGAAAATGATTTGCGGTCAGTGTTGCACCGATGTCGATCAGGTTCTCGGGGGAAACCCGGAACTCGACGAGCTTGGCTTTCGGTTCGACATTGGCAGCGGCAAAATGACCGCGAAGCGCCTTCGTCGTGTTCTTGACCTTGGACTGGCCGGCACCGAGCTGAACTGCGGTATAGCCATTCTTGTCTTCCGTGCGCTGGGCAACGACTTGTACGTTATCCAGTCGCAATACTGTTACGGGGATATGTTCACCTGCGTCGTTATAGACGCGTGTCATACCCACTTTCTGTGCAATCACACCTGAACGCATTGGTTCATCCTCTTGCGAGCCTTGAAGGGAAAACCCTCTCTGGCCTTTGTTAAGGAGTGCCCTTCGACATCTCACGATGTTTCCGGTCTCCGGTTTGGAAGTCGTTGGATTACTCCACGTACCTTCCTTGTTATTGGCCCTCACCCAAAGGTGAAGTCCGGCCTTGTTACTTCAGCCCTCACCTTGAATGGATCGGGCCGGGTCTTAGAGCTTGATTTCCACGTCAACGCCAGCAGCGAGGTCGAGCTTCATCAGAGCATCGACAGTCTGCGGGGTGGGGTCAACGATATCGAGAAGACGCTTGTGCGTCCGCATTTCGAACTGTTCACGGCTCTTCTTATCAACGTGAGGAGAGCGGTTGACGGTAAACTTTTCGATGCGGGTGGGGAGCGGAACCGGGCCGCGAACGCTGGCGCCGGTGCGCTTTGCGGTCGACACGATTTCACGGGTAGAGGCATCGAGGATCCGGTGATCGAACGCCTTGAGGCGGATACGGATATTCTGGCCGTTCATTCGTCTTGTCCTTGTTCTTTGTTATTCGTTTCCGCACGCGGAAACACATGAACTTCTATTGATCGTGGCGCCGCAGATTTTCAAAAATCGAGAGAAATGCGCTGTCGCATCCCAATCATTTCAATTGTCTGTATTGCTAAAACACCGCGTTTCGCAATCGCTTGCGAATCCAGCAGTGAGTGTGAGTGCGCGTTTACGCGCTTTCACCGAATTTTTCAAGCACTAAA
The DNA here is from genome assembly GCF_053522725.1 of Agrobacterium sp. 16-172Ci. NCBI lineage: Bacteria > Pseudomonadati > Pseudomonadota > Alphaproteobacteria > Hyphomicrobiales > Rhizobiaceae > Agrobacterium > Agrobacterium sp. 16-172Ci. The sequence continues at coordinate 43,085 of NZ_JBNWBW010000017.1, forward strand.
AATGCAACGCCGCCAGGCTTTTTACCAAAAGTCCGGCGGCGGTGTTGTTCACACCGCCGCCAGTCAGAATTTCAAAGGTCGAAATTACTCGACGATCGAAGCGACGATGCCTGCGCCGACGGTACGGCCGCCTTCGCGGATAGCGAAGCGCAGCTTTTCTTCCATCGCGATCGGAACGATCAGCTCGACGTCAACGGTCACGTTGTCGCCAGGCATAACCATTTCCGTGCCTTCCGGAAGCGTAACGATGCCCGTTACGTCCGTCGTGCGGAAGTAGAACTGCGGACGGTAGTTCGTGAAGAACGGCGTATGACGGCCGCCTTCTTCCTTCGTCAGGATGTAGGCTTCAGCCTTGAACTTCTTGTGCGGCTTGACAGAACCCGGCTTGCACAGGATCTGACCACGCTCGACGCCGTCACGGTTAACACCGCGAACCAGTGCACCGATGTTGTCGCCGGCCTGGCCCTGGTCGAGCAGCTTGCGGAACATTTCAACGCCGGTAACCGTCGTCTTCGAGGTCGGACGAATGCCGACGATTTCGACTTCTTCGCCAACCTTGACGATACCGCGCTCAACGCGACCCGTCACAACCGTACCACGGCCGGAGATCGAGAACACGTCTTCGATCGGCATCAGGAACGGCTGGTCGATCGGACGCTCAGGCGTCGGGATGTAGGCGTCAACCGCAGCCATCAGCTCGCGGATCGCGTCTTCGCCGATCTTCTTGTCCGAGTCTTCAAGAGCAGCAAGGGCCGAACCCTTGATGATCGGGATATCGTCGCCCGGGAAGTCGTAGGACGACAGAAGTTCGCGAACTTCAAGCTCAACGAGCTCGAGAAGCTCGGCGTCGTCAACCTGGTCGACCTTGTTGAGGAACACGACGATCGCCGGAACGCCAACCTGACGGGCAAGCAGGATGTGCTCGCGGGTCTGCGGCATCGGGCCGTCAGCAGCCGAGCAAACCAGGATCGCGCCGTCCATCTGGGCAGCACCGGTGATCATGTTCTTCACGTAGTCGGCGTGGCCGGGGCAGTCGACGTGCGCGTAGTGACGGGCAGGCGTTTCGTATTCAACGTGCGCCGTCGAAATCGTGATACCACGGGCCTTTTCTTCAGGCGCGGCGTCGATCTGGTCATACGCCTTGAATTCGCCGAAGAACTTCGTGATCGCTGCCGTCAGCGACGTCTTGCCATGGTCAACGTGACCGATCGTGCCAATGTTGACGTGCGGCTTATTGCGCTCAAACTTGCTCTTTGCCATTAGTGGCTCTCCATTCTTGTCCCTTGACGGGAATAATCTTCAAAATTCGGCGGGGCGTACCCCGATCACTTCTGACCGGAGTACTTAGCCTGGATTTCCTGCGCCACGTTCGACGGAACCGGCGAATAGTGGTCGAACGTCATCGAGTACTGTGCACGGCCCTGCGACATGGAGCGCAGGTTGTCGACGTACTTGAACATGTTCGCGAGCGGAACATGCGCGTTGATGACGACGGCGATACCACGGCTTTCCTGGCCCTGGATCTGACCACGACGGGAGTTCAGGTCGCCGATAACGTCACCGACATAGTCTTCCGGCGTTACGACTTCGACCTTCATCATCGGCTCGAGAAGCTGTGCGCCAGCCTTCTTGGCTGCTTCACGGAAGCATGCACGCGATGCGATTTCGAAGGCGAGAACCGACGAGTCAACATCGTGGAATGCACCGTCGACCAGCGTCGCCTTGACGCCGAGCATCGGGAAGCCAGCGAGCGGACCGGAAGACAGAACGCTTTCGATACCCTTCTGAACGCCCGGGATGTATTCCTTCGGAACAGCACCACCGACGATCTTCGACTCGAACTTGAAGTCTTCGCCTTCGGGGTTCGGTTCAAAGATGATCTTCACGCGAGCGAACTGACCGGTACCACCGGACTGCTTCTTGTGCGTGTAGTCTTCTTCGTGCTGACGCGTGATGGTTTCACGGTAGGCAACCTGCGGAGCGCCGACGGTTGCTTCAACCTTGAACTCGCGACGCATACGGTCAACGAGAATGTCGAGGTGAAGTTCGCCCATGCCCGCGATGATCGTCTGACCGGATTCTTCATCCGTCTTGACGCGGAACGAAGGATCTTCAGCAGCCAGACGGTTGAGCGCGAGGCCCATCTTTTCCTGGTCGCCCTTGGTCTTCGGCTCGATCGCGATCTGGATGACCGGCTCGGGGAATTCCATGCGCTCGAGGATAACCGGCTTCAGCGGATCGCAGAGCGTATCGCCAGTGGTGGTTTCCTTGAGACCAGCCAGAGCAACGATGTCGCCGGCAAAGGCTTCTTCGATGTCTTCACGGCTGTTGGAGTGCATCTGCAGCATACGGCCGACGCGCTCGCGCTTGTCCTTGACCGTGTTGATGACGGACGTACCCTTTTCGAGCTTGCCCGAGTAGATACGTGCGAAGGTCAGCGAACCGACGAAGGGGTCGTTCATGATCTTGAACGCGAGCATGGAAAGCGGCTCGCTGTCGTCGGCATGACGCTCGATTTCGGCTTCGGTCTTGAAGTCGATACCCTTGATCGCCGGAATGTCCAGCGGAGAAGGCAGGTAGTCGACAACAGCGTCGAGAAGCGGCTGAACGCCCTTGTTCTTGAACGCGGTACCGCAGAACATCGGGTGGAACTTCACGTCGATGGTGCCGCGGCGAACGAGCGCACGGATCTTGTCGTTGTCGGGCATGATGCCGTTCAGGTAGTCTTCCATCGCTTCTTCGTCAATCTCGACAACGGTCTCGATCAGCTTTTCGCGATATTCGTCAGCCTTGGCCTTCATGTCTTCCGGGATTTCGACGACGTCCCACTGAGCGCCGAGCGATTCGTCGCGCCAGATGAGTGCGTTCATCTCGATCAGGTCGATAACGCCCTTGAACTCGGCCTCAGCGCCGATCGGCAGCTGCATGACAACGGCGATGGCGCCGAGACGGGTCTTGATCATTTCTACCGAGCGGTAGAAGTCAGCACCGGTCTTGTCCATCTTGTTGCAGAAGATCATGCGCGGAACATGATACTTCTCAGCCTGGCGCCAGACGGTTTCCGTCTGCGGCTCAACACCGGCGTTGGCGTCGAGCAGCGCGATGGCGCCGTCGAGAACGCGCAGCGAACGCTCGACTTCAATGGTGAAGTCAACGTGGCCGGGGGTGTCGATGATGTTGAAGCGGCGCATCTTGCCGTCGCGACCCTTCCAGAAGGTCGTGGTGGCAGCGGAGGTGATGGTGATACCACGCTCCTGCTCCTGTTCCATCCAGTCCATCGTGGCAGCGCCATCGTGAACTTCGCCGATCTTGTGCGACTTACCGGTGTAATAAAGGATACGCTCGGTGGTCGTCGTCTTGCCGGCGTCGATATGCGCCATGATACCGAAATTGCGGTAGTCTTCGATTTTATATTCGCGAGCCATAATGGACTGCCTTTCGATATGCGACCGGTTAAGATTACCAGCGGTAATGCGAGAATGCGCGGTTGGCGTCGGCCATCTTGTGCGTGTCTTCGCGCTTCTTGACAGCGGAACCGCGGTTGTTCGCAGCGTCCATGAGTTCGCCGGAAAGGCGATCGACCATGGTCGTTTCGTTGCGCTTGCGGGCAGCCGTGATCAGCCAGCGGATAGCAAGGGCCTGACGGCGCTCGGGGCGAACGTCGACGGGAACCTGATACGTGGCACCACCAACGCGGCGCGAACGCACTTCAACGTGCGGAGCAACGTTGTCGAGGGCGGAGTGGAACACGCCGAGCGGCTCCTGCTTCGTCTTGCCCTGAACGACGTCGAACGCGCCGTAAACGATGCTTTCTGCGACCGACTTCTTGCCGTGAAGCATGATGGCGTTCATGAACTTGGTGACGACCAGATCGCCGAACTTCGGGTCCGGGTTGATCTCACGCTTTTCTGCACTATGGCGACGGGACATATTCTTTGTCTCTCAATGTTATTGACGCTAAACCACGCGGAGAACCTCGCGCAGCGCCGGAATTTGTTTAAACCCGAATTACTTCGGACGCTTCGCACCGTACTTGGAGCGGCGCTGCTTGCGGTTCTTGACGCCCTGGGTATCGAGAACACCGCGGATGATGTGGTAACGCACGCCCGGCAAGTCCTTTACGCGGCCGCCGCGGATCATGACCACGGAGTGTTCCTGAAGGTTGTGACCTTCGCCCGGAATGTAGCCGATGACTTCGAAGCCGTTGGTGAGGCGGATCTTGGCAACCTTACGCAGAGCCGAGTTCGGCTTCTTCGGGGTCGTCGTGTAAACGCGGGTGCAAACACCACGCTTCTGCGGGTTTTCCTGAAGAGCAGGAACCTTGTTGCGCTTTACCTGTGCCTGGCGAGGCTTGCGGATCAGCTGGTTTACGGTAGGCATATAACCATCCCTTGCAAAAACTACTTTAGCCACCCTCACGGGTGGCGGCTATGCCGTTGCCGGCGACGATGCACGCATATATCCTCATGCGCAAAACGTGGCCCGATCCGTTTTCACGGATGGACCACCAAGAGCAGAGGACACCGGATGAGGCGTCTTGCGTGCAACATTCGTGTCTTCTACGTGCAATGGAGACCCGTTTGAGATGATGTTCGGGAAAAAGGTTACCGAACGGCCAGCACCCACAGAGGCTCCGATGGCGGGCGTACTACTGTTTTAGCCAGCTTTCGTCAAGGGTGAATCCACATTTTGCGCCGCCACCCATGGCCGCAAAGCCCACGTCCGGGCCATTTCCAACCCGCTTTAACATAAGTCGGCGCAGAAGGCAGCGATTTTGACCTCCACGCTTTGGCTTTTCATAAAATCCGTCTATTGATTCCCAATGGCGGGCCGGAGCGGCTCCGCCACGGGCGGGACCGATTCCCTCGGCCCGCGTCACAGCAACGACAGATCAAGGAACCGCGTCATGAGCACCCTCCCCGACAACGACAACGGACGCGACGAGCCGATGGTCTTCATCGTCATCGGCAAGGCCTATGAGACCGACAATTCCGAGGGCATCGACATCCACGTCATCCTGCGGGCGCCGGACGACGACACCGCCGTGCGCGAAACGCTGAACGCGCTTTCCGAGGAAGGTTTCATCGAAGCCGATCTCGACCAGATTGGCATGCTGACCGACATCCCGGACGAAGAGCCGCACGCCTCCGCCTATCAGGGCGCACTCGAAGGCGAAGTCGCCATCATCCGCTTCGCCTGAGGTTCAAGCCATGGCGGTCAGACGTGTCGTCGCCAATATAGCAACGCCGGAACCCGCGCGGGCTCAGGCGTTCTACGGTGACATTCTCGGCATGCCCGCCGCCATGGATCATGGCTGGATCGTCACCCATGCCAGCCCGCTCGAAGCGCGGGCTCAGGTGAGTTTTGCGCGCGAAGGTGGCTCCGGCACGGATGTGCCCGACCTCTCCATCGAGGTCGATGATTTCGACGAGGTCCACGCCCGAATCCTGACCGCCAAGCTACCGATCGAATACGGCCCCGTAGTCGAGGCGTGGGGTGTACGACGCCTGTTCGTGCGCGACCCTTTCGGCAAACTCATCAATATATTAAGTCACTCATAGATTATATACTTTAAATACAGTAGTATTAATTCTTTATACATTGAATATCCAGCCGACATCAGCTTAAAATAGTTCCGACGCAAATTTTCGGTGGCGGGTTGGATACTATATCGTCGGCAGACATTATCGATGACATTTATGAAGCGGCGCTTTTTCCCGACCGCTGGATGCAGGTTCTGGTAGCTATCTGCCGTCATCTCAATTTCTGGGGCGGCGCGATTACCTGGGGCAAGGGAGAAGACCAGGTGTGGCTTCACACGCCGAGCTTCCACGAGTTGATGAAGGACTTCGCGGCGGGCGGCTGGAACCACCGCAATGATCGCCTCAGCCGCATCGCCCGGGAAGGCCAATTCTCCTTCGCGCAGGATTTGGACGTCTTCAATCATGAGGAATGGGCCGAGCTGCCGATCGTTCGTGACTTTCTTATGCCCCGCGGTTTGGGATACGGCGCGGCGACACAGGTCGCTCCACCCGGCCATCCGGAGATGACAGTGCTGTTTGAACGCAGGCTCGACGCCGGCACTATCACGCCTGAGACCATGGCAGCACTCGGCGGACTGAGGCCGCATATCGCCCGTAGCCTCACCCTCGCAACACAGCTGCAGCGTCAGAAGGCTGATGCGATGACACTTGGTCTCAACGCCATTGGCGCGCCGGCCGCAGTGCTGCAGACGAGCGGCCACATCCTTTCGGCCAACGATCTGTTCCTGTCATTACAGAAATGCTTCTCCGCCCGCACGCGCGACAGGATCACCATTGCCGATGAGAGAGTGAACCGGCTGCTTTACAAGGCACTCTCTGGGCAAGACGCCGGTTCCTTCCCTCTTCCCGCCAGCGAAGACGGCGCCTGCATTCTCCACCTCATACCGCTGCGCAAGAGCGCACTTGATTTCTCACCCCACGGCAACGCCATCGCGCTCGTATCGCAGCCGACGGGCATAATTGCCGATGCAAACACATTGCTCAAGGGTCTCTACGATCTGACCAGGGGCGAAGCGCGGGTAGCGCTGGAAATCATGAAGGGGCTTTCGCTTCCGGCGGTGGCGAAGCAGCTGAAAGTTTCGCACGAAACCGTGCGCAGCAACGCCAAGTCTATCTACGCGAAGACCGGCAGCACCGGCAAGGCCGACCTCGTTCGCCGGCTTTCCGTTCTCACTCGCTATAACATCCGCGGACAGGCCTAACCCATTTGCGCGGATGGATTTCCAGGTTGACTGGCAAAGGGCTAGAAGCTTCCAAATTCTGCTCAAACAAAAAAACGCCCGGATTGCTCCGGGCGTTTTGTTCTGAACTTTGGCGGGGCTTCGCAAAGCCCCTGCCCTTCCCGCCTTATTCGGCGGCCGGAGCCTGGTCCGTCATGTCCTGCAGCATCTGGTTCGCAGAACCTGCACCGGTGCCCTTGCGGCGTTCCTCAAGAATGAGGTCGTCGCGCGAGGTGGCGATGCGGCGGATCTGCGTCATGGTGCCGCCGGTACCGGCCGGGATGAGGCGGCCGACGATGACGTTTTCCTTGAGGCCCTGCAGCGTGTCCGTCTTGCCGGCAATCGCAGCTTCCGTGAGAACCTTGGTGGTTTCCTGGAAGGATGCAGCCGAGATGAAGGACGGCGTCTGCAGCGAAGCCTTGGTGATGCCGAGCAGAACCGGCTCGCCATAGGCAGGCTTCTTGCCTTCTTCGATCAGGCGGTCGTTGTTGTCGTCAAGCTCGATGCGATCGACGTTGTCACCAACGATGTACTGGCTATCGCCGGCATCGGTGATTTCAACCTTCTGCAGCATCTGGCGAACGATCACCTCGATGTGCTTGTCGTTGATCACAACGCCCTGCAGACGGTAGACTTCCTGGATTTCGTTCACGAGGTAGGAAGCCAGAGCCTCCACGCCCTTGATCGCCAGAATGTCGTGTGGTGCCGGGTTACCGTCGAGGATGTATTCACCCTTTTCGATATAGTCGCCTTCCTGAAGGTGGAAGGGCTTGCCCTTCGGGATCAGGTATTCGACCGGCTCGACGCCGTCTTCCGCAGGCTCGATCATCACGCGACGCTTGTTCTTGTAGTCGCGGCCCAGCCGGATCGTACCATCGATCTCTGCGATGATGGCGTGGTCCTTCGGACGACGGGCTTCGAACAGTTCGGCAACGCGCGGCAGACCGCCGGTGATGTCCTTCGTCTTGGCGCTTTCCAGCGGCGAACGTGCAAGCACGTCACCCTGGGAGACCTTCGCACCCGGCTCGACCGACAGGATGGCGTCGACCGAGAGCTGGAAGCGGGCTTCGCCACCACGGGCAAGCTTCGCAACCGCACCGGAAGCGTCCTTGATGACGATCGCAGGCTTGAGGTCCGAACCGCGCGGCGTCGAACGCCAGTCGATAACCTGACGCTTGGTGATGCCGGTGGATTCGTCGGTGGCTTCCAGAACGGAGAGGCCGTCGACGAGGTCCTCGAAGTGAACGGTACCTTCCACTTCCGTCATCATCGGACGGGTGTAGGGGTCCCACTCTGCAAGACGCTGACCGCGCTTAACCTTGTCGCCATCGTCAACGAAGATCTTCGAACCATAGGCAACGCGCTGCGAAGACCGCTCCTGGCCACGCTCATCGAGAATGGTGACAGCCATGTTACGGCCCATCGCGATGAGTGCGCCTTCGGAGTTGCGCAGGATGTTGCGGTTCTTGATCGCAATCGTGCCCTCGTAAGAGGCTTCGAGGAACGACTGGTCGACCACGTTCGCCGTACCGCCAAGGTGGAAGGTACGCATGGTAAGCTGCGTGCCCGGTTCACCGATGGACTGTGCGGCGATGACGCCGACGGCTTCGCCCATGTTGACAGGCGTACCGCGTGCAAGGTCACGACCGTAGCACACGCCGCAGACGCCGATCTGCACTTCGCAGGTCAGAGCCGAACGGATGCGGACGGACTGGATACCGGCCTTCTCGATTGCAGCCACGTCGGCTTCGTCGATCAGCGTGCCGGCCTTGACGATGTTCTCGCCGGAAACCGGATGATCGATGTCGTCCAGAGCCGTACGGCCGAGGATACGTGCGCCGAGCGAGGCAACGACCTGACCGGCATCGACAATGGCGGTCATGGTGAGGCCCTTGTCGGTGCCGCAATCCTTGGAGTTGACGATGCAATCCTGCGCGACGTCGACGAGACGACGGGTCAGGTAACCCGAGTTCGCCGTCTTCAGGGCGGTGTCTGCGAGACCCTTACGGGCACCGTGGGTCGAGTTGAAGTACTCGTTAACGGTCAGGCCTTCCTTGAAGTTCGAGATGATCGGCGTCTCGATGATTTCACCCGACGGCTTCGCCATCAGGCCGCGCATGCCGCCCAGCTGACGCATCTGGTTCGGAGAACCACGAGCACCCGAGTGCGACATCATGTAGATGGAGTTCATCGGCTTCTGGCGGCCCGTTTCCGGATCGAACTCGACAGCCTTGATGCGTGCCATCATCTCTTCGGCGACCTTTTCGGTAGCCTTGCCCCAGGCGTCGACAACCTTGTTGTACTTTTCGCCCTGGGTGATGAGACCATCATTATACTGCTGTTCGTATTCCTTCACGAGAGCTTCGGTGTCGCCGACGATCTTCACCTTGCTGTCCGGAATGACCATGTCGTCCTTGCCGAACGAAATGCCGGCGCGGCAGGCATGGGCAAAGCCGAGCTGCATGATGCGGTCGCAGAAGATGACCGTGTCTTTCTGGCCGCAATGACGGTAGACCGTGTCGATCATCTTGGAGATGTTCTTCTTGGTCATTTCCTGGTTGCAGACGTCGAAAGGCACGTTGACGTTCTTCGGCAGAAGTTCGCCAATCAGCATACGGCCGGGGGTAGTCTCATGAATCTTCGAAACCGGTTTGCCATCGGCATCCACGGTCTTGAAGCGGCCGCGGATCTTGGCATGCAGCGTCACGACCTTGTTTTCAAGCGCGTGATGCAGCTCACCGATGTCGGAGAAGGCCATGCCTTCGCCCGGCTCGTTCTGGTTCATGATCGACAGGTAGTACAGGCCGAGAACCATGTCCTGCGAAGGAACGATGATCGGGTGGCCGTTTGCCGGATGCAGGATGTTGTTGGTCGACATCATCAGCACGCGCGCTTCCAACTGGGCTTCCAGCGAAAGCGGAACGTGAACAGCCATCTGGTCACCGTCGAAGTCGGCGTTGAAGGCCGTGCAGACGAGCGGGTGCAGCTGGATGGCCTTGCCTTCGACCAGCATGGGTTCGAAAGCCTGGATACCCAGACGGTGCAGCGTCGGTGCGCGGTTCAGAAGAACCGGATGTTCGCGGATGACCTCGTCGAGGATATCCCAGACTTCCGGCTTTTCCTTTTCAACCAGCTTCTTGGCCTGCTTGACGGTCGAGGAATAACCCTTGGCGTCGAGGCGGGCATAGATGAACGGCTTGAACAGTTCGAGCGCCATCTTCTTCGGCAGGCCGCACTGGTGCAGCTTGAGCTCCGGACCGGTCACAATAACCGAACGACCGGAATAGTCGACGCGCTTGCCGAGAAGGTTCTGGCGGAAGCGGCCCTGCTTGCCCTTGAGCATGTCGGAGAGCGACTTCAGCGGGCGCTTGTTGGCACCCGTGATGACACGGCCGCGACGGCCGTTGTCGAACAGCGCATCGACGGATTCCTGCAACATGCGCTTTTCGTTGCGGATGATGATACCCGGCGCACGAAGCTCGATCAGGCGCTTCAGACGGTTGTTACGGTTGATGACGCGGCGATAGAGATCGTTGAGGTCGGACGTCGCGAAACGGCCGCCATCCAGCGGAACCAGCGGGCGCAGGTCCGGCGGAATGACCGGAACGACCTTCATGATCATCCATTCCGGACGATTGCCGCTTTCCATGAAGTTCTCTACGATCTTCAGGCGCTTCATCAGCTTCTTCTGCTTCAGATCAGAAGTCGTTTCAGCAAGCTCGACGCGCAGGTCGCCGGCGATCTTTTCTAGGTTCATCGAAGCCAGCATCTCATAGATGGCTTCAGCGCCGATCATGGCGGTGAACTGGTCTTCGCCGAACTCGTCGACGGCGATCATGTACTCTTCTTCGGACAGAAGCTGGTTCTGCTTCAGCGAAGTGAGGCCCGGTTCGGTGACGATGTAGTTCTCGAAATAGAGAACGCGTTCGACATCCTTCAGCGTCATGTCGAGCAGGGTCGAGATACGCGAGGGAAGCGACTTCAGGAACCAGATATGGGCAACCGGCGCTGCGAGCTCGATATGGCCCATGCGCTCACGGCGAACGCGCGACAGCGTGACTTCGACGCCGCACTTTTCGCAGATGATGCCCTTGTACTTCATGCGCTTGTACTTGCCGCACAGGCACTCATAGTCCTTGATCGGTCCGAAGATGCGCGCGCAGAAGAGACCGTCGCGTTCCGGCTTGAACGTACGGTAGTTGATGGTTTCCGGCTTCTTGATCTCGCCGTAGGACCACGACAGGATTTTTTCCGGCGAAGCGATCGAAATCCGGATGGAATCGAAATGCTGCGCAGGCACCTGAGGATTGAAAAGATTCATGACCTCTTGGTTCATGCCTTGTCTCCTTGAGAGGCTAGCTGCTGCCCCTGTTTGCATCTGGACCGGCTTCTTCCCGGGTCACCGTCCAGAGCTTTAAATACGGATTAACCGCATAATGCGGCGAAAGTGTCCCGAACCGGCCAATACCGTTCGGGAAACCGGCAGGCGCCCTTGAAGGCGCCCGCCTCTATCGTCTTATTCCGCCGCGTCGGGCAGTTGGTCTTCGGGCTGGTTCTCGATCTTCGAGTTTTCCAGTTCGACCGAAAGACCGAGCGACCGCATTTCCTTGACGAGAACGTTGAAGCTCTCCGGAATACCGGCTTCGAAGGTGTCATCGCCACGGACGATCGCTTCGTAAACCTTGGTGCGGCCCGCCACGTCGTCCGACTTGACGGTGAGCATTTCCTGCAGCGTGTAAGCCGCACCGTATGCTTCCAGAGCCCAGACTTCCATTTCCCCGAAGCGCTGTCCGCCGAACTGCGCCTTGCCGCCCAGCGGCTGCTGGGTAACGAGCGAGTAAGGACCGATCGAGCGAGCATGGATCTTGTCGTCGACAAGGTGGTTCAGCTTGATCATGTACATGTAGCCGACGGTGACCTTGCGGTCGAACGGCTCACCGGTACGACCGTCGTAAAGGACGGACTGACCGGATTCATGCAGACCTGCCTTCTTCAGCATCGCGGCAACGTCAGGCTCATGCGCACCGTCGAAAACCGGGGTCGCGATGGAAACACCGCGCTTGGCTTCTTCGGCAAGCTTGACCAGCGAGTCGTCATCGAAACGCTGAACCTCGTCATTGGCTTCAGACGCGTAGATTTCCGTCAACTCGCTGCGAAGCTCGCTGATGTCCATCGTCTTGCGATACTCTTCGAGCATCTCGCCGATCTTCTTGCCCATGCCTGCGCATGCCCATGCGAGGTGGGTTTCGAGGATCTGGCCGACGTTCATGCGCGAAGGCACGCCGAGCGGGTTCAAGCAGATGTCGACATGCGTGCCGTCTTCGAGGAACGGCATGTCCTCGACCGGGACGATACGCGAGACGACGCCCTTGTTACCGTGACGGCCGGCCATCTTGTCGCCCGGCTGGATCTTGCGCTTAACGGCAACGAAGACCTTGACCATCTTCATGACGCCCGGAGGCATTTCGTCGCCGCGCTGGACCTTTTCAACCTTGTCCATGAAGCGCTGTTCAAGGCGCGACTTGGATTCGTCGTACTGGCCACGAAGCGCTTCCAGCTCGGACTGAGCCTTTTCGTCTTCGACCGCGAACATCCACCACTGCGAGCGGGGATATTCGGAAACGACGGCGTTGGAAAGCTCGACGCCCTTCTTGAAGCCCTTCGGACCGGCAATGGAAACGTGGCCACGCAGCATGTCGATCAGACGGCCGTAGACGTTACGGTCGAGGATCGCCTGCTCGTCGTCGCGGTCCTTCGCCAGACGCTCGATCTCTTCGCGCTCGATAGCCATCGCGCGCTCGTCCTTCTCCACACCGTGACGGTTGAAGACGCGAACTTCCACGACCGTACCGAACGTGCCCGGAGGCATGCGCATGGAGGTGTCGCGAACGTCGGAAGCCTTTTCACCGAAGATGGCGCGCAGAAGCTTTTCTTCCGGCGTCATCGGGCTTTCGCCCTTCGGCGTGATCTTGCCGACGAGGATGTCGCCCGGCTGAACTTCCGCACCGATGTAAACGATACCGGCTTCGTCGAGGTTCTTCAGCGCTTCTTCCGAAACGTTCGGAATGTCGCGCGTGATTTCTTCCGGACCAAGCTTCGTGTCGCGCGCCATCACTTCGAATTCTTCGATGTGGATGGAGGTGAACACGTCGTCGGAAACGATACGCTCCGACATCAGGATCGAGTCTTCGTAGTTGTAGCCGTTCCAGGGCATGAACGCGACGAGCGCGTTGCGGCCGAGAGCCAGATCGCCGAGGTCGGTCGACGGACCGTCCGCGATGATATCGCCCTTGGAGATGTTGTCGCCGACGGAAACCAGCGGGCGCTGATTGACGCAGGTGTTCTGGTTCGAACGCTGGAACTTCTGCAGACGGTAGATATCAACACCGGACTTGCCGGCATCGAGGTCTTCCGTGGCGCGGATAACGATACGGGTCGCATCCACCTGATCGACCACACCGCCACGACGGGCTGCAATGGCAGCGCCGGAGTCACGGGCAACGATCGGCTCCATGCCGGTACCGACGAACGGTGCCTCGGCGCGCAGAAGCGGAACGGCCTGACGCTGCATGTTCGAGCCCATGAGAGCGCGGTTGGCGTCGTCGTTTTCCAGGAACGGAATGAGAGCCGCTGCGACCGAAACGAGCTGCTTCGGCGAAACGTCCATCAGGTTGATGTTGTCGCGCGGTGCGAGCATAACTTCGCCCGAGTGACGGCAGACGACGAACTCTTCCGAGAACGAACCGTCTTCATTGAGCGGCGCGTTGGCCTGCGCGACGTAATACTTGGCCTCTTCCATGGCGGAGAGGTAGATCACGTCGTTGGTCACCTTGCCGTCGACGATCTTGCGGTACGGGCTTTCGATGAAGCCGTACTTGTTGACGCGGGCGAAGGTTGCAAGCGAGTTGATCAGACCGATGTTCGGGCCTTCCGGCGTCTCGATCGGGCAAATACGGCCGTAATGGGTCGGGTGAACGTCGCGGACTTCGAAGCCGGCGCGCTCGCGGGTCAGACCACCCGGCCCAAGAGCCGAAAGACGGCGCTTGTGGGTGATTTCCGAAAGCGGGTTCACCTGGTCCATGAACTGCGACAGCTGCGAGGAACCGAAGAATTCGCGAACGGCGGCGGCTGCCGGCTTCGCGTTGATCAGGTCCTGCGGCATCACGGTGTCGATTTCGATCGAGGACATACGTTCCTTGATCGCACGTTCCATGCGCAGAAGGCCCAGACGATACTGGTTTTCCATCAGCTCGCCGACAGAACGGACACGGCGGTTGCCGAGGTTGTCGATGTCGTCGATTTCGCCCTTGCCGTCGCGCAGTTCGACCAGCATCTTGACGACGGCGAGGATGTCTTCCTTGCGCAGCGTGCGCACGGTGTCTTCCGCATCGAGGTCGAGGCGCATGTTCATCTTGACGCGGCCAACGGCCGACAGATCGTAACGCTCTGCGTCGAAGAACAGCGAGTTGAACATCGCTTCCGCCGATTCCATGGTCGGCGGCTCACCCGGACGCATGACGCGGTAGATGTCGAACAGGGCTTCCTGACGGTTCTCGTTCTTGTCGGCAGACAGCGTGTTGCGGATATAGGCGCCAACATTGACGTGGTCGATGTTGAGGACCGGAATCTCGTCGAAGCCGGACTGCAGGATGAGGCCGAGGGTCTTCTCGTCGATTTCGTCGCCGGCTTCGAGATAGATTTCACCCGTCTCGTAGTTGACGATGTCTTCGGCCAGATAGTTGCCGTAGAGGTCTTCGTCGGTCGCCTTCAGCGCCTTCAGGCCCTTCTCCGTCAGCTGACGGATCAGGCGCGGGGTCAGCTTCTTGCCACCTTCAACCACGACTTCGCCGGTATCGGCGTCGATCATGTCGGTGATGACCTTGGCGTTCTTCAGCGTCTCGGGCTGGAACGGAATGCGCCAGCCGTCGCCGTCGCGCTCATAGGAAGCCTTGGTGTAGAAGGTCGACAGAATGTCTTCGCCATCCATGCCAAGCGCCATCAGCAGCGAGGTCACGGGGATCTTGCGGCGACGGTCGATACGCGCATAGACGATGTCCTTGGCGTCAAACTCGATGTCGAGCCAGGAACCGCGATACGGGATGACGCGGGCAGCGAAGAGCAGCTTGCCGGAAGAATGGCTCTTGCCCTTGTCGTGATCGAAGAACACGCCCGGCGAACGGTGCATCTGCGAAACGATGACGCGCTCGGTGCCGTTGACGATGAACGTACCGTTATTGGTCATGAGCGGCATGTCGCCCATGTAGACGGACTGTTCCTTGATGTCCTTGATGGACTTCGCGCCGGTATCTTCATCGATATCGAACACGATGAGGCGCAGCGTCACTTTCAGCGGCGCAGCATAGGTCAGATCGCGCTGACGGCATTCCTCGACGTCGAACTTCGGCGCTTCGAATTCGTAGGACACGAATTCAAGCATGGAGGCGCCGGAAAAATCGGTGATCGGGAATACGGACTTGAATACCGCATTCAATCCCTCGTCGGGACGGCCACCCTTGGGCTCGTCAACCATGAGAAACTGGTCGTACGAAGCCTTCTGAACCTCGATGAGGTTCGGCATTTCCGCTACTTCTGGAATTTTACCGAAAAACTTGCGTACGCGCCTGCGACCGTTAAACGAAAGGGTCTGAGCCATCGTCGCTCCTTTAAAATTGCATCCGGGCCTGCAACGGACGGGAACCGATGGCCAGTCGATCCCGTCAAGCAATGGGTATCATCAATCTCGTTCCACATCCCGGATCGATCAGGCCGGATTGCCTAGATGAGCCGGTTCGGAACCATTCTCTTGAAGAACCCATTACCCAAAAGCCATTTTCACGCGGCTTTTGGGTAATGAGTTTTAAAAACGATGACGACGGAAAGGGGCATGAAGCCCCTTCCCGCCAGCAATCGCAAGATTACTTAACGTCAACCTTGGCGCCTGCGTCCTCAAGCTTCTTCTTGAGATCAGCAGCTTCAGCCTTGGAAACGGCTTCCTTGACCGGCTTCGGAGCGCCTTCAACGAGGTCCTTGGCTTCCTTGAGGCCGAGGCCGGTGATGCCGCGAACTTCCTTGATGACGTTGATCTTGTTGGCGCCAGCGTCAACCAGGATAACGTCGAACTCGGTCTTTTCTTCTTCCGGAGCAGCAGCAGCAGCAGCGCCGCCAGCAGCAGCAACGGCTACCGGAGCAGCAGCGGAAACGCCCCACTTTTCTTCGAGAAGCTTGGACAGTTCTGCAGCTTCCAGAACGGTCAGCGAGGAGAGGTCTTCTACGATCTTTGCGAGATCAGCCATTTTGATAGTTCCTTTTGTTCAGTTCGAACCAGTTTGAATATTTACAGCGAAAAACCGCCTTAAGCGGCTTCGTCCTTCTTGGCGTAAGCCGAGAACACCCGTGCCAGCTGGCTTGCAGGTGCGGCGACAACCGTAGCGACGCGAGTTGCCGGGGCATTGAGAAGGCCCAGCAGCTTTGCGCGCAGCTCGTCCAGCGAAGGCAGGGTCGCAAGCGACTTGACTGCTTCGGCGTTGAGCGTGGTTGCACCCATGGCGCCACCGAGAACAACGACCTTGTCGTTGGTCTTGGCGAAATCCATGACGACTTTCGGAGCGATCATCGGGTCGACGCTGTATGCAATCAGCGTCTGGCCCTTGAAGAGATCTGTCATCCCTTCCGACTCCGTGCCCTGAAGAGCGATCTTGGCCAGGCGGTTCTTCGCGACCTTGACGGTGCCTCCGGCAGCGCGCATCTTCGAACGGAAGTCGTTCATCTGCGCAACGGTGACACCAGCATAGTGGGCCACGACAACCGAACCGGAAGCCTTGAAGACTTCGTTCAGCTCCGTGACGAATTCGCGTTTTTCCGCTCTTTCCACTGTCTGTCTCCAGTAGACGGGAACACAACATGTGAACCCGTCGGGTTTGCCTTTGCCCCAAGGGACCTTTTTACAAAGATCCCGAGCGACGCTCGAGGATCCTGTCCCCCGCTCTGTCGCCGCAAACGGCTTCAGGCACAGGCACACCAGGTTCGAACCGGACAGTCAGGCATCGTTTCGATGCCTCAAATCCAGCCTCACCCGTCTCATGCAGGTTGAATGATTAAGGCCAGGTCCCGAAAGACATGGCCACCCGCAATCTCGGACAGGAGTTCCGGGTTTCCCCGGAAATCTCCGGCTCCTGGGAGCCGGAAATTCTTTTATTCACACTTCCCTCGGGAAGCGCGAGAATTGATTAAGCCGTAACCGACGAAGGGTCGATCTTGACGCCCGGACCCATGGTCGAGGAAATCGCGACGCGCTTGACGTAGTTGCCCTTGGCACCGGTCGGCTTTGCCTTGATGACGGCATCGGCGAAAGCCTTGATGTTTTCTTCAAGAGCCTTGGCGTCGAACGAAGCCTTGCCAACGCCAGCGTGTACGATACCGGCCTTTTCGACGCGGAACTCGACAGCGCCGCCCTTGGACGCCTTGACGGCGCCGGCAACATCCATCGTCACCGTACCGACCTTCGGGTTCGGCATCATGCCACGCGGGCCGAGTACCTTGCCGAGACGGCCGACGAGCGGCATCATGTCCGGGGTCGCGATGCAACGATCGAAGTCGATCTTGCCGCCCTGAACGATTTCAACCAGTTCTTCTGCACCAACAACGTCAGCACCGGCAGCCGTGGCTTCATCAGCCTTGGCGCCACGGGCGAAGACGGCGACGCGAACGTCACGGCCGGTGCCGTTCGGCAGGTTGACAACGCCACGAACCATCTGGTCCGCATGGCGCGGGTCAACGCCGAGGTTCATCGAAACTTCAACGGTTTCGTCGAACTTGGCAACTGCACGTTCCTTGACCATCGAAATGGCGTCGGTGAGGACGTAGAGCTTGTTCGGATCCACGCCTTCGCGGATCTTCTGAATGCGCTTTGCTACCTTGGCCATGATCAACCTACCACTTCCAGGCCCATGGCGCGGGCGGAGCCCTCAACCATTGCCATTGCGCCTTCGATGTCGGCTGCGTTCAGATCCTTCATCTTGGCTTCAGCGATCGTCTTGACCTGAGCCTTGGTGATGGAGCCGACCTTGGCGCCCTTGCCAGGCGTCTTGGAACCGGAGGTAATCTTCGCTTCCTTCTTCAGCCAGTAGGTCATCGGCGGCTGCTTCATGACGAAAGTGAAGGACTTGTCCTGGTAATAGGTGATGACGACCGGGATCGGCATACCCTTTTCCATTTCCTGCGTGGCGGCATTGAACGCCTTGCAGAATTCCATGATGTTAATGCCACGCTGACCAAGTGCCGGACCGATCGGCGGGGACGGATTGGCCGCCCCGGCCTTTACCTGCAACTTGAGCTGGCCTGCAACTTTCTTAGCCATATCTCTCTGCCTTTCAATTCAAACCGGTTACCCGGCTTCTCTTAAGCCGGATTGCTCCGGCGGCTGCGGTTGCGTGGTGCGGCGCCCTGCCCCGGCTTAAAGAGCCAGTTAGCCTTCCACGCGCTTGGGGCTTCGCCCCGCCAATCAGACCTTCTCGACCTGATTGTATTCCAGCTCGACCGGCGTAGCGCGGCCGAAAATCGACACTTCCACCTTCAGGCGCGAACGCTCTTCGTCGACATCCTGAACCACGCCGTTAAACGACGCGAACGGACCGTCGGAAACGCGAACCTGCTCGCCGATCTCGAACGAAACCGAAGACTTCGGACGCTCGACACCTTCCTGAACCTGACCGAGGATACGCTCGGCTTCATAATCGGGAATCGGAACAGGCTTGCTGTCCGAACCGAGGAAACCGGTAACCTTCGGCGTGTTCTTGATGAGGTGATAGGCCTCATCCGTCAGGTTGGCGCGCACCAGCACGTAACCTGGAAAAAACTTGCGCTCGCTGTCGACCTTGCGGCCACGACGCACCTCAACCACCTTTTCGGTCGGCACGAGGATTTTCTCGAAAAGATGATCCAGACCCTTCTGACGGGCCTTTTCCTCGATCGACTCGGCGACCTTCTTTTCAAAATTCGAATATGCGTGAACGATATACCAGCGCGCTGCCATTTTTATTCTCCGTTCGATCCTTCCACCGGGCCTTTGACCGCGCCGTTACCGGCCTACGTTCAGCACCAGGCTGAGCAGCCAGCCGATGAGCTGATCCGCAGCAAAGAAGAACAGAGCCGCAAAAATGACCATCACCAGCACCATAGCCGTCGAAATCATGGTCTCGCGGCGCGACGGCCAAGTGATTTTTGACGCTTCGGCGCGAACCTGCTGCAGAAACGTAAACGGATTGGTTTTGGATGCCATTGACTGCCCACGCAATTACGGCGCGTAAAGCCGATACTGATCAGCCCCACGCACCGCGTGTCTGTTTTGACCCTACATAAACACCGATTCCCTTTTTAACAAGAGGAAATCGACATTCCGCGAAATTCGCCGGAAATCCGGCACCCATCTGCCATGCAGCGAGGACCCGCGCTTGCGAATGGAAAGTGGCAGGGGCAGAGGGGCTCGAACCCCCGACCTGCGGTTTTGGAGACCGCCGCTCTACCAACTGAGCTATACCCCTTGATCACCTGAACCAGCCGCGAAATCGCTTGGCCAATTCGGTATGCGCTCCTTTAAGGTGCAGGGAAAAGAATGGCAAGTGTGTTTTTTGTTTTTTCACATTGTCTGGCAAAATACCCCGGCATGCCCCTCCCACGGGGTACATCGTTCAATTCGCTGATCTTCCCCGCATTTCACAGGAACGCCCATGAGCATCTATCTCGTCCGTCACGGCCAGACCGAATTCAACGCCGTTCGCCGCTGGCAGGGTCAGGTCGATTCGCCTTTGACGGAACTGGGGCGGCAACAGGCGATGCGCATGGGCCGCAGGCTCGCCGCGCTGATCGAAACCGATGAAGTCCATATTTTCTCCAGCCCGCTCGGCAGGGCGAGGCAGACCTGCGAAATCGTCGCAGGCGAAATCGGCATGATCGACGGCATCACCCTCGATCCTGGCCTGATGGAGATCGGCTTGGGGGTATGGGACGGCATGACGGATTACGAGATCGATTATGAATATCCCGGCATGCGCGATGGGCTGGATCGATACGAGTGGTTCTTCCACGCGCCCGGCGGTGAGACATTCGAAAGAATGACAAGCCGGGTGGCCCGCAGCCTGGAGACCATTCAGCAGAGACAGGCGCGCGATGCGATCGTCATCTGCCACGGCATCACCAGCCGCCTGTTGCGCGGCGTCTATGCGAACCTTCCAAAGGAGGAAGCATTGCGCCTCGATGTGCCACAGGACGCATTCTTCCACCTCAAGGATGGCGACATCGTCCGCATCGACTGCTGAGCCCTTTCAGGCAATAAAAAACCCCGCCGTTTCCAGCGGGGTTTTCTTCAATCCCTTGCGGGTTTGAAATTACTCGACGATCGAAGCGACGATGCCTGCGCCGACGGTACGGCCGCCTTCGCGGATAGCGAAGCGCAGCTTTTCTTCCATCGCGATCGGAACGATCAGCTCGACGTCAACGGTCACGTTGTCGCCAGGCATAACCATTTCCGTGCCTTCCGGAAGCGTAACGATGCCCGTTACGTCCGTCGTGCGGAAGTAGAACTGCGGACGGTAGTTCGTGAAGAACGGCGTATGACGGCCGCCTTCTTCCTTCGTCAGGATGTAGGCTTCAGCCTTGAACTTCTTGTGCGGCTTGACAGAACCCGGCTTGCACAGGATCTGACCACGCTCGACGCCGTCACGGTTAACACCGCGAACCAGTGCACCGATGTTGTCGCCGGCCTGGCCCTGGTCGAGCAGCTTGCGGAACATTTCAACGCCGGTAACCGTCGTCTTCGAGGTCGGACGAATGCCGACGATTTCGACTTCTTCGCCAACCTTGACGATACCGCGCTCAACGCGACCCGTCACAACCGTACCACGGCCGGAGATCGAGAACACGTCTTCGATCGGCATCAGGAACGGCTGGTCGATCGGACGCTCAGGCGTCGGGATGTAGGCGTCAACCGCAGCCATCAGCTCGCGGATCGCGTCTTCGCCGATCTTCTTGTCCGAGTCTTCAAGAGCAGCAAGGGCCGAACCCTTGATGATCGGGATATCGTCGCCCGGGAAGTCGTAGGACGACAGAAGTTCGCGAACTTCAAGCTCAACGAGCTCGAGAAGCTCGGCGTCGTCAACCTGGTCGACCTTGTTGAGGAACACGACGATCGCCGGAACGCCAACCTGACGGGCAAGCAGGATGTGCTCGCGGGTCTGCGGCATCGGGCCGTCAGCAGCCGAGCAAACCAGGATCGCGCCGTCCATCTGGGCAGCACCGGTGATCATGTTCTTCACGTAGTCGGCGTGGCCGGGGCAGTCGACGTGCGCGTAGTGACGGGCAGGCGTTTCGTATTCAACGTGCGCCGTCGAAATCGTGATACCACGGGCCTTTTCTTCAGGCGCGGCGTCGATCTGGTCATACGCCTTGAATTCGCCGAAGAACTTCGTGATCGCTGCCGTCAGCGACGTCTTGCCATGGTCAACGTGACCGATCGTGCCAATGTTGACGTGCGGCTTATTGCGCTCAAACTTGCTCTTTGCCATGTGAATTGCTTCCTGTGAACGTGAAGTAGTTTCCCCGGCGTACCGGTTTGGTGTCGCCGTTTAAGGCTTTGTAAGCGAATGCGCAAGACTTAATTGTGAAAGCGCCTTCGCGCGCGCCCTAAGCGTGCCTTGAGGCCCGTATATGGTATCTGATTTGCGACATTCAAACCTTCGCAAGGGCGAAGCGGACATCGGCCCGACGAGCCCTTCCTCCCGAATAGCCGATCACTAAATAAGATATTTCTATCACAACTTCTTTACCTGCACCGGCATGATGGCTTAAGGACATTTCATCGCCGGGGGGAGACGGGCGACTGGAATCCGGCGCAGGCGCGCCATCCCAAGCCATATCTCGATCCGTCGCTTCCTTCGCGACCTCTCTATCCGTTTCAGGACCATCCCATGGAAATCTTCACAGCCGCCGGTTTCACGGCATTCTTACAGGTCATCGCAATCGACCTCGTGCTGGCGGGCGACAACGCCATCGTCATCGGCCTTGCCGCCGCCGGTCTGCCCGCCCACCTCCGCCGCAAGGCGATCCTGGTCGGCATCATCGCCGCCACGGTTCTGCGCATCGGCTTTGCCGCCGTCACCGTGCAGCTTCTCGCCATTGTCGGCCTGCAATTGTTCGGCGGCCTGCTGCTCGCCTGGGTGTGCTGGAAGATGTGGACGGAACTGCGTGAGGCCGCAGGCTCCATCGAAGACGAGGTGACGGACGAAGAGGCCGACCTGACGAAGGGTCACAAGACCTTCTTCCAGGCCGCAACCCAGATCGTCATCGCCGATGTTTCCATGTCGCTGGATAACGTCCTTGCCGTCGCCGGCGCCGCGCAGGAACATGTGACGGTGCTCATCATCGGCCTCGTCGTTTCGATTGCACTCATGGGTCTTGCCGCCAACTTCGTCGCCAAGCTGCTGCACCGCTATCGCTGGATTTCCTATCTCGGCCTGATGGTCATCATCTACGTCGCCCTCAACATGCTGTATCACGGCACGCTCGAGGTTCTGCCCTATCTCCAGCCCTATCTGAGCTGAAACGACCAGCAGACACGCTTCTCCACGAGGCCCGGAAACGCCAGTTTCCGGGCTTTTTTCATGGCCTGCGCCCATCAGGCCCCCTCACCCTCCTTGCCGTCGCAGGACAGGAAGAATCAATCGCCGCGTTTGCTGCAACATCGGGAGAAGACAGGGAAATCGTGAATTTTCGCCGATGGATTCTGGCAATTGAGGTCAGCCACGGGCAAGCCTAGGGAGCTAGTCAATAAGTCATAATAATAAAAAGAAAGGTAAAGCTGCCAATGGCTTATGACTGGAGCGGCGGTCGTACCCGCCGCCTTCGCAGGGTGAGGCTCGGTGTTGTCGCCAGCTCTCTTATCCTGCTGGCGCTTCTTGCGTCGCTCGTTCTTGGCTGAACGCGCCGCGCGCGCACTCCCACGCTGACCGGCGGCATGGCAAGGTTTTCAAAAAACCGCCCTGCCGCCGCTCCTTTGCGGGAAGGAGCAGATGCTCAGGATTTCCTGGCCTCGACGCAATGAACCGGCTTCTTCATCTCCGGATCCGCCATCAGATCGTAAAGATCCGCCTCCTCGCCCTTCGACCACCAGACATAAATACCGCCCTGATATTTGGCACCTGACCCGGCAATGACATTTGCGGCAACGGTGACGCCATCCTTCAGCCCAAGCCGCACGAGGCTGATCTCACCGGCATTGAAATAGACGGCCTCCACCTTGTCGGCGGCGCATTGGTAGACGGTCTCCACCTTTTCAACCGTCGTGTCATTCGGGAGCGGAATCACCAGCTCTTCAGCCATGGCGCCGGTAGCGACCGACATGGAGAAAGCTGCAAGGCATGTCGCGGCAACGGATTTTTTCATGATGACCCTTTCCTGATCTCACCGAACCATAAGGTCACGCCAGCAAAGCCGAAATGGGGCGGCCGCCTCTCACCATATCAAATTTTCGGGAATATCGGCCTCGCAGGCATGTGGCGGCTTTATCGCCGCACAGGCCCTGCGGCACTTTCATTCAGGCCGGCAAGCTGTGATAAAACCTATCGAAACAGCCAATAAACGACGCCAAGGATCACCGTCCACATCAGCAGCGATATGGCCAGCACGGTGAGATAGTTTCGAAATCGTCTGGTCATCCGCCCACATTGCCGGCGAGCCGTCATCGGACAGCCGCAGCCGTTGAATTGCTGGATGCGGATCAAGCCGCAGGGTCAAGTCTTTCTATCAAGAGACTGAATCGCAAGCCATTCGCAGATTTTACCCGCCCGAAAACGGGGTTGCCCCATGCGACACGTTTCCCCTCCAAGGAATGGACTCATCCGCGATCAGGTCCTGATCGCGGACAGGAAGGGATATCCGCATCTGCCGGCGAATGACGGCAAGGAGAAAAGGGGCGAGGAGAAACGGTCGCGACCGAATCGACTCGCGCGTTATCCGAAACCGTGCCGGATAACGCGCTAACGCCAGAGGTAATCGGCCCCCGCCTGTCTCAGCTTTTCAGGGCCGTGTTGCACAGGCTCCAGTAGCCGCCGCCCTTCTGGATCCATTTCAGATCGCCGAGCGTGCCGTCATTCTTGTTCTTGTGATAGGAGTCGACACAGGTTTTCAGGCGCGCCTTTGCGGGCGTCTCGCTTGAGTATTTCTTATCGACAGCACTCGGGAAAGCGACGCCCTTCGGGGCCTTTGTCGTCGCTTTTTCGGGTTCTTTTTCGGTGGTGGCCGCGACCTGCTTGTCGTCGGCCGCATCCTCGGCTGCCGCCTCGCTGCCGCAGAACTTGGCGCGATAGTCGTTCCACTTGACGTCCTTGGCCGACCCATCGGCTTTCGCCGCCTGATATTTCACGCTGCACTCCTTCATGGTGAGTGCGGCTGCGGGGGAGACAAACGCCGCCGATGCCAGCAGCGCAAAGGATGAGAGAATGACAACCCTGTTAAACATTGAAGACTCCCGTTTGCATGATTGCCGGCCGACTATCTGACCGGATTTTCCGCTTGTCAACGAGCAGTGCGAAAGGACGGAGAAGCGAAGCAGGCGGGAATGGAACTTGCTCACCGGACACATCATTTTCCCGTTGAAGGCAGCATCGCACCGTCATCATGAAAGCCGCCGCAGGACCGAAAGCATCCCAATATTGCCGCTTCAACCGCCTCCCGCGCCCAGCCTGGAGAATCACGTGTTCGTGTGGCGTCAATCCTTCGCCGGAACGAATTTCCTAAGTTTTCGTTAGCATACCGAACGAATAACGAGGATTTATCGATGTTGAGGATGCCGAAGACCATCTCCGCGCTCGCTCTTGGCGTCGCGATATCTGCCGCTGCTGTCGTGCCCGCCCATGCGTTGAGCCTCATACAGCCGGCCTACGAAACACAGGCGCAGGCGCAGAATTCAAATCAGCGAGGCTACCCGGCGTCTGCCTTTGCGGCAGGCAAAGGCGAAGAAGCCGTGCCTAACGGCTACGCCCTGTCTCAAGCCGAGATCAACCATATAAAATGGTGTGCGGCGCGTTACACATCCTACCACCCCACCGACAACAGCTATATGGCGCCTGCCGGCACGCGGACGCAGTGCCGCTCACCCTATTGATTCGGTGAGGCCCGGGGGAACATCTCCAGCCCGGGCCGTTGCCGACAAGATAAAATTTACCTTAAATTCGACTGATCTGAACCTTTTGCCCGGCGAACCGTTTGAACGCGTGCCAACGGGGAAAACGCGATGTTCTGGAATCTGGAAAAGCTTGAGCAGGAGCGACTTGATCTGATCGAGGTCATCACGGCCCTGCGTCGCGTGGAGCGCCTGTCGAAAACGGATCGCACCTCGATCTTTGAGGAAATCACGGCGCATATGGGAAGGCTGAGTGAACTGGACGCGGAAAAACTGCGGATCCAGTCGGCGCTGGAGCCATCCTGAAGACGCCTCTGCATGGCCGGAGCCCCCAAACGCAGTCAGACCTCATAACAGGGCGCTCAGGAAGAACGCTTCCTACAGCTGGAAAATGCCAGAAGACGGTCGCATGTTTCCGCCGAGGCTAAACGCACCAACCCGCTTGTGGCTGAGCTTGCGACAACCGACAGTCAGGTCAATCTCCTTGCGTCCTACGATGCGGAATCGGGCCGGATGCGTATCGTACCGGTCGCAACCGGCAAGACGGACGAAAAATCGTTAGAATTGTGGCTCGTCATGGATGGGGCAAGACACGCTTGCTTGGCGTTTTCCAGCCGGGCACGAACGGCGACCTCGTCATTCCCGCCGACATGCGCGGCACCATAACGGATGGAACGACCTTCGCAATCAGCGTGGAGCCCTTTGGAGGCTCTCCGACCGGTCAGGCAACCGGCCCGTTCATCGCTATCGGCACGGCGCGGCATCTGCGAGTTTTCAAACCGGTTTAGCACCGCCTGAGAGAAGCTTCTGCGCCGCTCTCATTATTGGCGGTGGTAAAAGCTGAAAATCAATCCTGCCGCTTCTCATGCCATGTCATCGTAAAACGCGTTCCCTGCCTCAGTTCGGGATGCGTATGGGTCTGCTCGACACGTGCACCGATATTCTGCGCCATCGCCATGATCAGCTTCGTACCGAGGCCTGTGCCACGCGGAGTCGAATTTGACGGCACGCCGACGCCGTCATCCTCCACCAGCAGAACAAACTGTCCATTATCTTCGGAGAGTTTGACGCGAACCGTACCGGTCTGGTCAGGATAAGCATATTTCAGCGCATTGGTCAGAAGCTCGGTTATGATGACACCAAGCGCCACGGCATGATCCGCCTTGAGATCGATTTCGCAAAGCGAAGTCTCGACCGTGACGGAAGAAGAGCCGGGCACCGCCTGGAACAGGTCGCCGATGATGGAGGTTAGATAGGAACTCAGGGAGACCAGCCCGACATTGGCGGTATTATAGAGGCTGCGGTGCACGCCGGCGATGGCCGAAATCCTGCTTTGCGTTTCCAGCAACGCGGTTTCCGCTTCCTGCGATTTCAGGGTGTTTATTTGCAAGCGGATCATGGCCGACACCAGCGATAGGCTGTTCGCGACACGATGGTTCATCTCCTTCACCATCATTTCCGCGTGTTCTTTGGCCTTTACCAGCAAACGATCGGCCTCTTCCTTGGTCTGGCGCAGGCGATGGTTTTCCAATGCCTGCTCGATTGCCGTGAGCAGAAGCGGAAAGAAGTCGTCCCCGACATTCTTGATGACGTAGTCGGCAGCACCCGCCTTGAGCGCGTCTATGGCGATCTGGGCCTCGTTGGACCCCGTCACATAGAGAACAGGAGCCCTTGCCGGTATCGTCTGGATCGCGGCAAGAAATTCCATGCCAGTTGCCGTCTGGAAATAGTGGTCGAGAACGACGACATCGAACTGCCCGTTTTGAAAAAGCTCGAGACCGGAAGCGACCGAGGTGGCGTGAACCACCTCCATACCGTGACGACCAAGAACGCGGCTCGAAAGCCGAGCCAAAGCCGGGTCGTCATCGACGTACAAAACGCGCAAAGCCATCATGCCTTCAAGGTATCTGAATTACGGAAAAGAACAGGCCGAGATTTTTGATGGCGTTGGCAAAGCCCTCATAGTCGACCGGCTTGGTTATATAAACATTCGCGCCAAGATCATAGCATTTCTGAATTTCAGTCTCATCGTCGGTCGTTGTCAAAACCACCACAGGCAAGCGGCGTGTATATTCATTGCTCTTGATCTGCTCGAGAATGTTAAGGCCCGACATATCCGGAAGATTGAGATCGAGCAGGACGAGAAGATAGCGGTCCTTGCTGACAAGCCCATCCCGACTTTCGCCTAATATGAAATCCAGCGCCTTGGCGCCAAGCGTAAAAGGCACAATCTCGTTGTTCACACCGGCACGCCGCACATTCTTCTCGATCAGCCGGGCATGGCCTTCGTCATCTTCGATCATCACGATCGTTACTTCCTGACCGGTCGCTTTCATTTTTCGCCTTCCTTGGTGACTCGTCTGAGATCGCTCGGCATCAGCAGGATGAATGTACTGCCCTCACCGAGTTTAGACTCGACTTTAATGTCACCTCCTAAATTTCTGATTAGCGAACGAACATGCGCGAGACCAATGCCCTCTCCCGGCTGGTCCTGACTGCCCGCCCGGCGAAAGAGCTCGAAAACCCGTTCAAGATCCTGTTCGCCGATACCGCGCCCGTTGTCGGCGACCTCGATACAAATCGCCCCCCGCCCGGCTGGATAGGCTCGTGCCGTCAGCCTCAGCGGACGGCCAGGCATCTGGTATTTCACCGCATTGTCGAAAAGATTTCCAAGAATCTGATCAAGGGATATTCGATCGGTCACGATCGTCAGCTTCGGCGTATCGACCTCAATCTCACCGCCATTGGCGTTGATCTGGTGACGCACCGTCTCAGACAGCGACGAAAGCAACATTTCGACATCAACCTTTTCCGGCTGTAGCTTTCGCTGGCCGTCGCGGGATATTTTAAGGATGGCGTTGATCAGCTGATCCATTTTGCGGGTAGACGAGCGAATGAAGCCGATAGCCTCTGGAATATCCTCTTCAACAGCCAGCCGCGCCTCACGGATAACATCTTCCGGCAGCGACTCGCCATCTGCGAGAACATAACGGCTCACCGGCTTCAGCGATGTATCGAATTCGGAGAGGAAGCCCATGATATTGACGAGCGGCGCGCGCAGGTCATGCGTTACGATATAGGCGAAGCGCTGAATTTCCTGATTGGCTCGCCGGAGATCGCGCGTTCTCTCCTCTACACGTTCTTCAAGATGACGATTGAGTTCATCGACATCCTCCCGCGACCTAGTCAGGGCGCGGATATAGGTGAAGACAAGGAAGATCGAACCACCGACCACAATGAGGATGGCGAGCGCACCGCCGACCGTCACCCACCGCAGCGTATTGGCAGCCCCCAGCTGATCCGCAACGATGATGCGCAAGCGATCATCTGTGTCCGATTGCAGGTCAGACAGAATACTCCTGATCTCGTTCATGAAGCGTTTGCCGTCATTATTGCGAACGACCTCAACCGCCTCCGTTATTCGGCCCGCACGCTGCAGATCTATGGTCTCGCGGGTCTCGGCCAACTTCGCGTCGATTGCCTGCCTCAGGCCCGAAAGAGACTGCTTGTATTGCTCGTCTTCCGTCAGAAGATCGAAAAGTCTTGACTGGCGTTGAGGCAAGCCACGCAGGGCTTCTTCATAAGGCAGAAGATAATCGCGATTATTGGTCAGCAGATATCCCCTCTGGCCGGTTTCGATGTCCTGCATCGTCGTCAGCACATCCAAAACAGCGGCACGGAAACGTCGGAGTTCCGCTGTTTCCTGGGAATAGCGGTTATTCACCTGCACAAGCCACAACGACATGGAGACCATGCCAATCAAAATCGCAACACCCACGGCAAGCATCAAAAGGCTTCGTTGGGCAAACGGTGAAAAACCAGTCACAGAAACACATTCCCGGTAGGCACGAATTGAGTTTGCAAACTAGAGTACGACGACATCACAGGCGACTGTTTTCTTTTTATTTATGGAAGGAACCAGTTGGGGACTTAGGGGTTTTGCAATGTTGATTGGCGGTGCCAGACTGAGTCCAAATGACGAAAATGCGGTAACAATGAGCTATAGTTTCCAGGGAAAACAAATCCTCGTGTTGGAGGACGACGCGCTTCTGGCGATGGATATGGAGGATTTCCTTTCCGATCTGGGAGTCAATGTCGTCGGGCCGGTTTCGCACATCGGTGCCGCCCTGGAGAAAATAAACGACACCGATCTGGATGGCGCCGTCATCGATCTCAATTTGCGAGGCGAATTGTCCTTACCCGTCATTGAAGAGCTCAAGGCGGCAAACATCCCCTTCGTCATCTGCAGCGGATATGCGGAGATACCCGGGGTCCGCGCGCAGCTCGACGGGCTGACGGTCGTCTCCAAACCCTGCGATTTCGACAATCTGTCGCGTGTTCTGGCGAACGAGTTTTCACTGACCAACTAAGTGCGGGGCCAATCTCGGTCTGATGCCCCACTCGGCTTCTTTTCGTCTGGCGACTTAGTTCAGGGGAAAAATGACCTGATATCGCAAGCCGTCGCGATCATAGCGAATTTCGCTTTCCGCCTGCAATTCGTATTGCACACCCCTTGTTATCAGGGTTGTTCCAAATCCGGTCTCCTGCGGCACGGAAACAGGCGGGCCGCCACTTTCCTGCCACCGCAGGTCGATGCAGTCATGGCCGTCTCCGTTCAGAATCTTTCTCCAGACAACCTCGACCTTTCCGTTTGCGCCGGAAAGAGAACCGTATTTCTGGGCATTTGTGGCTAGCTCGTGCAGGATCATCCCCAGCGCCAGCGCCGATTTCGGCGACACCTGTACGTCATCCGGACCGTCGAGCTCGATCCTGCTCGCAAAGGTATTATGCGGCTCGATCGCCCGCGTCACGACATCCCTCAGATTCGTCTCACCCCAATTACTCTGAAAAAGCAGCGCATGGCTCTCCGCGAGGGCACTCACGCGGGCCACCAGCCGTTCTTGGTAATCCTTGATGGAGGTGCTGCCTTTGGCCGTTCTGCGAATGATTGAAACGACCATCGCCATCGTGTTCTTGACGCGATGGCTGAGCTCACGGACGAGCAGCTCCTTGTGCAGCTCCGCCCGCTTTCGCTCCTGTTTCTCCCGGGCTTCCGCCAGCGCGCGCTCGACAGCGGATGGCAGTCTCACAAGCCGCTGCTTGAGAACATAATCCGTCGCCCCGCGGCGGAATGCATCGATCGCCGCGTCCTCGCCTAAGACACCGGACACGAAAATGAACGGCGTATCGGGTCTTCTCGCCATAACGACATCGAGCGCCGACATGCCATCGAAGTCCGGCAAGGAGAAATCCGCGAGAATGATATCGAACTGCTGTTTTTCCAACGCCTCAATGAACGATGCCTTGCCGACGGCTCTCGTTACCGCAGGTGGCGGCGAAAGGCGTGAAAGCTGTTCTTCGATCAGTTCGGCATCCACAGAACTGTCTTCCAGGAGAAGAAGTCTGCTTGCCTCCATTCGCGACACCGCCTCATCCGCCATTGCGATGTGCACCCGGTGGCGGTTCGTTCAGAAGAGCCCAGAAGACGCCAAGATCCTGTATCGCCTTGAAGAACTGGTTGAATTCCACAGGCTTGACGACAAAAGCGTTCACGCCGAGTTCGTAGCTCCTAACGAGATCCTGTTCTTCTCGCGAAGACGTCAGCATGACGACCGGAATGTGCCGCAAGTGATCGCTGCCCTTGACCGTCTGCAACACCTCAAGCCCATCCACTTTCGGCAGTTTGAGGTCGAGAAGAACTACCGCCGGATCACCAGCCGAGCGGTTATGATAGCTACCGGTTACATTCAGATAGTCGAGTGCCTCGGTGCCATCGCGTGCCACCACCACCTCATTCGCCAATTGGCATTTTTCAAGAGCGGTCAGCGTTAGTTCCAGATCGCGTGGATTGTCTTCCACCAGCAGAATGGGTCTGAGTTCAGGCAATTTTTTCCTCTTCAACTTTCATAACCGGCAATGTGAAGAAGAACGTGGCTCCCTCACCGACAGTTCCCTCGGCACCGACCGAACCGTGATGGCGTTCGACAATTCGTCGCACCAGCGCCAGTCCAATGCCCGTTCCCTCGAAATCCTCTACCCGCTGCAACCTTTGGAACACACCAAAAAGCTTGCTGTAATAGGCCATATCGAAGCCAACACCATTGTCTTCGACCGAATAAGTGACGTCATCCTCGGTTTCAACCGCAGAAATGGTGATGATCGAGACCGGCTCCCGAGACGAATATTTGATGGCATTTTCGATGAGATTGTACCAGACCTGCCGCAGCAGGGTCGCATCCCCGAATATCACCGGTAACTCTCCGATGCGCCACTCGATCTGGCGATCCGCAACGGCGGGCGCCAGAGAGCGACGAACTTCGCTCACCACCTTCTGCATATCCACGGGTTTCAGGGTGAGTTGCGTGCGGCCAAGCTGTGAAAAATTCAGGAGATCATCCACCAGCCTGCCGGCACCCAGCGCCGCCTCTGATATCATCTGCAGATAATGCAGGGATTTCTCGTCCAGAACATTGCTGCGCTCCCGCAGTAACTGCGCAAACCCGACAATATGACGGAACGGGGCACGCAGGTCGTGCGAAACGGAATAGGAAAATGCCTCCAACTCTTTGTTGGTCCGCTGCAATTCCCGTGTCAGATCCGCCATCTCCTCGGCCTTGCGCAGGACAATGCCGATGATCGCGCTGCGAAGCTCCCTCGCCGCCGCAAGCTCGGCCTCCGACCAGGGAGATGACGTATTGCGCAATTGCTCCTTCCAGATTTCAAAGGACTTGCGCGGATGAATGCGCCCGCTCTCCTGCACCGTCTTGTGCGGATCACCGCCCCAGCGCACCGTTTTTATGACTTCCGGCCGAAACCAGATAAGCCAACTGCCGTGCAATTCCGAAACCCGCATCGCAATAATTCCGCTTGCGGCGGCAGCATAGGCCTCAGCGGCAGCGTAATCGCCGGCCAGATTGTCGGTTGCAAAAACATCCACAACGTCCTTCTCTGCGAACCATAAGACAAGCTCTTCAACTTGCTGCCGTGACGGCGTTCTGCCGACAAGTTCATAGTCGTCGCCAAGGACGAGTGCAGCGCCGTCCGCTCCCACCTGTTTCAGCAGGTCGTTTTTTTCGTCGTCACCCGCAAGCAGTCCATCAACCCATTTTTCGGCGGCGGCCATGCCTTTCAAGAGACGCGCCTGAATTTGGCCGAGCTCCACCCGGCGGAATGCATCCTGGGAACTCTGCTCGGCCGCGATCCGCATAGACAGGAGCTGTGCCGCAAAATCACAGGCTTCACGGACGGCAAAGGATGCCGAATGGGGTGTCGCATGGTGGCAGGCGATCAAGCCCCACAGAGTGCCATTAACGATGATAGACACGGACATCGAAGCGGCCGTGCCCATATTGCGCATATATTCGAGATGAACCGGCGACACGCTGCGAAGCTGCGAAAAGCTCATATCGAGCACAGCTCCCGTTTCCGCATTGACCGGCGGTCTGATCGGGACAGGCTTATAATCGACATCGGGAATCATTCGCAGGCGATTGATGGTGTAGAGCTGCCGCGCCTGCGGCGGGATATCGCCCGCCGGAAAGCGAAGTCCGAGATAAGACGGCAAAGTCCCGCTTCCGGCTTCCGCCACGACATGGCCGCTCCAGTCCAGTCCGAAATCATAAATCAAGGTACGATCATAACCGCTGATCGAGGACACCAATTGCGCGGTCCGCGAAAGAGCGTCCTCCAGCGACGGCGCGCTGTTCAGATATTGCGCCAGATTGGTAAGTTCGCCCATCAGCTTTTCAGCCGACTCGCCCTCTCTTGCCTTTTCCACCTCGAGAATAACCAAAGTCCCTGATCGATGCGCCGAAACATCGAGTTTCTTTTCGGCCCACGCATATCGGAAGTTGCTCTCTTCGGAGGAATACCAGGCGGAGAGTGCGGAGATGAAAGGCAAGATTTTTTCGGTGACGACGACCCCGATTGGCAAGGCCACACCAATATAGTCGGCAAGATTATCGCTCGCCTGCACCAGGGAAAATTCCCGCGCGGACAGAGCCAGAAGGGCCCCATGTTCCTGAATAGCACCGGGAATGTGGATGGGCTCGGCGCCGCAACTATCCAGTTTCGGCGTATTTGAACTCATAACTTTCTCCAGCCGCTCTCTTTGCAAGAACGTTCGACCTGCTCAAAAGATGCCGCCAACCTATTGATTATTGCGAAGATGTAAACGCTCGTTTTGGCAAGAGGTTGAAATGGCGCCCATATGACGTCAATGCGATTCATGGCTGGCAGAACCGTGACGGTGAAAAGCTCGCGTGCCGGACCATCCCACAGAAATAGGCGCTACACGCGCACGGCAAAGCGAAGGGAAGCCAGCAATTGAGGGAATTTATCGATTTTTTCAGGGCTAGCTGGAGCGGGTAGCGGGAATCGAACCCGCGTATTCAGCTTGGAAGGCTGCTGCTCTACCATTGAGCTATACCCGCGGTGGTGATTTCGATCCGTGCAGAATGGTGGAGGGAGTTGGATTTGAACCAACGTAGGCGTAGCCAACGGATTTACAGTCCGTCCCCTTTAACCACTCGGGCATCCCTCCAGCTTTCTGCTAGGATCGAGCGACCAAGCTCTTCAGATTTCGCTGCGGCGAAGCGCCGTTGCGTCGTCTGTGGCGCGTATATGACGGCCTCATTCGTTTCTGTCAACACGCCCTTTCACGAATTTTCGGGAAAAAATTCAAACCTCTTTACGGCCCTGTGGATTATCGCGGGGGCTGGTGCGCGCCTCCCGGCGGAGATATAAGGCGCCATGAGCAAAGACGATCCCAAGAACAAATCCACCCGCGACACGCACTATGCCAACCTGCGCCGCGCCGTGCGCGACGCCAAGCGCGAGCGCGGCGAAATTCCGACCCCGCAGCAGCCAAGGCGCAAGAACCGCGGCGCGGACGACTGGAAGCCGCCGCAGCTTGCGCCCGATCAGGTGCATCTTTACGGCCTGCATACCGTGCGTGCGGCACTCGCCAATCCCGAACGGCAGATCGTCAAGCTCTTCGTCACCCAGAACGCCTTTGCGCGTCTCGATATCGGCGAGGCCGATGCCCAGCCCTTCCCCGTCGAGATGGTTTCGCCTCAGGATATCGACCGTGTGCTCGGCCCCGAGGCCATCCATCAGGGCGTGATGCTGGAAACCCGGCCGTTGCCGGTCAAGCGTCTCGGCGCGCTGAAGGACAGCCCGCTCATTCTCGTGCTCGATCAGGTCACCGATCCGCACAATGTCGGCGCCATCATGCGCTCGGCGGTCGCCTTCAACGCCGGCGCCGTCATTACCACCATGCGCCACAGCCCGACCGAGTCGGGCGTGCTGGCGAAATCGGCTTCCGGTGCGCTGGAGCTCATTCCCTATATCCAGATCACCAATCTGGCCGATGCGCTCGGCGAGTTGCACAAGCTCGGCTTCTTCTCCGTCGGTCTGGATTCGGAAGGCCCCGCCCCCATCGAGCAGACCTTCAGCGGTGAAAAAATCGCTCTGGTGCTGGGCGCCGAAGGCAAGGGCCTGCGCCAGAAAACGCGCGAAACCGTCTCGGCGCTCGCCCGTCTTGATATGCCCGGCGAGATCAAATCGCTCAACGT
This sequence comes from Agrobacterium sp. 16-172Ci, assembly GCF_053522725.1. Lineage (NCBI taxonomy): Bacteria > Pseudomonadati > Pseudomonadota > Alphaproteobacteria > Hyphomicrobiales > Rhizobiaceae > Agrobacterium > Agrobacterium sp. 16-172Ci. Next base: position 77,595 of record NZ_JBNWBW010000017.1, read on the forward strand.
TTCGAATGCGGCAGCCATCGCCCTTTATGCAACGCAGCAATTTCTGGGCAAAGCGTCGTCCTGACGCTTCGCCTTCCTTGCGAAATCGCAAAGCGCAACGCATGCTGCGCTTTTTCGCAAGGAGCAAATTTCAACATGACCGAGCAGACCATCAAACCGACCGGCGAGCTGACGCTCAGAACGCTTGCCATGCCGGCCGACGCCAATCCGGCCGGCGATATTTTCGGCGGCTGGGTCATGTCGCAGATGGACTTGGCGAGCGGTATCCGTGCAGCGGAGCGTTCGCGCTGTCGCGTCGTCACCGCGGCGGTCAAGGAAATGGCCTTCGAACTGCCGGTGAAGATCGGCGATACGCTGTCCATCTATACCGACATCGCCCGCGTTGGCCGCACCTCCATCACGCTGACGGTGGAAGCCTGGGCGCAGCGGTCGCGTTATGACAAGCTGGAAAAAGTCACCGCCGGAACCTTCATCATGGTGGCGATGGACGAAAACGGACAACCCACGCCCATTCCGGCAGCGGAATAAGCGCGCTGCGGCGCTGGGCTCCAGCGCCGCTCTCCATTTAAGCGGCATATATAACAACAAGCAGCATCGGCATCCCACGCCTTGCCGGTATCGTTATTGCCCCTCACTTCCCGTCATTGTGTCGCGGTGACATTTCGCCGCAAATATGACATTCCGATTGCATGGGATTCATTCGCAGGATCATGCAGGACAGAAGTTCGGCTGGCGCCATCGCCATGCTGGCGGTTCTGCTTTTCCTTTTGCAGGGCTTCGCCAACGGCCTGACCAGCGGCAACATGGCGATGGCCGCGCTGGCGGCGGATGAGATCATCTGTTCCAGCCATATGCCGGAAGGCGGCTCCGGCAAACAGAACCCTGCCGGCAAGATCGCCGACGACTGTTGCGGCACGCTCTGCCGTCTGGCTTCGGCCACAGCCGCCGCTCTTCCGGTTATTCCCGTCGAGCGCGCGGACAATATTCTCCCTGCGGTCGAAGTCACCTTCCTGAACATCGACGCGGCGTTGCCGCCATCGCCGCCCAATCTGGAATCGCGCCCACGCGCACCCCCCTCCGCTCCGCGACGCTAGAACACTCTCCGGCCTCCCGGAAAATCAATTCTCTTGCGGAGACATTCATGTCCGTTACGACCTCTTTCGAGGGCGAGCGTGCGCCTGCGCATTCCTCGTCCGCAAATCTTTACCGCGCCGTATGGCGCTGGCATTTCTACGCCGGTCTCTTCGTACTGCCTTTCATGATATCGCTCGCCGTCACCGGTGCGCTGTATCTCTTCCGGGACGAGTTCGATAATCTCATCCATTCAGACCTGAAGCGGATCGAAGTGGTGCAAAATGCGCCGAAAGCGCTGCCTTCCGAGATCGTGAGTGCAGCACTTGCGGCCGTTCCCGGCGCAGCCGTCAAATATACCACCCCCGCCGATCCGGGCGCGTCGGCGGAAATCACCGTCAATACGGCGGATGGAAAGCGGGCCGTCTACGTCAATCCCTACACTGCTGAGGTTGCGGGCTCCCTGCCGGATCGCGGCACCATCATGTGGACAATCCGCTATCTCCACAGCCTGAAATATTTCGGCACCTATGCCCGCTATCTGATCGAAATCGCCGCCGGCTGGTCCATCCTTCTTGTCGCCACCGGCATCTATCTCTGGTGGCCGCGAAAACAGACCGGCGGTGTCGTGACCGTGCGCGGCACGCCGAAAAAGCGGGTGTTCTGGCGCGATACCCATGCTGTCACCGGCATTTTCGTCGGCTTTTTCATCGTTTTCCTTGCGGTCACCGGAATGCCCTGGTCAGGCGTCTGGGGTGCGAAGGTCAATGAATGGGCGAATGGCAGCAACTTCGGATATCCAGCAGGCATTCGCACCGATGTTCCGATGTCGGGCGAACATCTCGACCACGTGGCGAAGACAAGCTGGTCACTGGAGCAGGCGAAAATACCGGAATCCACCCATTCCGCCGAAGACCAGCCAATCGGGATCGACGAGGCGATAGCACGTTTCGACGCGCTCGGTCTTGCCGCCGGTTACGCTGTCTCCCTTCCGGGAAAACCGACGGGCGTTTATAGCGGCTCCGTCTATCCCGACGATCTGGCGCAGCAACGAGTCGTCCATCTCGATCAATATAGCGGCGAGCCGCTGATCGATATGAGCTACGCCGATTACGGCCCGCTCGGCAAGGCGCTGGAATGGGGCATCAACGTGCATCTGGGCCAGCAATATGGCCTTGCCAACCAGATCGTGCTTCTGGCGGCCTGTATCGGCATTGTGCTGCTTGCCGTATCCGCCGGCATCATGTGGTGGAAACGCCGCCCCAAGGGTTCGCTCGGCGTGCCGCCCCTCCCGCAGGAAAAACGCGTCCTGCACGGTCTGCTCGCCATACTCGCCATCGGCGGCATCATTTTCCCGCTGGTGGGCGCGAGCCTGCTGGCCATGATGGCGCTGGATCTGATCGTACAGTCGCGCCAGAAACGACGCGCGATCTGAAATGAAAACAGCCGGGCGAAAATCCCGGCTGTTCCCTGTTATCGGCAATGCGACGGCAACGGCTCTCAGAACATCGTATTGGTGTTCGCCGCCTTTTCCGGCACCTCCTGGATCACGTCCCAGTGCTCGGTGATCTTGCCGTCGGTAACCCGGAAAATATCGACGATGGCCCTGCCGCGATCGCCTTCATTTTCCGTCGAATGGATGTGCAGATAGACCAGATCGCCATCCGTGGCGCTACGCACGATCCGTGCTTTCGACTGCGGGTTTTCCTTGAAGTGGCCGGTGAAATAATCCACGAACGGCTTCTTACCATCCGGCACCATCGGGTTGTGCTGCTTGTAGCTGTCGACGAGGACGGCGGCGCCCTTGTCAACCTCATGCTTGTTGAAGACCGTATCGTAGAACTCGATCACCAGTTTGCGGTTGGCTTCTTCCTGCGCGAAATCCCGCGTTGCGGTTTGCGCCAGAACGGGCGCCGCCATCAAGGCGGGCACGAGGGCGAAAGCGGCGATGGCAAGACGGCGTGTTACGAAATTCATGGGTGATACCTCTCAATAACCAACGGTGAAACGCTGGCGGGAATGCTGCGGCTTCTCGATTTCATCGACAAGCGCGATGGCATAATCTTCGAAGGAAACGCGGCTGCCCTCATCGTTGCTGAGGAGATTATCCTTGCCGATGCGGAATTTGCCCGTTCTTTCGCCCGGCACGAATTCGGCGGATGGCGACAGGAAGGTCCAGTCGAGCTGCTTTTCCTGTTTCAGCCGGTCCAGGAACTCCGCGCCCTTGGTCGCTTCAGCCTTGTAGGCGGCCGGGAAATCTGGCAGGTCGACCACACGCTGGCCCGGCGCGATTTCAAGGCTGCCGGCGCCACCGACGACGAGATAGCGCTGAACGCCGGAGGCGCGCACGGCCTCGATCAGCGTTGCCGGATCGCTGGCGGTGAAATGCACCGAACTGATCACGGCATCGTGACCCTTCAGCAGTTCCGAAAGCCCTTCCTGATCGAAAACATCGCCCTTCTTTGCCACCACATTCGGCAGGCTGGCGATCTTTTCGGGATTGCGGGCGATTGCCGTCACCTGATGTCCCCGGTCGGAAAGTTCCTTCAGAATACGGGACCCGGCATTGCCGGAAGCGCCGATGAGCGCGATTTTAGCCATGGCTTCTTTCCTCTTGTCACTATCGTTACCGGTCTAGATTATAGACCGCGAAGAAGAGCTATGGTATCGCAGCCATAGCCGCAAGAAGTCAGCGGCGGCTGATCTGGTCACATGGCGATGACCTGCAAGGGCAAAAATGGCAAGGGGTAAGGACATGGCGGATACGCAGACGAAAGAGGTTTTTGCCTTCGACCAGCCCTGCCCCATCCGCGATGTGCTCGACCGTATCGGCGATCAATGGAGCCTTTTGGTTCTGGAAGCCCTGCAGGGCGGCGTGCTGCGCTTCAACGAGCTGAACCGTAGGATCGACGATATTTCCAAGCAGATGTTGTCCCGCACGCTGAAACGGCTTGAAGAGGATGGCTTCATCCGCCGCACGCTTTATGCCGAGGTGCCGCCGCGCGTGGAATATGAGCTGACCAATCTCGGCCGCTCGTTTCTGGTGCCGATGCAATTGCTGGTGCAATGGGCTGACGAGAACCACGTTCGCATCTGCAAGGCCCGCCTGCAATATTCCGAAAACGACAATCGCGGCTGATCCGGAAGCAGGCCGCGTCTAGCCCAGCCGGTAAACCTTGCAGACCAGCCCTTCCGGTTGGCGATAGGTCGTAAATCCCATAGCGTCGTAATAGCTTTGGCCGAGCATGTTGTCCGCACCGATACTGGCATCGATATTCTGAATACCCCGCGCCTCCGCCGCCCTGCGCGTTGCCGCGAAGAGGGCGGATCCCACACCTCTTCGTGCCGCCTGCGGACTGACATGGGTGCCGATGATGCCCCAGCCTTCCGCCACGCCATAGGGATTGTTCGTCCGCGCATAACGCAGCGACTGGAAGCCCAGGATACGCCCGTCGTCGTCCTCGGCGACCGAGCATTCGATACGGTCGGCATGCTGGATGTAATTCTCCAGCACCACCGTGATATCCGTCGGCGCTTTTCGGAGGCCGGCCGAGAATATCTCGTTCTGAACCGCCACCATTCCGGTTGCATCGTCAACTTTCGCAGGCCGTATTTTCATCGATACACCACCTCATATCCGTTGCGACTGGTTCCGGGCCGGCAAGGCGCCGGGGTATTTATTCCTTTTCAGGAGCGGAAAATGAAGGAAGCACCGAAAGCGATCAACGCAAAACCGATCACGTGATTGATGGTGATGCTTTCCTTAAGCCAGAAGATCGAAAACAGCGCGAAGACCGCGAGCGTGATGACTTCCTGAATGGTCTTGAGCTGCGCGGTGGAATAGACCTCCGAACCGATGCGGTTCGCGGGAACGGCAAGCACATATTCGAAGAAGGCGATGCCCCAGCTGGCGACAATCGCCAGGAAGAGCGCACTGCCCTTGTGCTTAAGGTGGCCGTACCAGGCGAAGGTCATGAAAACATTGGAGGCGATAAGCATCAGGACAGGCCAGATATGGGCAGGGCTGATTGAGAACGGCATGATGGGTCCTGGAAAAAAGGAGGGATGTCATGAAATGCGGCAGGAGAAGGCAGTCAGAAGGAAACCCTCATTCCGCCCGTATGGATTTGCTCTAGCGCATCCGCCCGAAAACCGAAATCGATTTCCGACGGATTTGAACAAAGCTGTCTTAAGCCGCTACGCAACGCATCCGGCCGAATTTTGTTCCGCACGCTTCGTTTCCTTTTTGTACTCATTTTTTCACCACATCCCCTTCCCTTTATGCGTGACTCCCTCCATATTTCGCCTATGGCCAGATCACCGAAAAACTCCACCTCCTCGCCCTCGGGCTTCGAGGAAGCTCCGCAATCGTCCTTCGAAGGCGCGCCGCTCAGCGGCAGTGTCGCCGATTGGGTGAAGCAGCTCGAGGCGGAAGCGGAGGCTTCCTCCGTGGAAACCCAGCGCGAAATCGCCTCGAAGGCGGGCAAGCACCGCAAGAAGATCGAGATCGAAGCGCGCAAGGAGGCCCAGAAAGCCCCCCCGAAGACGGCCAAGAACACCACGGCCTCCAAGACAGCACGCGGCGTGTCCATCGGCGCATCGAGCGATCCGAAAACCCGAGCCGCTGCCGGTCTCAATCCGGTGGCAGGCATGGATGTATCGCTGGAGGATGCCGCCAACCTCGCCCCGGGCGCTGTCACCGCCACGGTGGACGCGCTTTCGAAGCTGATCGAGAGCGGTAATCCGCTGTTCAAGGACGGCAAACTCTGGACGCCGCACCGGCCCGCCCGCCCGCCGAAATCCGAAGGCGGCGTCGCCATCCGCATGGCTTCGGACTACAAGCCCGCCGGCGACCAGCCGACGGCCATTGCCGACCTCGTCGAAGGCATCAATTCGGGCGAGCGCAGCCAGGTGCTGCTCGGCGTTACCGGCTCCGGCAAAACTTTCACCATGGCCAAGGTGATCGAGGAAACACAGCGACCCGCCGTCATCCTGGCGCCTAACAAGACGCTGGCGGCACAGCTCTATTCCGAGTTCAAGAATTTCTTCCCCGACAATGCGGTGGAATATTTCGTCTCTTATTACGATTATTATCAGCCGGAAGCCTATGTGCCGCGCTCCGATACCTTCATCGAGAAGGAATCCTCGATCAACGAGCAGATCGACCGGATGCGCCACTCCGCCACCCGCTCGCTGCTGGAACGCGACGACTGCATCATCGTCGCCTCGGTTTCCTGCATCTACGGTATCGGTTCGGTCGAGACCTATACGGCCATGACCTTCCAGATGCAGGTGGGCGACCGGCTGGACCAGCGCCAGCTTCTGGCCGACCTCGTAGCCCAGCAATACAAACGCCGCGACATGGATTTCCAGCGCGGCTCGTTCCGCGTGCGCGGCGATACCATCGAAATCTTCCCCGCCCACCTTGAGGATGCCGCCTGGCGCATATCGATGTTCGGCGACGAGATCGATTCCATCACCGAATTCGACCCCTTGACGGGCCAGAAGACCGGTGACCTGCAATCGGTCAAAATTTACGCCAATTCGCACTATGTGACCCCACGCCCGACGCTGAACGGCGCGATCAAGTCGATCAAGGAAGAGCTGAAGGGCCGCCTCGCCGAACTGGAAAAGGCCGGGCGTCTGCTGGAAGCCCAGCGGCTGGAGCAGCGTACCCGCTACGATATCGAGATGCTGGAAGCGACCGGCTCCTGCGCCGGCATCGAGAACTATTCGCGTTATCTCACCGGCCGCAATCCCGGCGAGCCGCCGCCGACTTTGTTCGAATATATCCCTGATAACGCGCTGCTGTTCATCGACGAAAGCCACGTCTCCGTCAGCCAGATCGGCGGCATGTATCGCGGCGACTTCAGGCGCAAGGCGACGCTGGCCGAATATGGCTTCCGCCTGCCCTCCTGCATGGACAACCGGCCGCTGCGCTTCGAGGAATGGGATGCGATGCGCCCGCTCACCGTCGCGGTTTCGGCAACCCCCGGCTCATGGGAGATGGAACAGTCCGGCGGCGTCTTCGCCGAACAGGTCATCCGCCCGACCGGCCTCATCGATCCGCCGGTGGAAGTGCGCTCCGCCCGCAGCCAGGTCGACGATGTTCTCGGCGAAATCCGCGAAACCGCCGCCAAGGGTTATCGCACGCTCTGCACCGTGTTGACCAAACGCATGGCCGAGGACCTGACCGAATATCTGCATGAACAGGGCGTCCGCGTCCGTTACATGCACTCGGATATCGACACGCTGGAGCGCATCGAGATCATCCGCGACCTGCGCCTCGGCGCTTTCGACGTGCTTGTCGGCATCAACCTGCTGCGTGAAGGCCTCGACATTCCCGAATGCGGTTTCGTCGCCATCCTCGATGCAGACAAGGAAGGCTTCCTGCGCTCGGAAACCTCGCTGATCCAGACCATCGGCCGTGCCGCCCGTAACGTTGACGGCAAGGTCATCCTTTATGCCGACAATATCACCGGCTCGATGAAGCGGGCGATGGAGGAAACCTCCCGCCGCCGCGAAAAGCAGATGGCCTATAATGCCGAACACGGCATCACGCCGGAATCGGTTAAGGCGAAGATTTCCGACATTCTTGATTCTGTTTATGAGCGCGATCACGTAAGGGCCGATATTTCTGGCGTTTCCGGCAAGGGCTTCGCCGATGGCGGCCATCTGGTCGGCAACAATCTGCAGGCCCATCTCAACGCGCTGGAAAAATCCATGCGCGACGCCGCCGCCGATCTCGACTTCGAAAAAGCCGCCCGCCTGCGCGACGAAATCAAACGCCTCAAGGCCGCCGAACTGGCGACCATGGACGACCCGATGGCCAAGGAAGAGGCCCGCGCCATCGAAGGCGGCGGAAAAAACAACAGACGCAGCCACTTGTCGATCTCCCCACCGGAGGGCGAGACATCCGGCGGGACGGAGACGGGTGCCGCAGCGAACGAAAGCGGCAAATCCCTCTTCGCCAAACCCTCGCTGGATGAAATGGGCCCCGGCTCGGATGCGGGAAAACCGCTATTCCGCAGGAACACACTGGACGAGATGACAGTGGGCAGGACCGAAAAACCCGTGCGCGGCGCGGTGCCCGACAAGCCCCAGACAGAACCCGGCAAACGGTTCTCACCGTTGCTGGAGGGCCAACCGGAGCGCGCCACGGACGATCCCCGACCGCTGGTTCGTGGCAAGATCGGCGCGGGTTCCTATGAGGACGCCGGCGAGCAGAAGCGCAAGAGCCGAACCAAGGGCAAGACGGGCCGGCCGGGGCGGTGACGCACGCGCCCGCGATATTCGATGCCAGCAGGCATATGTATTGCGAAACACATGACCGGAGCACCCGCGCGCTCCGGCAGCGGCGATCAGCTTTCGCACCGCCTGATCCGCGCTGCGACCTGATCCGGACCAAAAACTTTCACCAAGTCGGCATCCAGGGCCATGGCAATGTAGTCATCATTTTCCGCCGACTTGATGTAGGTAGAGAAATAGATCGGACCGGTCGGGAGGACCCCCGCGACACAGGCGCGCAATATCTCGATCTCCGTGCTTCCCCTGATGCGTTGACCCTTGATGAGGGAACGGCGCACGTTGATATGGTCTGGAAATGGCAGCAGGGAGCGACCGCATGTATCGAAAAAATCTGGCGGCATTCTGCCTCCTCGTCACCTACACTCCGGCCTTTGCCGGACAGATCGAGGATGCGGCCTTCCATAGTCCCGCCCTGAACGCGCCGCTCCCCGTCAACATCTATCGCCCGGACGGCGTGCCGCCGGGAAACGGCTGGCCGGTGCTTTACCTCCTGCACGGCCACGATGGCGACCAGAACAGCTGGCGCGATCTCGGCAATATCGAAAAGACGCTCGATACGCTCATCGCTGCCGGCGCCATCCGCCCGCTGGTTGTCGTCATGCCCGGCGTCAAGAACAGCTGGTATGTGGATTCCGCCGCTGTCGGCGGCCCCGGCGATTACGAAACGGCCCTGACCGGCGATCTGCGCCACCAGATCGAGAAAACGCTGCCGGTGCGGAAAGATCGGCAAGGCCGCGCCATCGCCGGCCTCTCCATGGGCGGTTTCGGCGCCCTGCATCTCGCCTATGGCCATGAAGACCTCTATGACGCAGTGGCCAGTCTGTCGGGCGCCATCTGGCAGAATGTCCCCGCCTCCGATCTCGACAAGACGCCGGCCGAACTCAAGCTCATTCAGGACAGCGCCTTTTTCCACCGGGTCGACCGCACCACCGTCACCAGCGGCATCGTGCTTCCCTCAACCGGGGACCATTTCTCCGGAGCCTTCGGCACACCTTTCGATGCAAGGCTCTTCAACGAAAAGAACGTATTCACCCTCGTGGCGCAACATGTCGCCGAAAGCCAGGATTTGCCTGCCACCTATCTGACCGTCGGCGACGATGACGGCTTCTTTCTCTGGCGCGGCGCCATCGCCCTGCACGAGACGCTGCAAGCCGACAAACGCAAATCCGAGCTGCGAGTGACCGACGGCGATCACGTCTGGTCGGTGTGGAAGGTCTCGATTATCGACGCGCTGAAGTTCATCGATGGGGAATGGGACAAGGCTGCCGACAAAGCCAAGGATTGAGGCGTGGGCCTCTTTCTCGTCGCCGGATAGGTCCATTACTTTCCGGCCCGCTTTTTCCCGCTCTTCCCCACCGCGTTCAACGCCACCGCCGCCCTGATCAGCGCCGCCAGCGCCTCCTCATCCACGACATCCCCCTCGTGAAAATCAATCGCCCGCCGCATATTGCCCTCAAGGCTCGAATTGAACAGCCCCGCCGGGTCCTCCAGCGAAGCGCCCTTCGCAAATGTCATCTTCACCGCGCTCTTGTAGGTTTCGCCGGTGCAGATGATGCCCGCATGCGACCAGACCGGCACGCCGCGCCATTTCACCTCTTCCACCACCTCCGGATCGGCCTTCCTGATCACCGCGCGAATATGCGCGAGCGTCTCACCGCGCCAGTCGCCGAGCTCCGCGATCTTCCGGTCGATGAAGTCCGATGGTGCGGTCTCCTCTGCATCTTTCGCCACCGTGTTTTTCGCCATGACATCCTCCCGATTTCGACGCACGCCTGATCCTTTTTTTCAGCATAGACGAAATTTTCCTGTCCTCCCATGAGGAACCAAATCCGCCTCCCGCCGTTTCCTCCCCGAACGCAACGTTCAGCATACAAAGGGAAGAAACATCATGAAAATCAATGTCATCGCTCTCGCTGCGGCAGCAGCGCTCTCCTCTTCCGTGGCTTTTGCCCAGACGCCCGCCACGGCTCCTGCTGCCGGCGCGGACGCCACTTTGTCCGGCCCCGGCATTACCATGGGCACCAAGGCCAGCGGCCCGCTGAAGTTCGTCAATGTCCAGAAGACCGATCTCACCGCCTCCCAGCTCGATGGCATGGACATCTATAACGCCCAGAACGAAAACATCGGCGAAATCGAAGATGTCGTCATCGGTGACGGCAAGTCGGTGATCGGCCTGGTGGCCAGCGTCGGCGGCTTCCTCGGCATCGACAAGAGCTATGTGGTGCTCGACCCGGCTTCCGTCGCGGTCCACAACGACAACGGCACCTGGAAGGCCTATGTCGACACCACCAAGGAAGCGCTTCAGAACGCCCCGAAGCTCGATTACGACAAGCTGGACGACTGATTACCCCTGCAGTCCGCAAGCTTGTCCCCCCGCGCTCTGTCGCGGGGGTTTTCATATGTGGCGACCTATCGGAAAACCCGGCACTCCCCGCCGGAGGGCCCTTGCCTGACGGCGCGCCTCTCGCCTATCTTCGGCGCGCAAATCACCAAGGATCGCTGCGTGCCCGCCAATAGCCTCTTTTCCTTTGCCATCAGCACCGCCATCGCGCTCAGCGCCCTGCCGCTGTCAGCGCACGCGGCCGACTGGAAACCGGCCGAGCAGATAAAAACCTATGCCATCAGCGGCAATACGGGCGGTGCGCTTTATCAATCGATCGGCGAGCGCGGCCCGACCGCCGGCGTGCAGGCCATTGCCCACACCACCTTCAAGCTGACATGGCGGCGGGATTACCGTCCGCAGCCGGATGGCGCCTGCGTGCTGGCCACCGCAAGGCCCAATCTCACTATCATCTACACCTGGCCGAAAGCGCCCGCCAATCTGCCGCCCGCCGTCGCCGCCAGCTGGCGGACCTTCATTTCCGGCGTGGAAACCCACGAACGCGTCCATGGTGACCATATTCTCGACATGGTGAAAAAGATCGAAGCCTTCAGCATCGGGCTGAGGGCGGAAAACGATGCCAAATGCCAGAAGGTGCGCGCCGTTCTGCAACAGCGTCTGGGTGAGCTTTCCAACGAGCAGCGCCAGCGCGGCCGCGATTTCGACCGGGACGAGCTTTCCCCCGGCGGGCGGGTGCATCAGCTCATCCTCGCCCTCGTCAACGGCCCCTGAACAGCCGCCTATTCCGCCGCCTCGCCTTTCAGCAAGGGCTCGGCCAAAGTCACGCTTTCCAGCTCGTAGGAATAACCTTCGAGCATCGTATAAGCCTGTTCGATCGCCTCGATCTGGGCTTCGGCATTACGGATGGCTTCGGCGATGGACTGGCTACGGGCGCGCAGCATCGAACTCAGCACATCGGTTTCCGGCTTGCGGCCGAGACGGTCCATATGTTTGCGAACCCGCGTGCGGTGCCGTTCCAGCTCGAGAATATGGAAACGGCTTTTCAGAATATCGTCGGTCAGCTTGCGGCGCATGGCGGCCACGGGGTCGAAACTGCCAGGTTCGCGTTCGTCCAGAATGAATTCATTCACCAGCGTTTCCAGCATCAGCAGGCCCTTGAGGTCCTTGGCGTCGGCAAGCTGCGGATCGTAACCGGTATCGTCGAATACCTTACGGCGCACCGGATCCTTCAGCAGCTCATAGGCCGTCTGCAGACGCGCGAATTGCTCGGCATCGCCGCCGCTATCGGGATGCGCGGCCTTGGCCACCTTGCGGTAGGCCGACTTGATCGCCGCCTCGTCGGCATCGCGCTCCACGCCAAGCAAAACATAGGGATCAATCACAAAAACACCTTCAAACGCAAACTGTTACCCGCATGCCCAACACCGCTCCCGTCTGGCACGCGGGCGGATCATAGGCCAATTCCGCCCGGCGCGGCACCCCGCCCCGGCGGTTAAACCGGCAAAGCCCACACAAAGCCTCGCCGCGCGCCACATCAAAACGGGCGGAAAAGCCCTTGATGCCGAAATTTGTCGGACCCAAGGCGACTATAATGACAGGCGGGACAAAATTGTGGAAAGCGGCGGCAAAACATGCCGCACGGCTTCGCACCGCGCCTGCCGCAGCCGGCGGAAAAACACCGCAGGAAGAAGCGTAACCGGCGCGTTTTCAGGGGGTTATGGTGAAAAGACGTCAACGGGTGTAAGCTTGGCCTTTGGATTAGAAGGGAGGATGATCCGATGCCGCAAACGATTACCCAGACCGTCACGGACTATGTCCATGCCATGGCCTATGCGGATGAGAGCCTGATGCGTGACGTTTTCGACCCGCGCGCCAGCATCGTCGGAACCTTCGAAGGCGAAATCGAATGGCTATCCCTGGAGGACTTTGTCGACCAGATGCGCAAGAGCGAACGCGGCCTCCCCGATCACGATCCCACTTTTGAAATCATGGGCATCGACAAGGAAGGCGACAGCGCTTCGGTGAAGCTGACGACCCGTTTCGTCGGTATGGATTTTTACGAATATCTGTCACTGCTGGAACGCGACGGCAACTGGTCCATCGTGCACAAGCTCTATCACATAAAGCCGTAGGCGATCATCGAAACCGCCACGCTGCATTGTGCGCTTGCGCGTTCCACTCGCAGGGCCGTCCCGCGATCCGGTTATTTTGCCGCTGAAAGAACTAGAACAGGTCGCTGTAGATCGCTGTTATCCAGAGCGCGTTAAAGAAGAGCCAGATAACACCGAGCCACATGATTTTGCGGCTGCTATCGGTTCTCATCGCCACAATCGCGATAAGCAGACCGCCGACTATCCTTGCCAGATACCATGGCCCGAGCTGTTCGAAATGTTCCCTGCCCTTGATGTAGGTGTCCACCAGATCAAAGACGAACGAGGCGGCAAACAGGGCAAAGAACGCATGTCGCCTGCGCACGAAAAAACTTTCCCGTTCGGACAGCTCCTGAATGTGATCGGGATAAAGCAGCGTCGACATCAAAAAGAACAGCGACGTGTAGACCAGAACGAAAATGTAAATCCAGAAATTCCAGTTGTGGATCAGCCGCAGGGCAAATTCCCACCACCAGAAATGGACAGCTCCCAGAAGCAGGGCAATCGACCAGACGATCTGCGCATGCATACGGTCGGTTTTCTGCGGCTCCTGCAGCCTTCTGGAAAGTCCGGACAACACCCTGGTAATGGCCAGGCCGAGGATGAGGCTTACCAATATCCGCAAATGACCATATGCATCCATTGAAAGCGCCCGCTGTTGCTCAACTTATCTGCCGAACAATATGCTTAAACCTTGGGGCTTTACAACTCTGGCGGATGCCCCGCCCTTCCCGATCTCGCCTTCTAGTGGGCTAAACCGGCTTCCCGATGCGAGAGTCTCCCGGGCTGGCAGGCCGAAGCCAGTCACTCCAGTTTCATCAGGGCTCAACCACCGGCAGCGGCAAACGCAAAGCGTCACCCGTCACACGGTTCATTCAACCAAACAGATTTCAGGATTAAGCGATTGATTTTACTGGTGCCCCCGGCAGGGTTCGAACCCGCGACCCCCTGATTACAAATCAGGTGCTCTACCAACTGAGCTACAAGGGCAAGCCAGTGCCTTGCCAACTATCAGATTCTGACTTGGTGTAAAGTAAAAACTAACGCCGTGGCATCGACAAACCGCTTTTCCACACCGTCGCCGGCCGGGCTGTCTTCATGATCGCAATTGTAGCAGAAGGCCCGGAAAATAAGCGAAGTATTTACGCAGCACCACTAGAATGGCGATGAAACATAACCATTCCAGTGAGAACAACGCATCATATGCGCGCGAGCATACAGAAAATCCAGCTGACGGGCACGATCATCATCGCCGTAAGCTCCATCCTGCTGGCAACCCTTGCCGCGCTGCCCAGCGTCTATAATTATCTGCGCTATCGCACCAATGCCGCGCAGCTCAGCCGCTTTGAAACCGCTCTCCAGTCCGCATGGCTGGTGTCGGCCGAGCGAGGCCCCGCCAATAATCTGATGGGTGCATCCGTGCCGGATGCAAGGCTGACCGAAGGGCTTGCCGCCGCGCGCAAGGCAACGGACGACAAGCTGTCGGAGCTGGAGAAATCCTTCGCCAACGATATCAGAACACAGCCTGAACTGGCGAAGTCGCTTGCTGATACCCGCCAGAAGCTCGAGCAATCGCGAGAGCTGGTCGATCAGGTTGCCGCGCTCCCCCCTGACGCGCGTAACCACGGCGCGATGTCCAATGCGATTGCATCGATGTTCAAGGCGGCGGATAGCGTCAATCTGCTGCGCGGCAGGGCCGCACGCGCCATCATCAAGGTGACGCCCGACGTGGCGATCGACATCGCCATGACGGGCACGGCGGGCGTGATGCGCGACCGTATCGGTCGCCTCGGTTCCTATGTCATCATGAGTCTCAAGGCGAACAGGCAGGAAAAGCTCGGTTATCGCGCCAAGTTCGATACCGAGATGCAGAGCCTGCTGTCGCTGAAAGCATCGCTGACCAATTATACCGCCGCCTATCTCTCGACGCCGCGGCTGGACGGCGCATTGCGCGATCTTGAAACCCAATATTTCGGTCAGGCTTTACGTTACGCGCAGAACACGATCGTGATGGCGGTGCCATCCGCCCAGCCAAGCGCACTTGAGTTCTCCAGAAACTATATTGCCGGCATGCGGTCGTCCGACACCCTGCGCGACCTTATTCTGTCCGAAACGCGCGCGCGGATCGAAAAGAAAAAGCAGGAGGCCCTGATCTATGGCGGAACCTCGCTCTTTCTCGCCGGCATCGCTGTGCTGGTGCTGTTGCGGCTGACATCCGTTTACAAAACCGCGCTGTTCCGTCCCATGCAATCCGTCCAGACGCAGATCGCCGCCATCGCCGGCGGTGATCTTTCCGAGGGCCGTCATGAGGACAGGGTTGCGCCGGAAGTGAAGAAGATGTTCGAGGAACTGGATTTCCTGCGCGAACAGCTTCGCCAGAAGGGCGAAATGGAAAACCAGCAGCGTGCGCTGGCCGAGCAGCTGCGCACCCTTTCCGAAACCGACGCACTGACGGGCGTCTTCAACCGCCGCGCACTCGAAAAGGCGGTTCGCTCCATATTGACGGGCGAGGAGCAATGTCAGTCGCTCGGCGTGATGATTGTCGATATCGACCATTTCAAATCGATCAACGACCGTTACGGCCATGCCATGGGTGACATCGCGCTTCAGAAGACCGCTGGCCTGTTGCGCAGCGCATTGCGCAAGAACGACATTCTCGCCCGATATGGCGGTGAGGAATTCGTCGTCGTGCTGCAGGATGTCAGCCACGCCACGGCGACGGCCACGGCCGACCGCCTTCGCCGCCTGATCGAAGCCCAGACCATCGATGAGCAAAGCGGCCTGTCGCTGACGGCAAGTTTCGGCGTGGTCTGGCAGGAAGCGCGTGCGATCAACAGCTGGGACGAGTTGATCGCCATCGCCGACGACCGGCTTTACGAAGCCAAGCGTGCGGGCCGCAACCGGGTCTGGGCAACCTATTTCCCAAAGGTCGCGAACGGCTAACAACATCGCCGGCGGCGGACTTCGCTTCGACTAGATCAAATCCAGTGTCATGACCACGGGGCAATGATCGGAAGCCTTGGGGCGATCCCAGCCGGTGCGGGGATAACGTTCGACCTCCTGCCCCGGCGGGAATATCGTCCGGAAAGGTTGCCCATTGCGAATGATTTCGGGAACATGCGTGGCGTTCGTCTCCGCCAGACGCGGGGACAGCCAGATATAGTCGAGCTGGCACAGATGCTGCTCCTGCGGCCCGCGTGAATGGTAAAGCGTCCAGCGATCCATGACGTCACGGCGCATCATCGGATTGACCACGAAACCATCGGCCGAGAGGATATCGAGCGCGCTGCGCTCCTCCTCGACGGGCGCGAAGCTGTAACCGCTGCGCCTGTCGCCGGAAATCGCGACACGCTCCTGATAATCGTTCAGATCGCCGCAGATCGCGAAATTCTTGTTGTGGGTATTGCCCACACCCCAGCGGTTTTCAATGATACGGCGCACGGCCATGGCCTCCGCCTCGCGGATCGGCATGGTGGCGATGCGGGCGTCAACCGCATCGCGGGCATTGGTCATGGATTTGAAATGCGTGACGTAAAGCGTCAGCGGCTTGCCGCCGATTCTCAGATCGATTTCCAGGCAATCCCGTTTGAAAATCTTGTCGTCGATCTGGTTTGTGGCGGCAAGCGCGGGATTGAAGAGATCGAGATTGCGATAGGTCAGCGCCGCATGGCTCTTGATGTCGACCACCTCGATCCTGTCGCCGTCCCGCGTCTCCTCGCGCATGACGACGGCGACATCGATGCCTCGGCTGTCATTGCCCTCGACCAGATATTTCTGCAGGTAGCCATTGCCGACCATGCGATAGAGATAGCCATATTCGAAGGCCTGCAGCGCGGCCATGTTGTCCACTTCCTGCAGGCAGAGAATATCGGCATCCGCATCGGCGATGGCGAGTGCCGAAAGCTGGCGCGTGTCGTCGGTTGAAGAGACCATCCGCGCGCTTTCCAGCGCCTGATAGGTCGCCTCGTCGCGAATATCGAAAAGCTGGATCGCCCTGTCGCGCCGCGTCTGGTTGCGAAAGCCGGTGAAATCGAAACGGGTGAGGAGATTTTCGATATTGAAGGTGGCAAGCCGAAGCGACATGAATCAATCCTATTGCTACAGGGAAAGCTTAGCCGGTGTCGCTCCGCCTCGCCAGTAGCCAGGGCCACGTCCTTCACCCGCCCTCATTCCTGTGCTTGTCACAGGAATCCAGTCAGCCCAAGTCATTGGGCTGAAAGGACTCTTTTCACCGCGCAGACGCGCGTCGGCTGGACCCCTGTGACAAGCACAGAGATGAGGGAAGTACACTTCTCACCCTAAAGCCGCCACGCCGCGCGAATGGCCATTGGCAGACGGTCCCCGACTGCAACCGCTTCCCGCGAATAGGCCCTCAGCGCCTGCCCGTCCGGCAGGTCGAGACGCAGGGCATAACGCTCGCCCTCGTAGAGAACCGAGGTGACGGTGCAGGCGATGCCCTCTGCATCCCGCACCACATCCTGTGGCCGCACAAGAATATCCGCGTGCGGCGATTGCCCGCCGCTCTCCATCACTGCCCTAAGCACCGACCAGTCGAGATCGCGCGAAGTCCCTTCGGGCGCCGGCAAGGTCACGATCGCCCCCTGCCCCACGAGCGAGCCGACCAGCCTGCCTTCGGGCCGCGCATAAAGCGCCGCCGGTGGCGCGACCTGCAACAGCTTGCCCTGCGACATCACGGCAACATCGGTTGCCAGCGCCATGGCTTCCGCCTGATCGTGGGTGACATAGATCATCGTCGCGCCGGAGCGGATGTGGAACTCGCGGAATGTCTCCTCCATCTCCTGCCGCAGATGCCGGTCGAGATTGGCGAGCGGCTCGTCGAGCAGCACCACGTCAGGCTCGGTAACGAGGCAGCGGGCAAGCGCCACACGCTGCCGCTGGCCACCGGACAATTCGGCGGGGCGGCGATCGGCGAAGCTCTCGAGACGGACGGCAGCAAGCGCCTGGCGCACCTTCTCACGATATTTCTCGCCGGAAATACCGCGCACCTTCAAGGGATAACCGGCATTGTCGGCAACCGACATATGCGGCCACAAGGCATAGGACTGGAACACCATCGCCATGTTGCGCCGCTCCGGCGGCACCATGCTGCCGGCATCGGCCAGCACCCGCTCGCCGAGCAGGATGGAACCGTCGGTCGGCTGTTCGAAACCGGCGATCATGCGAAGCACCGTCGTCTTGCCGCAGCCGGAAGGCCCGAGCAGCGCGAGAAAACCGCCGTCACGCACCGTCAGCGACACATCGTCCACGGCTGGTTTCGAACCGGCACCGAAACTTTTCGACAGGCGGTTGAGGATCAGTTTCGCCAAGGGACCACTCCTTTCGGCAGATAGCGCCCCAGAATTTCCAGCAGAGCCATGAGGAAAATCACCATGATGACGACAAGCACCGAAAGTGCCGAGGCAAGATCGAAGCTGCCGCTGTCATCGAGGTTGTAGATGAGCACGCCGAGCGTCTGGGTGCCGGCCGACCACAGCAGCGCCGAGACTGTCAGCTCGTTGCAGGCGATCAGGAAAACGAGGATGACCGATGCCCCCGCCGCAGGCCCGACCAGCGGCAGGATGATATCCTTCAGCCGCCGCCAGAAACCGGCGCCGGAGAGCCTTGCTGCCTCTTCCAGCGACGGATCGAATTGCAGGAAGGCGCTGACCATGGGTTTCAGGCTGACGGCGAAGAAGGAGGAGAAATAGGCGAGCAGAATGATCCAGATCGTGCCGTAAAGCGTGATGCCGACAAGCGGGATGGGGGCCGCGAAAAGCAGCACGAAGGAGACGGAAATCACCACCCCCGGCAACGCATAGGGAATATCCACCAGCGCCGAAAGCAGGAACATGAAACGGCTCTTGCCGCGCACCAGAAAATAGGCCGTCAGCACCGTCACCGCCAGCAAGCAAAGCGAGGTGGCGGTCGCCAGAAACAACGAGTTGCGGAAGGCGGTACGCGTCACGCTCTGGCGGTAAAGCAATTCCTCATAGGCATGCAGCGTCGCTGTCTTGAGGCTGAGCGGCACGCCATAGGCAGGCGCAAGCGAGCTTGCCACCAGTGCCGTCAGCGGCGCCACCAGCATGAAGAACAGCACGAGCCACAGGGCAAGCTCCGCCGGCACCCGCCACAGCCCAAGCCGGAATGTCGCCGCCTTGCCGGAAAGACCGATGATGCGATAGTCCCTGCCCTTCATCGCCCGTTCCTGAAGCGCAAGCCCGGCGACGGAGATGATTGCGATCATGGTGGAGAGGATGGCAATATCGCCGAATGTGCTGGTGCCGAAACTGGCAAAACGGCTGTAGATCAGCGTCGGCAGGGTAAAGATCGAGGCGGGGATGCCGAGGATCGCCGGAATGCCGAAATTGCCGACACTGGAGACGAAGGAAATTGCCGCCCCGGCGATCAATCCCGGTGTCGACAGCGGCAGGATGATATCGAACAGCACCCGTCGCGGCGACGCGCCGGACAGCTTGGCGGCCTCGATGCCGTCCTGCGGCAAGGCGAGCAGACCGGCCCGCAGCGACAGATAGACGAGCGGCGCGTGCTGCACACCGAGCAGCAGCGCGATGCCCGCAATGGAATAAAGCGGCTGCGGCGATCCCATTGGCGGCGCAAGGCCGATAGCCTTCAACAGCGTGCTCGAGGGACCGGTCATGCCGATCCACGACAGCGCCGTCACCTGCGGCGGTATCATCATCGGCAGCATGAACAGGAAGCTTAGGATCGACTTGCCGCGAATATCGCAAAGCGTCAGCGAAAGCGCGAAGGCACCGCCGATGCCGAGCGAAATCAGCATGCCGAAAAACGAGGTGGAGAGCGTGTTCAGCGCCGCATCCCAAAGGGCCGGATCGGCGAGAAGTCGCCATATGTCACCGTTAAGTGACGAGATGACGCCGGTATAGGCGAGCCGCCCGAGCGGCAGGGCGCTGAGCGCAAAAACAACGCTGACCACAAAAGGAAACAGCCAGCGCGGCTGGCTGCTTCCATAGGCATTGGAACGGGTCATTCCGCTATATCAGCCCTTGGAGCCGAAAATATCGGAGAAAGTCTTCAGGTCCTGCTCGGAATTCTTCAGCGCATCGGCAGCGTTGAGCGGCAGAACCTTGATCTTGTCGCGAGCCGGGAAACCTTCCGGCATGCCGGCATCAGCACGAACCGGGATGTAACCGAGCTTGACGAAGCCCTGCTGGCCCTTTTCGGACAGCACGTAATCGACGAACTTCTTGGCGGCTTCCTCGTGCTTGGTGCCCTTGATGATCGCGACCGGCTCGGTGACGGCCGAAACACCCTCTTCCGGGAAAACGAACTCGACCGGCGCGCCCTTGGCCTTTTCGCGGATCGGCATGTAATCGACGACCACGCCATAGGCCTTTTCGCCCGACGCGACAGACTTCAGAACCGCACCGTTGCCGCCGCCGGCAATGGCTTCATTGGCCTTCAGCTGCTTGTAATAATCCCAGCCGAGGCCGTTTGCGGCGGCAAGCGTCTGCGCATGGATCAACGCTGCACCGGACGTCAGCGGGCTTGGCATGGTCACCAGACCCTTGGCTTCCGCCTTGGCCAGATCCTTCCAGCTCGTCGGCTTCATCGCGGCGGTAGTGTTGTACATGATGCCTGTCGTGATGAGCTTGGTGGAGTAATAGAAGCCGTCCGCATCATAGAGCGAGGCATCGATATTTTTCGCTTCCGGCGACTTGTGGGCGAGAAGCTGGCCAGCCTGCTTCATGCGCTCCAGCGTCACGGTGTCGGCGATCAGCAGCACGTCGGCAACCGGATTGCCGGCATTGATCTCGGCCATCAGCTTGGCCATGATCTTCGGCGTTCCGTCACGCACCCATTCCACCTCGAGACCGGGATTGGCGGCCTTGAAACCATCAACGGTCGCCTGCGCGTCCTCGTTGGGCTGGCTGGTGTAAAGCACCAGATCGGCAGCATTGGCAGCGGTGGCGATAAAGCCGAGCGACACGATGGCGGTGAAAGCGGAGAACAGCGTTTTCATGGGTCCAGTCCCTGTTGTTTGGTGGGACCGCTAAAACATGATTGCATAACATGTATGTGACAGGCAGGATTTTTGGGGTGTGATCTGTTGGGGTCAGCGGGATTGAGGGGAACAGTGCCCCTTGGCGCTTGCGGCTCACCCCCCTCTGCCCTGCCGGGCATCTCCCCCTCACGGGGGGAGATCGGCAAGAGGCGCTGACAGCACTTCATTTTCAACTGTTGCGATAGGCGATACCTTAGCCGCGAGTCGATCTCCCCCCTTGAGGGGGAGATGTCCGGCAGGACAGAGGGGGGTGAAGCCACAACCTCCGTCGCTGCCGAGAACCGCCGCCCTCAAATCGCCGGCAGCGCCTCACCCGTTTCCGCCTGCGCCGTCGCGATCAACCGGCCAAGCCGCTTCATGCCTTCCTCGATCATCGCCTCATTGGCGCAGGAGAAGCTGATGCGCAGCGTATTCGTGCCGGAGCCATCCGCGAAGAAAGCGCGGCCGGGAACGAAAGCGACCTTTTCCGTGGCGATGGATTTCGCCAGCAACGCCGCACCGTCCATGCCTTCCGGCAACGTCACCCAGATGAACATGCCACCTTCCGGCTTCGTCCAGCGCGTGCCCTTCGGCATATATTTGTCGAGCGCGGCCAGCATCGCATCGCGGCGGGCGCTATAGGCTGCCTTGATCTTGGCAACCTGTTTGTCGAAACCGCGCGAGGCGACACGTTCGATGGCGATCTGGTTGATGGTGGAGGAATGCAGATCGGCGGCCTGCTTCATCAGCACCAGCTTGCGGATGACCGGCGCGGAAGCGACGATGTAACCGACGCGAAGGCCCGGTGCGAGCGTCTTCGAAAAGCTGCCGCAATAGATGGTGCGGGTGTTCTCGATGCCGCCCGAGCGGGCGATGTCGAGCGCCATGATCGGCGGAACAGCCTCGCCATCGTAACGCAGCGACTGGTAAGCGGCGTCTTCGATGACGGCGATATCCAGCTCATCGGCCAGCGCCAGAACCTTTTCGCGGCCGGCCAGATCGACGGTTTCACCAGTCGGGTTGGAGAAATCGGCCGAGAGATAAGCGAACTTCACCGCGCCGCCGAGCTTGGCGGCGGTTTCGCGGTAAGCCTCGGGCGTGCGGTTGCCGCCGGGGTTCAGCTGGTCGTAGTTCGGCTCATAGGCGTTGAAGGCGGAAAGCGCGCCGAGATAGGTCGGCCAGGTGACCAGCGCCGTATCCTTCGGCGACAGGAACAACTTGCCGAGATAATCGAGACCCTGCTGCGAACCGGAAACGATAAAGACGTTATCGGCGGTGCAGTCGATGCCGATTTCGGCCATTTCGCCCGCCAGCCATTCGCGCAGCGGCTTGTAACCTTCGCTCACCGAATATTGCAGCGCCGAGTTTACCTGCGAACCCGAAAAAATTTCCGCATAAGCCTGCTGGAACTCCTCTGCGGGGAAAAGAGCCGGGTCCGGAATACCGCCGGCAAAGGAGATGATATCGGGCTGCTCGAGCAGCTTCAGCAACTCACGGATTTCAGACGCTTTCATGCGCGAAGAGCGCGTGGCGAAAATTTGTTCCCAATTGAGCATGGGTACGTTTCCTCTTGTGTCGTTTTTATGCGTGCATCTTTACAGAAATGTCGATACGTCAGCAATACTGACTTATCAGTTTTTCGAATTATTTCTGCCTCCCTGCACCTTGCCCGCAACCGACCTGCCTTAAGGCCTGATTTTGCGGACAAAGCCAAATACACCCTTGCGCAAAGCTTCACAATCACACCTTTGCGATTGACGCGGCATGGTTTTCCGGCTGGATTGCGCGCGCGCCGCAACACGGCGAAAGCATCATGGGAGTTTGACGACATGCTGAAAAATATCGACCCGGCGCTGAATGCCGATGTCCTGCACGCGCTGCGCGCCATGGGTCACGGCGATACGCTGGTGATCTCCGACACCAACTTCCCCTCCGATTCGGTTGCCCGCCACACGACCGTCGGCAAGGTGCTGCATATCGACAACGTCTCCGCAGCCCGCGCCATGAAGGCGATCCTGTCCGTCCTGCCGCTCGACACGCCGCTGCAGCCTTCCGTCGGCCGCATGGAGGTGATGGGCGCGCCGGATCAGCTGGAGCCGGTACAGGTGGAAGTGCAGAAGGAAATCGACGCGGCGGAGGGAAAATCCGCTCCCATGTATGGCATCGAGCGCTTCGCCTTCTACGAACAGGCAAAAAAAGCCTATTGCGTCATCACCACGGGCGAAACCCGGTTTTATGGCTGCTTCCTTCTGACGAAGGGTGTCATCCCGCCGGCGAAGTAAGGCCAAAAACGGGAAAATTGCGCCGGCCGCCCACCTTCATGACAATTTCAAGTTGTTATGGCAAAAACTTCCACTAGGCTTGAAAAACCAACCGGAGGTGTGCGGATCATGACCCAATATGTCCTGGCGTTCTGGAATGTCGAAAACCTGTTTGCGCCGGAGGGTTATCCGGCGCGCGAGCCGTGGATTGCCGAGCGGCTGAAGAACGACCTGAAAGGCTGGACCGAGAACCTGTTCAAAACCAAGGTCAAACAGCTCGGTCTGATCATAAGCCAGATCGGCGGCGCGGGACCGGATCTGCTCGGTGTCTGCGAAGTCGAGAACCGTTTCGTTCTGGAGACGCTGGCGGAACATCTGAACGACCTCATGCCCGCGCGCTCCTACCGGGTCGTGCATGCCGATTCCAGCAAGGATCAGCGCGGCATCGATACCGCCTTCATCTATGACAGCAAAAAGCTGCTGATCAACGAGAACGAGATTTTCAGCCATTTCGTGATGCGCCGCACCGGCACGCGCGACATTACCCAATGCACCTTCATCACCAAGGGCGGCCGCCAGCTTATCGCGCTCTCCAATCACTGGCCGTCGCGCTCTGGCGGCGCGGTGGAAAGCGCCGGTTTTCGCATGACCGCCGGTGAGACGCTAGGCTATTGGCATCAGCGCATCAGGGAAGAAAAAGGAAACGACATCGCTGTCATCGCCTTCGGCGACTTCAATGACGATCCTTCCGATGCCTCGCTGCGCTACCACGCCAATTCCACCCGCGAGCGGGACGATGTCGAAAACTCGCAATCGGCCATGTTCTACAATCTCACCTGGAATTACCTGCGCCAGCCGGCGGTCGATTCCGTCGGCACGGCAAGAACCATCTATGGCACGCTCTATTTCAACGGCGATGCCAATATCTTCGATCAGATCCTCGTTTCCAGATCGCTTCTGACCGGTAGCAGCGGCTTCAAGGCGCGCGAAGAGACGGCAAAAATCGAAGCCATTGCCGCCATGGTCAGCCACAGCAAGAATGAGGGGCCCATCCGCTTCGGCCTGTCGAAGGGCGATGCGGTCAAAAACGTCAATCTCGGTGGGTTCTCCGATCACTTCCCTGTTTCGGTGGTTATCGAGGAAGACGATACCATCGTGTGAGCACGGACCACGCAAAAAAGGCCGGAGCTTTCGCCCCGGCCTTCATATCTTCCACCAAACAATAAAGCTTAGTTGACGGCCTTGTCGACCAGCTTGTTCTTGCCGATCCAGGGCATCATGCCGCGCAGCTTGGCGCCGACTTCTTCGATCTGGTGGGCGTCGTTGTTGCGACGAATGCCCTTGAAGCGTGCGCCGCCGGCCTTCCATTCCTGCATCCACTCGGAGGTGAACTTGCCAGTCTGGATGTCGTGCAGAACGCGCTTCATTTCAGCCTTGGTGTCGGCGGTGATGATGCGAGGGCCGGTGACGTATTCGCCCCACTCGGCCGTGTTGGAGATCGAGTAGTTCATGTTGGCGATGCCGCCTTCATAGATCAGGTCGACGATCAGCTTCACTTCGTGCAGGCACTCGAAATAGGCCATTTCCGGTGCGTAACCGGCTTCGACCAGCGTTTCGAAACCGGCGCGGATCAGTTCAACGAGACCGCCGCACAGAACGACCTGTTCGCCGAAGAGGTCGGTTTCGCACTCTTCCTTGAAGTTGGTTTCGATGATGCCCGAACGGCCGCCGCCAACGCCGCAGGCGTAGGAAAGAGCGAGTTCAAGCGCATTGCCCGAAGCGTTCTGGTGAACGGCAACGAGGCAGGGAACGCCGCCGCCCTTCTGGTATTCGCCGCGAACCGTGTGGCCGGGGCCCTTCGGCGCGATCATGACGACGTCGAGCGATGCCTTCGGCTCGATGAGGCCGAAGTGAACGTTGAGGCCGTGTGCGAAAGCGATTGCTGCGCCATCACGGATGTTGCCGGCGATGTCGGCCTTGTAGATGTCGGCCTGGAGTTCGTCCGGCGTCGCCATCATCAGGAGGTCGCCCCACTTGGCGGCTTCGGCAACGGTCATGACCTTGAAGCCGTCGGCTTCGGCCTTCTTGACGGTCGGCGAACCGGCCTTCAGGGCGATGACGACGTTCTTGGCGCCGGAATCCTTGAGGTTCAGCGCATGGGCGCGGCCCTGGGAGCCGTAACCGACGATGACGACATTCTTGGACTTGATGAGATTGAGATCGGCATCACGATCATAATAAACGCGCATTTTATGGTCCTTCCCTAATGCTTGTCTCTCAGTTGTCTGAACCGGAATGTCAGGCGGGTTTGCCGCTGAGTTCCGAATGTACCTTTTCCGTGCCGTAGAGGGTCAGAAAGGCGACGACCGCCTTCTTCGCCCGGGCGGAAAAATCCTTGTCCGGCGCCTCGCCCAGCAGCATGCGCACATGCAGATCCGAAACGATGAGGCCGTAAAAACTGCGATATGCCTCCTCGGCATCATCGAAACGCAGATAGCCGGAACGGCGACCCGCCTCGATCAGCCCACGGGCGCGGCGGTCGATCTGGCGACGGCCGCGTTCCAGCAGCAGATCGCCGAGCTTCGAGCCGTCGCGGCTCGCCTGCCCTATCGCCAGACGGTTGAGCGCCAGCGACACATCGCCCGCCAGCACATCCAGCAGATCATGCGCGAAAACCTCGAGGTGATCGGCAAGCTGCGGTGCGGAGACGCGGTCACCTGCCTTTTCGAAGGTGCGGACCTTGCTCTGCTGAAAGGTGATCATCGCCGCCAGCAGGCCGTCCCGGTCGCCGAACCACTTGTACAGGCTTTCCTTGGAACAGTTGGCGGCACGCGCCAGCCCCGATGTGGTCAGCGCTTTCTCGCCGCCCTCGACCAATAGACGCAATGCCTGGTCCAGAACGGCGTTCTGGCGCGGCGAAAACTCCTGCGCTGTGATCGGGTCGGAAGCCAAGTCTTTTCCACTCCAGGGGCTCGATTAATGTACCGTACGGTACGGTTCGAGCGCCATTTAAGCGGAGGCTGCGTTGGGGTCAAGCGGATTCTTCAGGGGAGGATGAGAATTGACGCGGTGCGGCGGAGTATCACGGCAAGCTTGAGGTGAACCTCTAGGAGGTTTTGCGTTGGTAGCGGACCGAAGGTGCGTGGAGCCTTACCCCCCTCTGTCCTGCCGGACATCTCCCCCTCAAGGGGGGAGATCGGCAAGTGTCCCTTTTGTCGCTTCATTCTTAAGCTTCGAGATGGGCGAGACCTTGCCGCAGATCGATCTCCCCCCTTGAGGGGGAGATGCCCGGCAGGGCAGAGGGGGGTAACGCCGCGCTCCGTAGGCAATGGAAAACCTTCCCAAAGAACCAATCTACCCAGCCGCACTGATCTCCCGCGATGCATCGATATCCCGCGACGGCGATAACCCGTAGAAACGGCTATATTCACGGCTGAACTGCGACGGGCTCTGATAACCGACGCGATGGCCGGCGGTGCCCGCATCCAGCCGCTCCAGCAGCATCAGCCGCCGCGCCTCATGCAGCCGCAGTTGTTTCTGGTACTGAACCGGCGTCATGGCCGTGATCGTCTTGAAATGATGGTGGAAGGACGAGACGCTCATGCCGATATGATCGGCCAGATCCTCGATACGCAGCTGGCGTGCGAAATTCTCGCGCAGCCAGGCGATGGCGCGGGCGATGCGGTTGCCATGGCTGCCGGCCGCGATGATGTTCATAAGCTGCCCGCCCGCCGGTCCTGTCAGAATGCGATAGAGGATTTCCTGCTCGATCAGGGGCGCCATGGCGGCAATGTCTGCCGGACGGTCGAGCAGGCGCAACAGGCGGATAGCCGCATCAAGAAGTTCCGGCGTGGCGGTATTGACGACGATGCCGCGCTGCGCATTCGCCGGCTCCGCAGGCGGATCGATAGGTACACGCCGCATGAGATCGAGCAGCTTTTCGCTGTCGATAGCAAGCGAAATGCAGAAATGCGGCACCTCCCTGCTCGCCTCCACCACCCGCCATGCAACCGGCAGATCAAGTGACGTCAGGAGATAATCCCCCGCCCCATAATTGATGGTGTCCGTCCCCAGTTGCACGCATTTCGCGCCCTGGATAACCATCGCGAGACAGGGGCGATAGCTGCCGTGGCATGGGGCGCTCGGCGTCGTGCGCCGGCTGATGCCGAGGGAGCCGATTGCCGTCTGCACCTCGCCGTCCTGGGTAGCATGCCGCGCGGCAATAGAGGCGATCTCCTGATAGACATTGAACGGCAAGGACATAGGGGAAATCCCTTAACTGAAGGAAGAGATGCGTCGGATGCCTTTTATCTAGAAGGCCGCGCGGCCCGCGCAAAGAGTGCGCCACCATATTTTTGCAGGATCGTGCAAAAAGCTCGGAGGATCGCTCTAACGCCGTCCCGCGCTTCCATCGCATATTCCGTCGTCCCCAACTCCCGAAAGGATATTCAGATGGCTATTGCTAGAGGTTACGCTGCGACAGATGCGTCGAAGCCGCTTACCCCGTTCACCTTCGAACGCCGCGAGCCGAACGATGACGACGTCGTCATCGATATCAAATATGCCGGCATCTGCCATTCCGACATTCATACCGTCCGCAACGAATGGAAGAACGCCGTCTACCCGATCGTTCCCGGCCATGAAATCGCCGGCGTCGTGAAAGCCGTCGGCTCCAAGGTCACGAAGTTCAAGGTCGGAGACCATGTCGGCGTCGGCTGCTTCGTCGATTCCTGCGTCGGCTGCGCCACCCGCGATCTCGACAATGAACAGTACATGCCGGGTCTCGTGCAGACCTATAACTCCGTCGAACGCGACGGCAAGACCGCCACGCAGGGCGGATATTCCGACCATATCGTCGTGCGGGAAGATTACGTCCTCTCCATTCCGGAAAACCTGCCGCTCGACGCCTCCGCTCCCCTGCTCTGCGCTGGTATCACGCTTTATTCGCCGCTTCAGCACTGGAATGCCGGCCCGGGCAAGAAGGTGGCTATCGTCGGCATGGGCGGTCTTGGCCATATGGGCGTGAAGATCGGTTCAGCCATGGGCGCGGATATCACCGTGCTTTCGCAGACACTCTCCAAGAAGGAAGACGGCCTTAAGCTTGGCGCGAAGGAATATTATGCCACCAGCGATGCCTCGACCTTCGAAAAGCTCGCCGGCACCTTCGACCTGATCCTCTGCACCGTTTCGGCGGAAATCGACTGGAATGCCTATCTCGGCCTGCTGAAGGTCAACGGCACCATGGTGCTTCTCGGTGTGCCTGAACATGCGATCCCCGTGCACGCCTTCTCGGTCATCCCCGGCCGCCGTTCTCTGGCTGGCTCTATGATCGGCTCTATCAAGGAAACCCAGGAGATGCTGGATTTCTGCGGCAAGCACGACATCGTGTCCGAAATCGAAAAGATCGACATCAAGGACGTCAACGAGGCTTATGAGCGCGTGCTGAAGAGCGACGTACGTTACCGCTTCGTCATCGACATGGCGTCGCTCGACGCTTGATGCGTCCGGAAACGGCGAAACAGGGAACGGCGGGAAGCCATGCTTTCCGCCGTTTCTTTGTCGCTTGCCTCACGCCTCGTCCTTCAGCGTCTCTTTCTGGGTAATCAGCCGCGCGCTGTGCTGGCCGCTCAGGTAAATCCAAAGCCAGCTCCACGCCACGGCCAGCCGCGAACGCGTTCCGATCAGGAAGTAGATATGGGCAAGCCCCCATATCCACCACGCCAGCACGCCCTTGAGCTTGAACCTGCCGAAATCGATCACCGCCGCGCGTTTGCCGATGGTCGCCAGATTGCCTTGATGGCTGTAGCGGAACGGCGATGGTGACGGCTGGCCGGCCAGCCGCGCCTTGATGACCTTCGCGACATAGGCGCCCTGCTGCTTTGCCGCGGGTGCGATGCCCGGCACCGGCTTGCCGTTTTCCTGATTGACGGCGGCCGTATCGCCGATGACGAAGATATTCGGATCGTCTTCCAGATTGAGATGAGGTCCGACGATGGCCCGTCCTGCCCGGTCGGCGGCGGCGTTGAGCCATTTCGCGGCGGGCGACGCCTGCACGCCGGCAGCCCAGACCACGGTGCGGCAGGGGTAATAGGTCTCGCCCACCGTCACGCCCTCATCGCTGCACGCCGTCACCGGCGTGCCGAGCAGAACTTCGACGCCAAGTTTTTCGAGCGCTTCCTTCGCATAGGCCGAAAGATCCTCCGTGAAGACCGGCAGAACGCGAGGGCCGGCCTCGACGAGCAGCACCCGGGTTTTTCTGGTATCCACATTGCGGAATTCCGCCGGCAGCGCCTTATGGGCCAGCTCGGCGATCATGCCTGCCATTTCCACGCCCGTCGGGCCTGCGCCGATGATGACGAAGGTCAGCAGCGCCCGCCGTTCTTCTTCACTGGTGGCGAGTTCGGCGCGCTCGAAAGCCAGAAGCAGGCGGCGACGGATTGTCGTTGCATCTTCAAGCGTCTTGAGACCGGGGGCGGAACGTTCCCACTCGTCGCGGCCGAAATAGGCGTGGCGGGCGCCGGTTGCCAGCACCAGCGTATCGAAACCGATCACCTGACCCGAACTTAAATGCACCGTCCGCGCCGCCCGGTCTATGCCATTCACCTCCGCAAGCAGGGTCGTGACCTCCTTGCGGTCGCGGTAGAGATGTCGGATCGGCCAGGCGATTTCGGATGTCGCCAGAGCCGTCGTCGCAACCTGATAAAGCAATGGCTGGAACAGGTGGTGATTGCGACGATCGATCAGTGTGATGCGGACAGGGGCCCCCTCCAGCCCATGTACCAGTTGCAAACCACCGAAGCCTCCACCCACGACGACAACATGATGTTCTTGCATATGTCTTCTGCCTTCAAAAGCTCGCGCACGGAGCATGCGCAGCCAAAGCATAGGCGAAAAAATTGACTTTGGTTATGAAATAGCCTGACCGCAGGCGTGACAAAAACGCCTGACTGTTTCAGCCATGCCATATTCCAGCGCATCCGCCGTCAGCCCGTGGCCGATGGAAACCTCGGCCAGATAAGGGATACGTTTCATCAGCTTGGGCAGGTTTGCGACGGTGAGGTCATGGCCGGCATTGACGGCAAGTCCAAGCGCTCTGGCATGATCCGCCGTCCGCCCGAGCTTTTCGAGAAGCGCGTCGCCCTTTTGCGGATCGTCAAAACAGCCGCCATAGGGGCCGGTGTAAAGTTCGATACGCGCCGCCCCCGTTTCCGCCGCCAGTTCCACCGGCTCGCGCTCCCCATCGCCATCGGCAAAAAGCGAGACTCGCATGCCGCCAGCCGTCAGGCGTCCCACCACGTCTTTCAGGAAAACGCCGTGTTTGCGGAAATCCCAGCCATGGTCGGACGTCGCCTGCGACGGATCGTCAGGTACCAGCGTCACCTGCTCCGGTTGGGTCTTTTCGCAAAGAACGAGGAAATCCTCGGTCGGATAACCTTCGATGTTGAATTCCGCGCCGGGAAAACTGTCGTCGATCAGCGCGCGCAGGACGGGCAGGTCCGAAAAGCGGATATGGCGCTGATCCGGCCGCGGGTGTACAGTCAGCCCGCTTGCCCCCGCCGCCAGTGCAATATGCCCGAAATGCGCGACATCCGGCCATGGAAGATCGCGGCGGTTGCGTAACATGGCAATTGCGTTCAGATTGACAGAAAGTTTTGCGGGCATGGCATCGGGGCTCCGGTTCGGAATTGACATCCTGTTTCACGCAGGTTGAGGCCAATCGCAAGAAGGCCGGCGAATTTTTTATTATTGCGGGAACGAAAACAGGCAATACACGTTACGGTTCTGATGTAGCGTTTGGTATGAGGTCTTGATCGGAAAATATGTCCGTCTTGGGGGAACAAGCAACGGACACCTTTAAAAAGGCAGGCACACTGTCAAAGAGCGCGAAGGGGGAGACAATGCAGGATGGCCGTATGCCGTTCGAAAGTCACGGCGACGAGGACAAACCCAATCTAAGGATCAGCAGCTTTCTACCCGATATAAGCCTGCCCTCCTCCCTGCCCGCGGAACCCGTGCCCATCGCCGACATGGCCAATATCTTCGGGGTGACCCACCGGACGCTGCATTTTTACGAAGAAAAGGCGCTGCTGACCTCGAAGCGCATCGGCCAGATGCGGGTCTATACCCACCGCAACGTCCAGCGCATGGCCGTCATCAACGTCTGCCGCGAAGTGGGCATTTCCGTCGCCGCCATTACCGAGATCATGGAAAAATTCGTCCGTTCGCTCTCGCAGAGCGAGGCGGACGATATATTCCACGCCGCGCTGCGGCAGCGGAAGCGGGAATTGACAGCCGAGCTTTCCACCCTTCAGCGCCAGGCCCAGCAGATCGAGGAACTGCTGGTCGCCGACACGAATGCGGACGGCACGGATGGCGCGGAACGGCCCCCCGCAAAGGACATCGCCCTCACCGACACAGAACGAAAATGTCTGGAACTGATGGCGGAGGGTTACGCGCCGGTGAGGCTCGCCCGCGCCCTTGGTCTTTCAGGCAGCGATCTCAATGTCCTCGAGGCGAAGATCATCGGCAAGTTCAGTGCCAGCAACCGCTTTCAGGCGGTCGCCAAGGCGGTTCTGCTCGGCGTCATCCGTGCATAGTCACGATCAACGAACGATTGTCAGCGTCTCCGCCGCACGGGTAATGGCGGTGTAAAGCCACCTCTCGCGCGAGTCCCGGAAAGCATAGCTCTCGTCGAAGAGAACCACGTTGTTCCACTGCGAACCCTGCGCCTTGTGCACGGTCAGCGCATATCCGAAATCGAATTCGTCATAACGCTTGCGCGTGGACCACGGAATTTCCGTCTCCACATCCTCGAAAGCCGCCTTCAGCAATTTGATCTTGGCAGCACCACGATCCATATCGTCGTCTTCGGGCCGGATCATCAGGTTGATGCCGGGCTTCACCGTCTCGCGCGATGAACTCATCACCTGCCAGAGCGAGCCGTTGAGCAGCCCCTTGGCCGGGTCATTCCGG
Source organism: Agrobacterium sp. 16-172Ci (assembly GCF_053522725.1). Lineage (NCBI taxonomy): Bacteria > Pseudomonadati > Pseudomonadota > Alphaproteobacteria > Hyphomicrobiales > Rhizobiaceae > Agrobacterium > Agrobacterium sp. 16-172Ci. Next base: position 109,722 of record NZ_JBNWBW010000017.1, read on the forward strand.
AGGCAAACCAGCTTGTCGCCGGATTGCGGGTAATCGGCGGTAAAACCCTTCAGCTCGCGAAGCCGCTGATTGTAACGGCGGCGGGTGCGGTTGGTGCCGACCAGCATCTGATCGGCATCGAGAACCAGCGACTGCGTCACCTCGGATTTGGAAATCACCTGCGCGGTCCCGTAATCGCCGCGCATGATCTCCCGGCCCTCCCGCACATCCATGGCGAGATGGATGATGGGATTGTCCTTGGCCTGCCGATGGATTTCCGACAGCAGATAATCCGGCTCCTGCTCGGTAAAGAAGCCGCCGCCCGAAACCGGCGGCAACTGGCCGGGATCGCCAAGCACGAGGATCGGCGTGCCGAAGCTCATCAGGTCCCTGCCGAGCTGCTCATCCACCATCGAACATTCATCGATGATAATGAGCGCCGCCTTGGCGAGCGGGCTCTGGCGGTTAATGGAGAACATCGGCGCAATCGACGTTTTGCCGGTTTCCTCGTCTTCCACCGTTTCTTCGCCGCGCGGGCGATAGATCAGCGAATGGATGGTGCGGGCATTGGTCGCCCCGCGCGAGCGCAGCACCTGCGCCGCCTTGCCGGTGAAGGCCGCAAACAGCACCTCCCCATCGACATTTTCCGCGAAATGCTTGGCAAGCGTCGTCTTGCCCGTTCCGGCATAACCGAACAGCCGGAAAACCGGCGTCCGGCCTTCCTTCAGCCAGCGGGAAACAGCCTTCAGCGCTTCGTCCTGTTGCGGTGAAAATAACATGCGCCCTCATCGCAGGATTCGAGCGTGGTGCGCAACAGAAAAAGAACGAAAGATGAATCGTCGTGTGAGAATGCGGCAATAAAACACGGCTGGTTTTTAAGCCGTGGTCGCTATCATCCCTCGTATGAAGATATTGATTCTCGGCGCAACAGGTTTCATCGGTTCGGAGGTTCTCAAAAGCCTGCACCTCCGCGGGCATACCGTGACGGGGCTGGCGCGTTCTGTCACCCGCGCCCGCGACAAATGGCCTTTCGCCAACTGGGTCTCAGCCGATCTTTCCAGGATGACGCACGCGACAGACTGGTCATCGCTCGTCCATGACAATGACGCCATTGTCAATTGTGCGGGCGCGCTGCAAGACGGCCTGTCGGATGACCTTGCCGCGACGCAGGAGAAAGCGATGCTGGCGCTCTATGAAGCAGCGGCGCAGGCGGGCGGCAGACGGATAATCCAGATATCGGCCCGCACGGCGGGGGCCGCATCCGGCCTGCCCTTCCTCGCCACCAAACGCCGCGCCGATGAGGCACTCGCCGCAAGCGGTCTGCCTCACGTCATTCTGCGCCCCGCGCTGGTGGTTGGGCGAAACGCGCACGGCGGCACGGCACTCGTGCGTGCGCTTGCAGGCTTTCCCTTCGTGGTGCCGCTCGTCAATGGACGAATCGCCGTCCGGACGGTCGCGGTGGAGGATGTGGCAACCGTGGTATGCGCGGCGATCGACGGCGAAATCCCGCCGGACAGCGATCTAGAACTAGCCGCGAAGGAAACGCTGACATTGCAGGACGTGGTCGCCAGACACCGGCAATGGCTGGGCCTGCCCCGTGCTCCGATCATAAATCTTCCCGCCGCCTTCATGCGCCCCGTCGGCCTTGTGGCGGATGCCGCAGGCAAACTCGGCTGGCGGTCGCCGCTGCGTTCGACCGCCATGACGGTCATGTCGGAAGGCATCGTAACGGAGAGTGAAGCTGGACCGGCGATGGCGTCACTCAAGACCCTGGAACAGACGCTGGCCGCCCACCCTTCCGGTGTGCAGGACCTGTGGTTTGCCAGATTATATCTGCTGAAACCCCTGATCGTTCTCTGCCTGTCTTTATTCTGGCTGCTGTCCGGCCTCATACCGCTGCTGAATATCCCCGGAGCAGCGGCGCATTTCCTGCCCTTTATGCCGCAAACGCCGGCTGTCATTCTCACGCTCGCCACCTGCCTCATCGATATAGGCCTCGGCATCGCCGTCCTGCTGCGGCCGCTCGCCAGAAAGGCGCTTGTCGCCATGCTGCTGGTCAGCGCCGCTTATCTGGCCGGCGGCAGCCTGCTCGAACCGACCCTTTGGCTCGATCCACTCGGTCCTCTGGTCAAGGTTCTGCCTTCCATCGCCCTGACGCTCGTTGCCCTCGCCACCCTGGATGAACGCTGATGACGCTTGAGGAACTGCTGCGGCTTGCCCATGTCATCGGCGCGACGGTGCTGTTCGGCACTGGCGCCGGCATTGCCTTTTTCATGGTGATGGCACGGCGGACGGCCAGCCCGGCGCTGATCGCTCATGTCGCAGGCACTGTCGTCATCGCCGACACGGTATTTACCGCCACCGCCGCGATAATCCAGCCTGTCACCGGATATCTTCTCGCGCGCATCATCGGCTGGCCGCTGACCGAAGGCTGGATCGCGCTTTCGCTCGCCCTTTATGTCTTCACCGGCATTTTCTGGCTGCCGGTGGTGTGGATACAGATCAGGCTGCGCGATATCGCCCGCGACTGCGCCGCCACCGGACAGGCCCTGCCCGCGCAATGGTTCCGGCTTTACCGCATCTGGTTCGCCTGCGGTTTTCCCGCCTTTTTCGCAGTTCTCGGCATCATCTGGCTCATGCTCAACAAGCCGGATATTCCCCTGTTCGGCTGAAGCGGCTCAATTGACCGCCTGTCGCTCGACAAGCTGCGCCAGCTGCTCCGCAACCGTATTCCATCCGTCGAAGAAGCCCATCTCCGCGTGCCTGTCGCGATCCTCTGGGTTGTTGTGCATGGCATAGGCCACATATTCCATGCCGTCGGGGTGATCGCGAAATGTCATCACGGCGGTGAGGAACGGCTGGGCGGAGGGGCGAAAACCCGCCGTCAGCGCATCGGTGAAAACCAGACGCTGCTCATGATCCACCGCCAGAAAACATCCTTTGACATGCGGACCGAAAGCCGTGCCGTCCTCGCTATAGCGCGTTTCGAAGGCGCCGCCGGGATGAAGCTCCATGCGGTCGACCCGGCATTGGCCGGGATGCGGCACCCACCATTGTTCGAGGCTGGCCTTGTCCGTCCAGGCATTCCAGACGAGCCGGCGCGGCGCCCTGATAATGCGAGAAATCTTCAGGTCGAGATCGGGATTGAAAGTCTCGGTCATTGGTCATTCTCCCCTTTGCTGGACATCCTGTCCTGTTGCGCCATGACGAATTGTTCGAGCCTGTCGGTGCGACCTTCCCAGATGGCGCGTTGTTGCGACAACCAGCCATCGAGCATGGAGAACCTTTGTTTCTCCAGCGAGCAGAACCTGACACGCCCCTGCTTGCGCGTCACGATCAGCCCCGCCTCTTCCAGCTGGCGGATATGTTTCATGAAGGATGGCAGGGCCATGTCGAAGGGCTCGGCCAGCGTTCCGATGCTCGCCTCCCCGCCGCCCAGCCGCAGGATCACCGCCCGGCGGGTCGGATCGGCAAGAGACTGGAAGATATCGTCGAGCGCGCCTGAATAGTTTTCCATAAGGCTAACTATCACATCGAAATTGTTAGCTCAATGGATAAGTTTAAAAATCGCAAAAATTCGTTGCCGCAGGGAATAATCCGTCGGGTTGCGGTGTCTCTTGATGTGCTGGCGGCAGAGGCCGCCCGAACCAAGGAGGATATGTCCATGAAGATCCGCTTTATCGTTCCCGCCCTCGTTCTGGCTTTTGCCGGAACGGCCTATGCCGCCCCTATGGTCGAAACCGTCAAGACCGCTAAGGGCGATGTGCTGGCGGGCGAAAAAGGCATGACGCTCTACACTTTCAAGAACGACAAGAAGGGCGTATCCAATTGTTATGACAAATGCGCGGTGAACTGGCCGCCGTTTTTTGCAGCCGCCAGCGACAAGGCCGAGGGCGCCTATTCCCTCGTGAAGCGCAAGGACGGCAAGATGCAATGGGCGAAGGATGGCATGCCGCTTTATTATTGGGTCAAGGACACGAAAAAAGGCGACGCCACCGGCGACGGTATGAACGGTGTATGGGATGCCGCAAAACCCTGATGGCATGACGGATGAAAAGCGGGGGAACCATTCCCCCGCAGCCGGCAGCTTCGAAACGGAGATGCTGGCGCTGATGCCCATGCTGCGCCGTTATTCCCGCAGCCTTTCCCGTTCAGATGCCGATGGCGAGGACCTCTTGCAGGACTGCGTGGAAAAGGCGCTGGCCAATAAAAGGCAATGGCGCGGAACGGGTTTGAAATCATGGGCTTACACGATAATGACGAATCTTTATCGTAACCGCCACCGCGCCGAGAAACGCCACCCGTCCGAGAGCCTGGACGGCCATGAGAGTATCGCCGGCGCGGAGACGCTCTCCGACACGCTGGAGAACGACCGGCTGCACGGCGCACTCGCCCTTCTTTCGCCGGACATGCGCGCCGTGCTGATGCTGGTGACGGTGGAAGGCTACAGCTATCAGGAAGCGGCCGAGACATTGGCGATCCCGCTCGGCACCGTCATGTCCAGACTGTCCCGCGCCCGCGAAACCCTTCGCCAGCATCTGGCGGCGGATAATATCATTCCCCTGCGGAGACCAAGATGAAACGGCTAGAGGCCATAACCGAAGACGATCTGCACGCCTATGTCGACGGACTTCTTTCCGACGATGACCGCGCGGCTGTCGAGGCCTGGCTGGCGGAAAGGCCGGAAGAGCAGGCCCGTGTGGAGGAGTGGAGAAAACAGGCCGATATTCTGCGCAATGCCTTCGCCTCCTATGCCGCCGCGCATCCGCATGACGCATCGATGCTCACCCCGCAAAAGAGGGACCGCGCATGGCGGGCAAAACCGGTTCTCCTGCAAACAGCGGCCGCCCTTTTGATATTCGTCGCGGGTGCTGCGGCGGGCAGGCTTCTGCCGCCGTCTTTTTCCACGCCGCAGGACGTGACCCTGGCGTCGCTGACCACGGATATTCCGGCGCAGGCGAAATCCGCCTATCTCATCTATGCTAGCGAGGTGCGCCATCCCGTCGAAGTCGGCGCGGGAGAACAGCAGCATCTCGCCACATGGCTCGGCAAGCGGCTCGGTTACCCCTTCACCATCCCCGATCTCTCAAAGATCGGATACGACCTCGTCGGCGGGCGTCTTATCCCCGTCAGCGGTAAACCGGGCGCGATGCTGATGTATCAGGACAAGACAGGCCGTCGGGTGACGGTGCTGATCGGCCACAACGAGGAAAACCGCACCACCAGCTTCCGCATGGCCAGCGCCGACGGCATCGAGACCTTCTACTGGATCGACAATGAACTGGGTTACGCCGTGTCCGCCGAGCTGACGCGCGACGAGGTGCAGGCAATCGCCGAGGAATGTTACCGGCAGTTCCCGACTTGAAGACCTTTATTTCAGCATCGGCCAGAGGCTGATGACGAGAAGCACGGCCATGGTGATATTGAACCATTTGAGCCGGACCGGCACCGCCAGCCATTCACGCAATGCCGAGCCGAAACCGGCCCATGTGGAAACGCTGGGAAGATTGACCGCGGCGAAGGCCACGCCGACGAGAAGCACGGTGAGGAAATATTGCCGCTCATCCGTATAGGTCGCCATCGCCGTCACCGCCATCACCCACGCCTTGGGATTGACCCACTGAAAAGCGGCCGCGGCAAGGAAACTCATCGGCTCCGATGTTGCCGAACCCTCACTCAGGCTGCGGGAGGTGCCGATCTTCCACGCAATCCAGACGAGATAGAGCCCGCCTGCGAATTTCAGCCCGGTGTAAAGCACGGGCACCGCATGCAGCAACGCGCCGAGACCGAAGCCGACCCCGATCAGCAGCGACAGGAAGCCCGCCCCGATGCCCAGCATATGCGGGATGGTGCGGCGGAAACCGAAATTCACGCCCGAGGCAAAAAGCATCATATTGTTCGGGCCGGGCGTGATGGATGTGGTGAAGGCAAACAGCACCAGCGCAACAAGGGTTTCGACAGTCATGATTTCTCCTTGAGCCGAAATCCTATCCGTCGGACCAACATCAGGCCACCCCGCCGCATCGATGGCCGAGGTCAATTTTTTTGATGGATCGATCCTCTCCATGCCGGCTTTGAGAAGTCGGAACAAAGTTCTATTGTCCGATCATCAACCGCTGGAGCGAACCCATGTATGACGATATTCCTTCCGTCACCCTGCCCTCCGGAAAAGAGGTTCCGGCCCTTGGCCTCGGTACCTGGAACATGGGGGAGACGAGATCATCCGCGCCGCAGGAGGTCGAAAGCATCCGCAAGGCGATCGATCTCGGCATGACGCTGATCGACACGGCGGAAATGTATGCGGATGGCAGATCGGAAGAGGTGGTCGGCGCGGCCATCGCCGGCCGTCGACAGGACGTGTTTCTGGTCAGCAAGGTCTACCCCTGGAACGCCAGCGAAAGAGGCACGACGGAGGCCTGCGAGCGCAGCCTTGCAAGGCTCGGCACCGACCATATCGACCTCTATCTGCTGCACTGGCGCGGTGAGCACCCGCTTGCAGAAACCGTGGCGGCTTTCGAAAGGCTGAAGAGCGACGGCAAGATCGGCGACTGGGGCGTCTCCAATTTCGACACCGACGACATGGAGGAGCTTTTCGCGGTTCCAGGCGGCAAGAACTGCGCGGCCAATCAGGTGCTCTACAATCTGTCCCGGCGTGGGCCGGAGTTTTCGCTGCTGCCCTGGTGCCAGGAGCGCGGCGTGCCGCTGATGGCCTATTCCCCCATCGAGCAGGGCCGCATCTTGAAGAACCACGAACTCATCCGCATCGCCAAGGCCTATCAGGCGACACCGGCGCAACTGGCGCTCGCCTTTCTTCTGGAGAGGGACGGCGTCATCGCCATCCCGAAATCCGCCAGCGTTTCCCGTGTCGAGGAAAATCGCGGCGCGACCGATCTTGAGATAACCGAGGAAGACTGGGCGGCGCTGGATGCCGTCTTCCCGCCGCCAACGCGCAAGACCTCGCTGGAAATGCTTTGATATAACAGTGGTTTAAGACACTGTCCGGAATCTCTCTAACAGGCAGTTGAATCGGAATGTGAGCAAAGCAATTGTGCCAGCGCCGCGGCAGGTGGCACTTGAAAAACGGCGCGGAAAACCGCGCCGTTGTGTCCAGAAAAGCACCGCCCCGTTACGGTATGCGCCGCTCATATTCTTCTTTCAGTCCCAGCCATGTATCCCAGAACGGCTTCGGCTCCTTCTCCTGAAGACGGGCGGCGAGAATGTCGAGATGCACATGCCAGCCAGCGCTGACGTCAAGCCTCGTCCTCCTGTCGGCCAGCCGGCGATGAACCAGCGTCAGCAGCACATCCTTGCCAAGAGCCTGAAGCTCGATCGACACCTCGCCACCTTCGCCCCAACTGAAGACGAGACGGTGCGGTGGGACCACGGTAATGATGCGGGAAGCCATACGGTCTTCTTCGGAAAAGCCTTCCGGGCGCCGGCCCGGCGGATCGGAAAGCTCATCGTTGCGCCAGACCAGTTCGAACGGCGCATCGGGCGCAAGCCGCATTTCGCCGGAAGCCAGCCAGCGACGGCGAAGCTCGCTTTGTGTGAGATAGGCCCATACCCGCTCGATCGGCCCCGGCAGCAGCCGTTCGATCTTAAGGGTCGTCGGTTCGACAAGACGGCCATAGGCGTCAGGCATTGCAATATCAGCCATTGTCATTTCCTCCATCTGCAGGGATTTTTCCCTGATCATCCTCCCTGAGCATCTGCTCAAGAATATCGAGGCGGCTGCCCCAGAACTGTCTGTAGAAATCGAGCCATTCATGCGCCTCTGCCAACGGTTCCGGTGCAAGGCGGCAGACATGAATGCGCCCCCTCACCTCCCGGCGGATAAGCCCCGCATTTTCCAGCGCCTTGATATGTTTAGAGGCGGCGGCGAGCGATATGTCGAACGGCCGGGCCAACTGGCTCACCGTTCGCTCACCAAGGGAAAGATCGCGCAGCATCGTGCGCCGCGTGGCGTCGCCGAGGGCATGAAAGACAGCGTCGAGATGTGAAGCGGATAATTCAACCATGTTGTTGAATATAGACTGTCGACCCGGAAAGTCAACCATATGGTTGAATATCGATTCAAGCGACGGCTAAAAAAAAACCGCGGCAAAGCCGCGGTCGAGGATGATGACAAAGCAGAACCCCTAATCGACGTCATCCTCGGGACAGGCCCACTACTGTCCGGTTTAAATTTGTGGCCATTGGAAGGCCATCTGGTTTTGGTTTGTGGGTTTGTCTGGTGGCGGGTTTAGAAGCCGATCGGTGCGTCGCCGGTGCATGAGGTTTGCGCGTACCAGCCGGGCGAAGGCGAGTGGGCTTGGCACGGTCTTCTGGTCAGCCTGCGCCAAT
>NZ_JBNWBW010000018.1:0-117379 GCF_053522725.1 Agrobacterium sp. 16-172Ci
CGGCAATTCCAGGAAAGGCGCACCATTGCGCAGGGCTCCGGGTTTGCGCTGGATGACCGCAAGGTAATGCCGCCAGTCATAAATCGTCCTCGGCGGTTTGTCGTGGCTGCGCTCTATGATCCGCGGATGTTCGCAGAGGACATTGCCCTCGACCGCAATGACCAGTCTCTCGGGATAAATCCGTAGGCTCACGGGGCAGATTCGCAAATGATGCTGGCACACTGTAACGATTACGCTCGAAGGTGATCAGGCATGTTGGCGAGACCCGCTTACTCTGCTCGACAAAGCCGTCAAACATGGCGGGCAATGCCATCAAAGCAGGCTGCTCATCAGCCCAAACATCCGCGATCGTGCCTGACAAAGTGCCATGCGCGGTGTCCCGCCACAGGTCCTGGCAATGCTGTTCCAGCCAGAGGTTCAACGTTGCCAAATCCGGGAAGTCCGGCATTTGTTGCCACAGGCGTGGTCGGGCATCCTGAACGTTCTTCTCGACCTGCCCTTTCTCCCAGCCTGCGGCGGAATTGCAGAACTCTGGCGCAAAAACGTAGTGGTTCGTCATCGCAAGGAACCGGATGTTGACCTGTCGCTCCTTGCCGCGGCCAACGCGATCGACCGCCGTCTTCATGTTATCGTAGATGCCGCGAGCAGGCACGCCGCCGAACACACGGAAGCCATGCCAATGGGCGTCGAAGAGCATCTCGTGCGTTTGCAGCAGGTATGCCCTGACCAGAAAAGCCCGACTGTGCTATAGCTTGATATGTGCGACCTGCAACTTCGTGCGCTCGCCGCCGATCACGGCATAGTCCTCACTCCAATCGAACTGGAATGCTTCGCCCGGGCGGAAAGACAGCGGGACGAATATGCCGCGGCCCGTCGTCTGCAGCTCACGTTGCCGGTCAGCCCGCCAATCACGGGCGAAGGCGGCAACCCGAGCATAGGAGCGGGTAAAGCCGAGAACCACCAGATCGGCATGAAGCTGCTTTAGAGTTCGACGCTGTTTGCGTGACCTCCCGGCCTCGGTCTTCAGCCAGGCCGCCAGCTTATCGGCAAAAGGATCAAGCTTGCTCGGTCGTTCCGGTATCGTGAACGTCGGCTCGATCGTACCGGCGTTCAGATACTTCGCGATCGTGTTGCGCGACAGCCCGGTGCGCCGGCTGATCTCCCGGATCGACTGCTTCTCACGCAGCGCCATCCGACGGATGATGTTTAGTTGATATCCGACATTACCTGGCAGCATATCCCGACGACGCGAAGCAGGCCGTTTCAGCCTCTTTGAGCAAGTTGAACTGCGTCGTCTGTCCGGTCCCCTCGTCACGCCGTTCCGTTTCGAGCAAGCTAAAGATGCTCTTGAAGAGACGGGGAAACGTCACAGACTGGGCAAACTTGTTGTGCTGATGTGAGCCGCGAATACGCGGAACAAGCAACTCATAAATAGGGGCCAAAACAGGAGTAGTCCGAAATCGACGGACGTGGGCATGTCCTCAGCGTCGTTGCCTGGCTCGCTGAAGGCATCGATACTGAGATTTACAGTTCAATCGAAGAGACTTTGGCTGATGCGAAGAGGCCATACGCCAATACTTTGGCCAACGATATTGTCCGGTGAGAATGTGTGCTCCTATCCGAGCGGCGAGATACGGGCCAACAAATCTGGCAACAGCAGCTTTCTCTGACTGTAGGCGCGACGAGAATCAAAAATCAATAACCTAACGGTAGGTTGCGTTGACTTTCACGTGCTGCCGAAAAACGCGCCTGAATTCGCGATAACTCTCAAACCCAAGAGAGATTGCCAGCCGAACCACCGTCGACTGGGTGACTGAACAACGAACAGCAAGGGAATTTGCTGTACCGAAGGCGACGATTTCCGGATAGGCGACCGCAAATCGCGCTACTCGCTCTTGACGGAAAGATAACGTCACACCTTGGACCGCAAGCATGCTTTCCAGATCAAGAACTGTTTTTGGCTTCTGAACTTCTGCTTTCGCTTCCATGATGATCCTCTTAGCCTCACCAACAGGCTTCTGGTCACGAACTTTTCCAACATATATGTGCTGACAGAGGCCGACAGCGCCCCTGTCAGCTAGGCCTTCAACTCACAGGAACCGGCTGTTTTCTCGACACGGATTCAATGGCAGCAAGGGCGATCGCCAGAGCGTTGCGAGCATCAGCTCCCGTGGGTGCATTCTGAACAACACCGCGACGAGCCGCCTCAACGAAAGAAGCAAGCTGCGCCGTGTAGGCTTGGACGAAGTGGTCCGTGTCGCGCCGCCATGTGTCGTTGGATACGCCAGTCGCGTCGAACAGCGTCATGCTCGAACGTCGTACGTCGCCCATCGTGACCATTCCGCCGGAGCCGAATACTTCGCCGCGAATATCGTAGCCGTACATTGCAGAGAAGTTTGCTTCCGCAACCGCAATAGACCCGTTGTCAAAGCGGATATTGACGACCGCCGTGTCCAGGAAGCCCTTGTCGCGTGCATCCGGGCGAACCAATGCATCTGCCATTGCAAACACTTCGACAGGCTTTGCGCCGGGGTTCAACCAAAGCAATGTGTCGAAGTCGTGTATAAGGGTTTCATAGAAGATCGTCCACAACGGAATACTGTCAGGATCACCGCCGAACGGACCCGGATCGCGTGTCAGCGACCGGATGAGTTGAACCGCACCGATCTTTCCAGCGTCGATCGCTGCGCGGCCTTCAAAAAATGCCTGGTCCCAACGGCGATTAAAACCGACCTGCAGGGGAACACCCGCGGCCTTGGCGGCCGCAATGCCGCGATCCGCATCTTCAAGCGTGAGTGCCATCGGTTTTTCGCAGAAGATCGCTTTACCGGCCTCCGCCGCCTGCACAAGGATATTGGTGTGAAAGCGTGCAGGTGTGGCAATAATGACCGCATCCAGACCGGGGTGAGAAAGCATTTCTGCGACGTCGGTATAAGAAGCGTCGGCGCCCAGCGCGTCTGCAAGTTTTGCGGCGGCCCCGGGAGCGGGATCAGCGACGGCCACAAGCTCCGCGTCTACGAGCCTTCTTGCGACACTCTCCCCATGGAATGAACCGATGCGCCCTGCCCCGATAAGTCCGACGTTGACTGTTTTGACCTTGGTCATAATTTTTAGTCCTGTTTTTGAAATCAGAGAGTGAAGGCTTCGCGGAAGGCAGCGAGCGCTGCGTCGGCATCTCCGGATGCCCAAGCTTCCATCCCGATCGGGCCGGAGTAGCCCATATCGCTCAGGGCTTTTGCGATCCCCTTCCAATTCACCTCGCCGGTGCCCGGCTCAAATCGGCCGGGTACGTCAGCCACCTGAATCTCACCGATCCACGACAGGCTCCTGCGGCAAAGTTCGATCAGGTTCCCCTCACCGATCTGCGCGTGGTAGAGGTCAAGGTTCAAACGCAGACGCGGGTGATCGATGCTGGATACAAGCGCCAACGTGTCTTCGGCGCGCCCGAACGGCACGCCGGGGTGATCGACGGGAAGGTTCAGGTTCTCCAGTGTGAAAACCACATTTTCTTCTTCCGCGAGGTCAACGATACGGCATAGCGTCTCCTGAGCCTTCAGCCACATGGTTCCCGTGACGACCTCGACAGGCTGAACCGGCAGTCCACGATCCCCGAGGCCTGTGCCGTGAAGGTTGAGGCGCTGAACGCCAAGACGTTTGCCGATCTGAGCCGTTTCGCGCGCGGTTCTCAAAAGTTCGGTTGCGCCCTCATCATCGGTGAGGCGGCCTGTCAGGTAACCGTTCATAATTGTGAAGGTCGCACCGGTGGCTTCGAGCTTGTTGATGTCGTGTTCTGGCCAATTCCAGAGGCCGACGCCAAATCCCTGCTCCTTCAATCGGGAGGCGCGCCATTCGATTGGTTTGTCCCGCCATAACATCTCCGCGCAGGCGGCTAACGGAAACGGGGTGTTATTTGTACTGCTCATTTGGGGTGGTTCCCTGGATTTTGGATATGGCTGTCCCAAGGCCCCGCGAATTCGCCGGGCCAAAATTCATGTTTCCAAGTGTCTTCAGATGGTGCCGCCCAGCTCCGCGGAGATCGACTGTAGTTCCTTGCCACCGGCCATCAGATTCTGCAGGCCATCGAGGTCGATTTCGTGTTTGGCAAATGTGCCAAGCGTCTTTCCCCTGTTCAGAGCTGTGAAACGATTGCCGACGGCATAAGCATGTCTGACGTTGTGGGTAATGAAAATCACGCCCAGACCTTTGCTGCGAACCTGATCGATGTACTTCAGGACCATGGAGGTCTGCGCAACACCGAGTGCAGATGTCGGCTCATCGAGAATGAGGACTTTTGCCCCGAAGTACACAGCGCGTGCAATCGCCACGCATTGACGTTCGCCACCGGAGAGCGTGCCGACGGCCTGCCCGGGTTCGCGCACATCGATGCCGATTCTCTTCATTTCTTCGCTGGTGACGCGATCCGCGAATTCCATGTCCATGTATTTGAACGGACCGAAGCCCTTCAACGGCTCGCGCCCCATAAAGAAGTTTCTTGTGACAGACATCAGTGGGATCATCGCCAGATCCTGGTAGACGGTCGCGATCCCCGCATCGAGCGCATCTCTTGGCCCCGAAAAGAGATGTTGTTTGCCCTCGACCAGGAAGTCGCCGGATGTCGGCCTGTGAACGCCAGAAAGAGTATTGATCAGGGTTGATTTGCCGGCTCCGTTATCTCCGAGAAGGCACAGAACCTCTCCTTCGTGGACACTCAGCGAAACGCCGTTGAGTGCGATAATCGAGCCGAAGTTCTTCGCGGCTTAACGCTCGTCGGCCTGAAGTGGGCGAGCGGCGGTTCAACCCAGCTTCGCGGGATGAGAGAGGCTGTTGCGGACAGTCCCCTTGCGCCGCTGTTTTCAGGCGATGCCTTCCCGGGTCTCTGGCGGTCCAAGGTTTGGGATCAGAGCAAAAAACTCAAGACCCTCCCGAAAACTGGAGGGAAGTCGGGTCTCAGGTCACAGGTTCGAAACTCTGCTCAATGATCGTCAGCTTTTGCTCGGTTGTCCACCGCCTACGGCGGACATCGCCCGTCAGCAATTCAACGTGTCGATACTCGTTAGACATAAGCCTATACCCAAGCTTGTACTTGAACCTTTCTGCTTATGCCGACTGTCCGGTCGAAATGGGGGGCAGTTCATAAGAAAACAAGAGGATTCTGACATGATAGAGAGAACGACAAGCAGCGAAATCACTTTCGTGCATCAATTCGTACTAAGTAGCCTCATGGCACATTTGGAAACTGGCACCTAACGTCTCGTCGTCGATGAAGAGTTCGTTGAGGGCCTTAGTTTTACGGCCTACAGGCGAATGGCAAACCACCTTGAGATACCTGCACTTTCCGCAAAAAACAGTCAAACGTCAGTTCTTGCAGGTGTCTGCGGCGGAGATTGAGGATATGCTCCGAAAAGACGCCGAATTGGGGAGTGAATAGCCCCGAGTTTCGTAGACACCCTCGGGTTAGATTTTCTGCTGCTTCTCGAACTCGACGGGCGACAGCATCCCGTTCCTGACGTGTTTGCGTTTCGGGTTGTAGAACATTTCGATGTAGTCGAACACGTCCTGGCGTGCTTCATCGCGTGAACGGTAGACTTTGCGCCGTATCCGCTCTCGCTTCAGAAGATTGAAGAAGCTCTCGGCCACCGCATTGTCATGGCAGTTGCCGCGTCGGCTCATCGAGTGAACCAGATTGTGGTGCCTGAGGAACGAGGCCCAGTCCATGCTGGTAAACTGCGAGCCCTGATCCGAGTGGATCAGCACCTTGTCTTTCGGTTTGCGTCGCCACACCGCCATGAGCAGAGCCTGCAATACGACGTCCGTGGTCTGTCGGCTCTGCATCGCCCAGCCGATGACCCGGCGAGAATAGAGGTCGATGACAACCGCAAGGTAAGCGAAACCTTCGCAGGTTCGAATGTAAGTGATGTCCGTGACCCAGGCCTTGTCCGGAGCTGCTACGTCGAATTGCCGGTCGAGCTTATTATCGACGACGACAGACGGTCTGCCGCCATAGATGCCGGGACGGCGTTTGTAGCCGATCTGCGCCTTTATCCCGGCGAGACGCGTCAGGCGCGCGACCCGGTTCGGGCAGCACATCTCTCCCTGATCGAGAAGGTCGTCGTGCAGCTTGCGATAACCGTAGACCTTGCCGCTCTCTTCCCATGCCTTCAGGAGGAGATCGGTCTGTCGCTTGTCCTCATTGGCTCGCCTGCTCAGCGGGTTCTTCAGCCAGGTGTAAAATCCACTCGGGTGAACCCGCAGAAGGCGGCACATCGTCCGCACCGAAAACTGCAAGCGATGCAAAGCAATGAACGCGTACTTCACTTTGCATCCCTGGCGAAATACGCGGCCGCTTTCCTAAGAAACACTATCCGCATCGGGGATGGGATCAAGTTGATATCCCAAAGAGCGAGCACGGCGCTGCAGGTTTGCCAAGACTCGACCGCGATGGCGCTCGTCATATGCCGCCGCACCAGGATCACGATAAGCCATGCCGAACCGAAGGGCATTGAAGAAGAGAACCGCGATCTTACGTGCCGTCGCCGTCACGGCTTTCTGCTTTCCGATGCGCCCTGCCAAACGTCGGTAAAATGCACCCAGTGCCGTGTCGCTTCGGCCAATCGTGGTGGCTGCCAACCGCAAGAGTGCGGCTGCCCGGCTCGATGATCGGCGCGTTTTCGACGAGAGAAGTCTTCCGCCAGATATTTTGTTGCCGGGAGCTAGGCAGAGCCATGATGTGAAGTGCTTGGCGGTGGGCCATGCTCGCAGATCCGTTCCGCATTCGCCGATGAGCTTGAGGGCGAGCGAGGAGCCAAGTCCATGGATTTGCGTCAAGTCTGTGCCCGTAAGGCCGTATAGAGCGGCCCGGACATCGAAGGATGGCGCATTCGTCTGCTTGGTCTTAGTCCGGATTTTTGGCAGCGGCGCGCGCGGCTGTTCGACTTCTGCAGTCATCATGGCAATCGCCGTTTCCAGCTTGCGGTCGCATTCGAGCATCTTCAATTGATAGAAGTCGTAGAGCGCCAGTGACTGGGAAAGCGCAAACACGTGTTCATCACGATCGTTACCGATCAGGGATGCTCGGATTGTTTCGACAGAAGAGTGGCAGCGAACATCACGCAATGATGCCAAGGCCTCGGGATCGCGCTCGCCGGAAACGATTGCCCGGATAATCTTCATACCGGTCACGCCGGTGATGTCGGAGACAACATGATGGAGTTGCAGGTTCATCTCCATCAGAGCCTTCTGCATGTGCTGGACATGAGCTGCCGCATACTCGACCAGCCGTTCTCGCTGGCGCAGATAAGCACGCAATGTTGCGACCTGTGCGGTTGGCCGAAAGCTTCCGCGTAACAGACCATAGGAATGCAATTGGCGAAGCCATGCCGCATCGTTGACGTCGGTCTTCCGGCCGGGGACGTTCTTCGCATAACGCGCATTGACCAGGATCACTTCAAATCCGTGCTGCTCCAGAATCTCGAATGCCGGTATCCAGTAGACGCCGGTCGACTCCATCGCTACGCTCGTGACGCCACAAGAACGGAACCACGCGGCAAGGTCATGCAGGTCATGAGTGAAGGTGCCGAAAGCGCGGATCGGCATGTCGTCACTGTCCGGATTGACCGCCGCCATATGCATAGTGGACCCGATGTCGATGGCGGCTGCGCCCGGATTCACACGGGTGAGGTTCTGCGGGGCTGATGATCTTGTCTTGGGCATGGCTTCTCCTCCTTTGTTTGGGGAAGGGGTGGGCCGCGCAAGTTCGTCATTTTCCTAACCGGGATCGCGGCTGAAGCCGCGTCACCACTCTCAAGTTCGCAACAGCCCATGTGCCACGTTTTTTAACGGGGTCGAACGCCTCCAATAAGCAGTCGGCAACTCCCCTCCGGCAGCGATCGTAGCATGACCTGTTTCTACCGCGCACAGGCGGACCAAAGCCCGTGATCGTTTTTTAGGATATCGCGTTCCTCAGTGACGCGAGCCAGTTCCTTCTTCAGCCGCCTGATCTCCTCGGCCTCGTCGTTACCCTTGGAGTCCGACCCAGCAAACTTCTTCTTCCATTCATACAGCGAATGCTGGCTGACGCCGAGACGCTGCGAAACCTCAGCAACCGGATAGCCCCGCTCCGTGATCTGCCGCACCGCGTCACGCTTAAACTCTTCGCTGAAATTCGATTTGCTCATGATGCTCTTCTTGCCTCAAAATTAGGAAAGAAGGTGTCTACAAATCTAGGGGCTATTCAGAGAGCCACCGCAACGAACTAAGGAGAGCTGCCAGCGTTGCGGCGTCGAAAGACAATCTTCATTACGTCCCATAGGCTTGATCAGAGTGCACGCCATGGCGAAAACTGGAGCTTAGGTAACCCTGTTGTTCCCGTGTCTACGGGATTGCCTGATCAACCAATCCCTGAACAACACGATATTCGGATTGTTCGCCTTCCTCTCAGGGTAAACGACATAATAGGAATCGTCGGAATGTGTAGCGTCTCCGAACGGCATATGTAGTTGCCCGTTTGCAATTTCGTGTTCGATGTAAAACGTCGGCACGACTGCTATACCAAGTCCGCTGACTGCGGCATTTATGATCGTCTCATAGTGACTAAATCGTATTCCCTGAATACGACCGCTATAAGATAATCCGGCAAAACGCAGCCAGTTCAGCCAGAGGCTCGGCCTGCCGGCATTTTGTATCATAGGGAAATTCGCAAAATCGAGTGGATCGAGTTTCTCGCCCAATGGAATGAGGTTGGGTGCTGCAACGACAGCAAGTTTCTCAGGGAAAAGTTCAATCGCGCGGGCATGAAGCCACGTGCCAGCCCCCCTCAATACCGTTATGTCCAGACGTGTCGTTTCAAAATCTGTCGCAGGGGTCGCGAGTGTGAATTCAAGAGGTATGTCGGGAAATGCCGAGATGAACGTGGACAGCCTTTGCGGCAACCAGCGGGCCGCAAAAGTTGGATGCGTTCCCACCATCAGGGAGGAATCCACACTACGGCCCCGAACCGCATCGATCGAGATTTCCTCAAGCCGGTCCAGCGTGAACGCAAGGTCGCGATAATAGTTGGCCCCCACTTCCGTCAGCACCAAACGTGGGCCTGAACGGTGAAAAAGGGTAGTCCCCAGAAAATCCTCCAGATTACGGATTTGCCGGCTGATACCACTCTGCGTGAGACCGAGATCATCAGCGGCGCGCGTGAAGTTCATATATCGGGCAGCAGCTTCGAAGGCATGCAGCGCCGAAAGTGATGGAAGATACCGCCTCAATGCTCAACCCCTTCATCATGACTAAAACTCATGCAAAGTGGATTATTCGATGTTTTGTTTTAAATGCAAGATCGTCAAGACTGACTCATCCGGCGAACGTGCCTGTAACCCGAAGGGAAAAGGTAACTGCCGAGACTGCGACGCGGATAACTGGGAACCCGCCGAAGCAGGAGTACCATCAAATAATGTAAAAAAGGGGATGACATGAACAGACGTGATTTTGGAAGCCTCCTTGGACTTGCCGGTGCGGGCGCGGTTGCAACCGCTCTTGCTACACCTGCAGTCGCACAGGCACCCGCCGCAGGCTCCACATTTGAACGCATACGCAGCAGCAAGAAACTGCGCGTTGCCGGGATTGTTGGAACCGAACCATATTATCACAAGGATATCGCGACCGGTGAGTGGTCTGGCTTTTGTATGAGCATGGCCCGCGATCTGGCAAAGTCGCTCGAGGCTGAAGTCGAAATCAGCGAAACCACCTGGGGCAACGCGGTTCTCGATCTTCAGGCCAACAAGATCGATATCATGTTCGGCCTCAGCCCCACACCGTCACGCGCACTGGTGGTCGAATTCACCCGTCCGATCATGCAGAATACCTTCACTATCATCGCCAAGCCCGGCCTTGAGCCGAAGACCTGGGAAGAGCTGAACAAGCCGGAAATCCGCATCGCGGTCGATATCGGATCGACACATGATCTTTTCGCCCGTCGCGTTCTGCCAAAAGCAACACTTGTCGCGCTGAAGACCCCTGACGAAGCAACACTCTCGGTTCAAACCGGTCGCGCTGACGCTGTCATCCAGGTCGCAATGTTGTCATTGGTAACTGTCAAGAAGAACGCGAATGTCGGCAAAATCGTTGTCCCCGGTCCAATCGTGCGTCAGCCGACCTGTGCCGGCGTTCGTGCAGAGGACAGTTCACGATTCCGGACATTTGTAGACAACTGGCTTGAGTTCAATCGCTCTTCCGGCGTGGTGACGAGCTGGATCACTTCAAGTCTCGATCTGGTCGGCGTTCAGAAAGAAGATATTCCGGCCGATATTCAGTTCTGATGATCGGGTGTGGACAGGGTCACGCGTGATCCTGTCCCTGTTTCCAACAGGAGCTGCCGTCGCGTCAGGCACGGCGTCCATTGTATTTTCCGGTGAAATCATGGCCAACTCGCTTGGTATCATGATGCTCGACACGACGTTCGAGCGTCCTTTGGGTGATGTGGGCAACGCGGGAAGCTGGCCGTTCCCCGTCGTCTACAAAACGGTCAAGGGGGCAAGCGCCAGAACGATCGTCAATGGCGAAGACGATGCGGTTTTGCTCGATGCCTTTGTGGCTGCCGGTGAAGAGCTGGCGAGAGAAGGCGCCTGTGCATTGACGACATCATGCGGTTTTCTGGTGCTGCGGCAAAGCGCGCTCGCAAGCCGCCTCACGCTCCCTGTTGCAACCTCCAGCCTGCTGCAAATTCCGCAGATCACCGCCTTTCTTCCGGCTGGAAAGAAAGTCGGAGTGATTACATATGATTTCAACTCTCTGACGGATCGTCATTTCCGGGAAGCAGGCGTCAAGGATATTCCTCCGGTTACCGGACTGCCCAAAGGCGGCGCGTTTCACCAGTTGATCGAGGGTGGCAAGCCCTATGACCGCGAGGCCCTCAGCAACGAGTTATTGCAGACCGTTCAGGATCTCGTTGACAAGCAGCCTTCCATCGGCGCGCTCCTATTTGAATGCACGAACTTGCCGCCTTTTTCAGCGGAGATATCGAAGCGTTTTGGCCTTCCGGTGTTCGATATCCTCACACTTGGCCGGTGGCTTCATGCAGGAGCCTCGATTGGTGAAGCGCGCTAGAGCATTTCCAGGAAAAGTGGACGCCGGTTTTCCGTCCGGAAATGCGTAAAACAAAAAGTGGGAACGATATGCAATATCAATGGGACTTCGGTTTTCTCATACAGTACCAGAGCCTGATCTGGACGGGTGTACTTTATACAATCGGGTTTACGATTGGCACTGCGGTTTCAGGCTTGATCGTCGGTTGTCTGGTCGCACTGGCTCGCCTTTCCAACGTAAAAATCCTCGGCGGGCTTATCACGGGCTTCATCGAGATATTCCGTTGCACGCCGGTCCTGGTCCAGCTTGTGTGGTGCTATTATGCGCTGCCGATTCTGACCGGAATAGAGTTGTCGCCGGGTGCGGCTGCCTTCATCACGTTGACGCTTTATGGCGCATCATTTTTCGGCGAAATCATCCGCGGAGGCATCATTTCGGTTGATCTTGGCCAATGGGACGCGGGACGCGCGCTTGGCATGAGGCGACATCAGCTCATGGCGCGCGTGGTTTTACCCCAGGCATTTCGCCGCATGATCCCGCCCTTGATGAACCAGACAGTTCTACAGCTGAAAAACACGTCGCTTCTGTCGGTTTTGGCCGTTCCGGATCTGCTTTACCAGGGCCAGTTGATCACGTCCGCAAGTTATCGGCCGCTGGAAACCTACACGATGATCGCAGTCATCTATTTCATCCTCCTTTTCCCGCTGACACGCTTCGCTCACAGGCTTGAAGCGCGTGCAGGCCGCTGATCACGAAAGGCTTATCATCATGTCAGAACACAATATGATCGAGCTTTCCGGCGTCAAAAAATCCTTCGGCGACTTCGAAGTCCTGAAGGATATCACGCTGAACGTGAAGAAAGGAAACGTCGTCGCGCTCATTGGCCCCAGCGGCTCAGGAAAATCGACGTTACTGCGAAGCGTCAATCTGCTGACGGTTCCGGAGCAGGGCTTCATTCGCGTGGGTGACCAGGCAATTGACTTTTCCAGCACGCGGAAGCTGCCCGGTGACAAGGCGCTTGCCGCCTTCCGCGCAAGGACAGGGATGGTTTTCCAGAGCTTCAATCTTTTCCCGCACATGAACGTCGAGCAAAATGTGATGGAAGGGCCGATCACGGTGCTGCGAAAATCCAAGGCCGAGGCGCGGGAGATCGCCCGCGGACTGCTGGAAAAGGTAGGGCTCGCCCATAAGTCAACGGCTCCCCCCGACAGTTTGTCCGGTGGACAGAAGCAACGCGTCGCAATCGCTCGGGCATTGGCGATGAAGCCTGAAGTCATGCTGTTCGATGAAGCGACCTCGGCGCTCGATCCCGAGTTGGTGGGAGAGGTTCTATCCGTCATCCGCTCTCTTGCCGCCGAAGGCATGACGATGCTGCTGGTCACGCATGAAATGGCATTTGCCCGCGACGTGGCGGATCGTGTCATCTTCATGCGTGATGGATGTGTCGTTGAGGAAGGCGAAGCGCGCCAGGTGATCGACAATCCCGTTCAACCGGCGACGCGATCCTTCCTGAGCCATTTCCATAATGGTCTTGGTCCGAACTGATTGTACCGACCGCCCCTTCTGCCGGGTCGTGGTTGGCACGTAAATTGAAAAACAGGTCATCCCGGTTCTGCCCCGGGGTCCATTAAAGTGATCGAAAAGCGTTGAACCCAACTTCCGCGTCACAGCAGGAGACGGATTTTTGCGCCCATCGATCAGCGATCGTCTAACCGCTGTAATGCTCGGGAATGATAGACATGCACGTAATCGTAATTGGCGCAGGCATAGTGGGTGCAAGTGCGGCGTTGGAATTAATCCGGGACGGCCATCAGGTTACAATTCTTGAAGCCGGTGAGCCGGGTGGGCGCCAGAGCGCCAGCTATGGACACGGCTGCTGGATCAGCCCTGCATCGGTCGTACCCATGTCGATGCCGGGTCTCTGGAAGCAGATTCCGAGTTATCTGCTCAATCCAAAAGGTCCGCTCGTCATCAGTTGGCGCCATATTATCAAGCTCCTGCCTTGGCTGGTGAGGTTTCTCATTGCCGGCTCGACGGTCGCCAGGGTCGAGAAAACCGCGCGTGCGCTGGCAACCCTTCTCGGAGACAGCCCGCAACGCCACCTCAAACTGGCTGAAGAACTCGGCCTCAGCCATCTCATTCGCCAGGAAGGTCTGCTCTACGCTTATCCGGGCAGACAGGATTTCGAGGCGGAGAAATTATCATGGCACCTGCGCTCCATGACAGGCTTGCGCTGGAAAGAACTGGATGCCGGGCAACTGCATGCACGGGAACCGCACCTTTCCAATCGGTACAACTTCGGGGTTCTGGCGCAAGATGGCGCCCATTGTGTCGATCCCGGCGCTTACGTTGCAGCGATCGTCTCCGCGGCAATCGCCCGTGGCGCAACTCTTGTAAAAGCGCGAGCGAACGGTTTCGTTTTCGATGATAACAGCCTGATCGCCGTCGAGACGGATAACGGTCGCCTCGAATGCGACAGGGCCGTGATCGCATCCGGTGTCTGGTCCAAAGCACTCGCACGCAAGGCTGGCGACCGGATTCCGCTCGAAGCCGAGAGGGGCTATCACGGCGTTCTCGTTTCCGAAGAAAACGGGCCTTCGTATCCAGTCATGCCAAGCGATGGCAAGATGGCGAATACACCCACTTCAAAAGGTCTACGTCTTTCGGGACAGGTCGAGCTGGCTTCGGTGGAGACGCCACCAAACTGGAAACGTGTCGATATTTTGATCGAGCACGCCCTTGCCACATACGATCACTTGACGCCACGCGCGGCGATGAAGCTCGACCGTTGGATGGGCCACCGCCCGTCCACACCGGACGGTTTGCCGGTCATTGGCACCTCCTCCCGCTCGAACAACGTTTTCTACGCCTTTGGACACGGGCATGTCGGGTTTGCATCCGGTCCGATCACTGGCCGGATTGTCGCAGACATGGTGAGCGGCAAGGCGCCCACCTCCGGTATCGAGCCGTTCTCGCCAAGGCGTTTCGCCTGAGCGAGACCGGCTCATGAAAATTGGGAAAACATCCCGTCACGCTTCCCACAGCATGAGTCGGTGACCGTGATCGTCCTCAAAACCACGCAGGTTGTGACTGAATTTTAAAGTAGCGAAAGGAGACCGTCGTGCGCGGCGCAGATATTCTAGTGGACATGCTGATCGGATATGGGGTCGAAGTGATATTCGGCGTACCGGGGGACACCAACGTTCCTTTTTACGAGGCATTGCAGGAGCGAGAAGACAAGATTCGTCACGTTATGGCACGCGACGAACGCTCTGCCGGTTACATGGCCGACGCCTATGGACGCTTCACCAGCAAGCCCGGCGTCTTCGAGTGCCCATCAGGCGCAGGCGCCATGTATTCGCTGCCACCTGTCGCCGAATCCAATTCATCCTCTGTTCCCGTCATTCTGCTGACGATCGACATACCCCTCCCCGGTGAAGGCCGTGGCGTCTTGACCGAACTGGATTGTGCTCGCCTGTTCGACCCGATCACAAAAATGTCGGTGCAGGTAAAATCAGCGGAGAAACTGCCGGAAATCATTCGTCGCGCATTCCGCGTTGCATGCTCTGGCAAACCGGGTGCAGTCCATTTGCAGATTCCGGAAGACATGCTGCTGGCCGAGGTAGACCCGGCGCGGGTATCGCTTCACGTCGAGACGGAATGCAAACAGTTTCCCGCATATCCAACGCTTCCGCCACAGGACAAGCTGGATGCGGTGATGTCGATGCTGACAAGCAGCAAGAAGCCCCTGATCGTCTCGGGCGGCGGTGTCAACCGCTCCTGTGCCGGCCCGGAGGTGACGGAGCTTGCCGAACGCCTGAATATTCCAGTCTGCACCACAATGACCGGCCAGGGCACCATGCCTGACGATCACCGGCTGGCTGTGGGTGTCATTGGCGACAACGGATTTCATCCGCATGCCAACTGGTCTCTGGAACACGCCGATTTTGTCCTATTCGTCGGATCAAGAATGGGTTCGGTCGTAACCATCGGCTGGACCTTCCCGAAGATCACGCTCAACAAGCGTGTCGCCCAGATCGATATCGATCCTGAGATCATGGCCAACAACTACGAAAATGTCGTATCGGTACAGGGTGATGCACGCCTTGTGCTCCAACGCCTCATCGACATGGCCCCTATTGATCATGATGCGGCAAGGACGCAGGAATGGGTCGATGAACTGAACGGGTTGCGTGCCAACTTCTGGGAGAATGCCGAAGCGCTCTTGAACTCCGAAGCCGCTCCGCTGCGCCCCGAACGGGCCGTGCGCTGCTTTAACGAAGCATTGGAGGCCTACGGGAAACCGGCCCATATTTACTCTGACGCGGGCACGCCAACCCCGCACATGACCCGCTTCCTGAAACTGAAAGACCGCAGGACCCGATTTGCCATACCGCGCGCGTTCGGCGGCCTGGGGTCTGCGCTGCCAGCCACAGTTGGAGCGTGGTTTGCGAACAAGGACCGGCGGCCGATCGGCATGTTCGGTGATGGCTCGTTCGGCATGACGGTAGGCGAGCTTGAAACCTTGGTACGCCTTCAGGTTCCCGCCATTCTCCTGCTGTTCAACAACGGCACCTTCGGCTGGATCAAGGGGCTGCACCGCCTGAAGGGACACAACCAGTGCTTCGGCGTGGATTTCATGCCGCCGCGCGGGCAGGCAATTGCGGAAGCATTTGACGTCAAGGCCTGGACCGCGACCAATTCGAAAGAACTCGACAAGGCGCTGGCCGAAGCGTTTGCATATACATCCGGCCCATGCTTGATCGACATTCACGTTGAATCGATCGCAGATCGCGTTCCGCCTGTCTATTCGTGGCTGACCAAGCGCGGCAAGGACCCGCTAAGCATCGAAGCCGAGGAAGTCCGCTACTTCTGAGCGGAGCACAAAACCAGAGCGCCGGTGCAGTTCACCGGCGCTTTTGTAGCGGGATTGGCGTCGAGGAATCGCCCGCATTGGTCGGCTCCCGGCCCTCTGCTTATATTTTTTTTCAAATGGGTCTTTTTAGCCGATAAGCCGATCTATCACCTGCAAGGGGTGCGGCAACGATTTCCCGTCGATCACCTTCACCTGCGAGCGGCAGGAATAGCCCGTGGCCATGACCACATTATTCCCGTTTGCATTTGACACCGGCGTCGACCAGCTCATGCCGTAAAGCTTTTTAGATATCGCGCGGTTGCGCACCTCATGGCCGAAGGTTCCCGCCATGCCGCAACAGCCGACATCGATGATATCGAGGCTTATTCCCAGCCCTTCGAAAATCCGTTTCCACTGGCCTGCCGAGGCGGGAATATTGCTGCGTTCGGTACAGTGCAGTAACAGTCCGAAGCTGGCGCCTTCTTCCCGCGGCAGGTTTGCCGAAAGCCGCCCGGTTTGTGCAGCCAGCCACTCCTGCGGCAAAAGAACCGTGGACTTCAATCCGGCGCCGGGCAAAGATCTGTATTCGCTGCGAAACGCCAGCGTCATCGACGGATCAAGCCCGACAAGCGGCACCTCGAGATCGGCAATCGACTGGAGATAACGCGCCGTTCGCGCCGCCGCATGCTCGAAACGCTCCAGATAACCATGCACATGCAGCGCCTTGCCATTGATCTGCGGCTCGGCAAGAAAAGGCAAAAGACCCATCTTGCGGGCAATCCTCACGGCCGCAAGCACCACATCCGGATCGAACGACGCGGTAAACGCATCTGGCACGAACACCACCGCCCTCTCCCGCTCGGCCTGGGTGAGGTTTTCAATCCGCTCGCGGGTGGCGGTCGCGACGCCGAGGCGACGTGCCTGGTCGGCAAGCGGCATTGCCGGCAGCAATGGCAGCGCCATCAGTCCAGCCATACGCAGCAACCAGCGGCCCGGCCCGGTTCCGGCCACGAGGTTATAGAGCGGCCTAGTCCGCATCATAATTGGCAAGGTGGTTTCGATGGCGGCAACCAGCGGGTCTTTCAACGGGCGCAGATAACGGCTGTAATAGAGTTCCAGAAACCTGGCGCGAAACGCAGGCACACTAACCTTTACGGGACATTGGCCTGCACAGGCCTTGCAGGCCAGGCAACTGTCCATGGCCTCACGCACTTCATGGGAGAAATCGCTTTTGTTGGCCGGATTGAGCGTGTTTGCCGCCCGGCGAATAAATGCCGGCAAGGCCGCAATTCCGACGCGCAGCGCCGCAGCCTCCTTTCGCGGATCGGTTCCCTTTTCGGCAAGCAATCGCAGCCATTCCCGCATCAGCATCGCCCGACCCTTCGGCGACTGGCGTCTATCGCCCGTTGCTTTGTAGGACGGGCACATCGGGCTGGTCTCATCGAAGTCGAAACAGGCACCGTTGCCATTGCAATAGGCGGCATTATCGAAAGCGGATCGGATTTCGTTGCCGATAACCCGATCAACGCCTCCTCTCAGCGGCACTTCGTCGATTTTCAACAGGGCTTGTGAAGCTGGCGCGGCGATCTTGCCGGGGTTAAGACGATTATCGGGATCGAACGCCTGCTTGATGCGCTGCAAATCAGGGTAAAGGTCCTGAAAGAACTGCGGCACATATTCCGAACGCACGCCCTTGCCGTGCTCACCCCACAACACGCCGCCATATTTGCGGGTCAGCGCCACCACGGCATCGCTGATATGGCGCACCATCGGCATATGATCATCGCGGGTCAGGTCGAGCGCCGGACGTACATGCAGAACGCCCGCATCCACATGGCCGAACATGCCGTAGGACACGCCGGCATCATCGAGCAGCGCCCGAAACTCCCGGATATAGGCCGCAAGGTTCTGCGGCGGCACGGCCGTATCTTCCACAAAGGCCACCGGCCTCACCGGTCCGTCGACACTGCCCAGCAGACCGACGGCGCGCTTGCGCATCGCCCAGATCGCTTCGGCATCATCATGACCACGGGCAATGGTATATCCCCGGTGGCTGGCGTCAGTGTCGAGCGCTGCAATGACCTGCGCCAGATGCCGCTCCAGCTCGTCCTCATCATCGGCCAGCAGTTCGACAATATTGATACCGTTGGCTGGGCATTGGATATCGTCAGGAAAGAAACGGGCGATACCGTTCCAGACGATATCGCCCTTCGCGAGGCCGAGAACCTTCTCGTCGACCGTCTCGACCGAAGCCACCATGAGGGCAGTCAATTCGCGTGCGTGTTCCAGCGCCGTGTTGAAATCGCCATAGCGGATATTCACCAGCGCCACATGCGCGGGGATCGGCAGCAGATTGAGTTCGGCCTCGCCGATCATCGCCAACGTGCCTTCCGAGCCACATAGAATGGCGTTGAGATCGAAATCACCATTGTCGCGCCGCACATGGGCAAGGTCGTAACCCGTCATGTAGCGGTTAAGATCGGGGAAAATCTCGCGGATACGGGCGGCCTTTTCGCGCGTAATCTGCTCGACAGTGCGATAAATTTCACCTGTCCGGTCATCACGGGCCATCGTTTCAGCCAATGCGGCGCTATCCAGCGGGCGTGACCACAGGTCCGAGCCATCCATGAGCACCACGCGCAGGCCGCGCACATGGCCGGAGGTCTTGCCATAGAGGCAAGATCCCTGGCCGCAGGCATCGGTGGAAATCATGCCGCCTATGGTTGCGCGGTTCGAAGTCGAGAGTTCCGGTGCAAAGAACAGGCCATAGGGTCTGAGTGCCCGGTTAAGCTGGTCCTTGACCACACCCGCCTCGACACGAGCCACCCGCGTCACAGGATCGATCTCAAGGATCCGACGCATGTGGCGGGAACAATCCACCACGACGCCTGATGTCAGCGACTGACCGTTGGTGCCGGTGCCACCGCCGCGCGGCGCGATGACCACGCTGCGAAAGGCAGGCTCTGAAAGAACCTTGGCAACAATTTTCAGGTCACCGGTATCTTCGGGAAAAAGCACCCCGGCAGGCTCCATCTGGTAGGTATCGCTTATCGCTGGTAGATTGACAGAGGCCCCGAATCCGTCGAATCTGGGCTAAATCACGCTCAGCAAAGGCTCCGAAAACATGGAAGATCGCGTCCGCTTCGCCCTCGAAAAGCTGCTCAACGTCGCCCACGGCGATACCGGACAGAGCTGCCGCGTGGCCAATTTCATCCTTGCCTGGTGGAACGCCAACGTGCATGGCGGCTTCGACCTGACAGACCTCGCCGATCTCGATCCTGAAATCTGCGACGACATGGTCACCGTCTTTACCTGGATGGCGCGCGAAGAAACGCTCTCCTATCCGGACGCCTACAAGCCGGAGATCATCCAGATCATCCGCCGCTGGCGACCGCACGTCGAGATCGACTGATGGCGTCCCCAAAGAAATCCGCCGCCCTATCCAGCGTCGAGCGCCGTGCCGTTGAGCTCGACACGATCGCCTCGGTGCTGCCGATCGAGCGCCGGGACGAACTGGCCGAGCTTCTGAGCGACCACGATGTCGAAACGTTAAAACACCTCGTCAACCAGGGCATGGGCGACAATACGCTACGGGCACTGACCTCCGATCTCACCTATCTTGAGGCTTGGGGCCTGGCCGCCACCGGACAGTCCCTGCCCTGGCCAGCACCTGAAGCACTATTGCTCAAATTCGTCGCCCATCATCTATGGGATCCGGAAAAGCGTGCTACCGATCCGGAGCACGGCATGCCATCCGAGGTCGACGAAAATCTCAGGCGTCAAGGCTTCCTGAAATCCATCGGCCCGCATGCACCTGATACGGTACGACGGCGGCTGGCGAGTTGGTCGACTTTGACCAAATGGCGTGGTTTTTCCGGTGCCTTCGCCTCCCCTGCCCTCAAACAGGCGATCCGGTTGGCGGTCCGTGCCGTTCCCCGGACGCGCCGTCGTAAGAGCGCCAAGGCAGTCACCGGCGACGTGCTGGCAAAACTGCTGGCGACCTGCGCCGCCGGCAGCCTGCGCGATCTGCGCGACCGGGCGATCCTGATGGTCGCCTTCGCCTCCGGCGGCCGTCGCCGTAGTGAGATCGCCGGGCTTCGTATCGAACAGTTGAGCCCTGAAGCGCCCATCGAGATGCCGGAAGGTTCTCCCCTCCCCTCCTTGGCGATTCACCTCGGCCGGACCAAGACGACCAATGGCGAGCAGGATGAGCTCGTCTATCTCACCGGCGGGCCGGTCGAGGCGCTGAATGCCTGGCTGGCGACTGCCAAGATCGACAAGGGGAGCGTGTTTCGGGCGATCGGGCGTTGGGGGACGGTTTCGAAGCGAGCGCTCGATCCGCAGTCGGTCAATGCCATGATCAAGCAGCGGGCGACCATGGCCGGGCTGGAGCCCGGAGAGTTCTCAGCGCATGGCCTGCGATCGGGGTATCTGACAGAGGCCGCCAACCGCGGCATTCCTCTCCCTGAGGCCATGGAACAATCGCGTCACCGATCAGTTCAGCAGGCCTCCAGTTACTACAACAGCGCCACCAGACGAAGTGGACGGGCAGCGCGTATGCTTTGATGACGCATCATTCGAAATGAATGAGTAGATTCTGCTTTTAAAATCAGACCCGCAAGTCTGCCTCACGAGTGACAACCCGTTGTGAGTTCTCGATTTGCGGACCCACCCCGTGATGAATAGAGAGCATTGCTATCGATCATATAATTGGGATATATGATCGATAGAAAGGGTGCTTATCGATCATGAAATGGAACTGGACACAGCAAGGTTGGCCAAAATTCACCTACGATATGGCTCTGCTTGAACCTTTCGAGAGCTGTTTTCAGCGCGCGTCGGGAGAAGTTATTGGCGCCATCCGTCATTTCGACAGCAAGGACCGTGATCTCCTCCGCATCGAGCTTCTCAGCGAAGAGGCTGTTAAGACCTCGGAGATCGAAGGCGAAATGCTCGATCGCTTGAGCGTACAGTCCTCTTTGCGCCGTCAGCTTGGTCTGGATGCCGACGCTCGGCCGGTCAAGCCGCAAGAACGCGGCGTCGCCGAAATGATGGTCGACGTTTATAGGACTTGGTCAGCACCTCTTGAAGACAAGACCTTGTTTCGCTGGCACAGCATGCTGATGTCAGGCAACCGCCATATTGGGACAATCGGCGGATATCGGACGCATGATGATGCGATGCAAATCGTATCCGGTCGGCATGACAAGCCTACCATACACTACGAGGCGCCCCCCTCGCGCCAAGTTCCAGCGGAAATGACCGCCTATCTGGATTGGTTCAACAGGTCAGCCCCTGACGGCCAGACTCCCACTCCAGCCCTGACGCGCGCCGGGATAGGTCATCTTTATTTTGAGAGCATCCATCCGTTTGAAGACGGAAACGGCCGACTTGGCCGCGCTCTTGCGGAAAAGTCATTTGCACAGAATCTCGGACAACCAAGCCTGATTGCGCTTGCCTATACCATAGAGCGGGGTCGCAAGACCTATTACGATCAGTTGGAACTCAATCAGCGGAAGCTCGATATCACCGACTGGCTCATCTACTTCGCGGAGACAATTCTCAAGGCGCAGCAAACCACTCTCGAACGAGTTGCCTTCTACATCGCCAAAGCACGCTTCTACGACCGGTTCCGTGATCAGTTTAATATACGGCAGGAAAAGGCTATCGCTCGCATATTCCGCGAAGGGCCTTCGGGCTTCAAAGGTGGTTTGAGCGCTGAAAATTATGTCTCAATCACTCAGGCCTCTCCTGCGACTGCGACACGCGATCTACGTGATCTGGTATTGAAAGGTGCGCTGACGCGTACAGGTGAGCGCAGGCATACGCGCTACGCGCTAAATCTATAGCATACGCTCCCGCCTTATTCGGCGCTTGATTCCTGCACAGTGGTCAGTTCTCGAAAAATGGCGGCCCCATCGACATGACTTGGCGATGTACCTCTACCAACGACATATTCGGCCCATACGCTTCTACCGGCCTGCTGTCGGTCACATGTTCAGCCAGAAAGCAAAGTTGGCCGAAGGCGAACCACTACACCTTGTCATGCTGGGATTGACCTTGCCCCCAAGTTTTATCCAGTTTTGAGTTCACTCCAGCGGTTTTGGATCCTACGACCTACTTCATTAACGACACTTGTATGGAGATCGACTCCAACCTCACCGGGTGATCCGTCAGGCCAACTGCTCTAAATCGCAAGAACGCATTATTTGCGCTCAGACCCGCAGCCGAACAGCGAGTGAATTATTGCTTCGCTCACCGAGACCACCAGGCTCAAAGTTAATTTGCTTGGCCATCTCGACAGTGTGCGTACCAAGATCGTAAACGCCCACCCCAAAGTCGGATTGATGAGTTATTGCCCTAGCCATATAGAGCCGATAAAATGTTCGCGACGTAGGAACAGGCGTGCACCGTGACAGAGCAGAGCATCTTATGGGAACAGGACGGGATAGACTCTGGCTGGCTCTTTGCCAAGAACATCGGCTCAGTGAGAAGCAGCTCCAGTTATCGCCCCGGGGGCTGGTGGTTTCTGCCGAAGTGGCTGCCCGACTCGCAAGAAAACGACATCGGCCCCTTCAAAACCAGAACTGCCGCAGTGGCAGAAGCAGAGAGACTAGCCACTCACCGACTTACAAAATAAGCATCCATTTCTGTCCGCCGTGACCTTAAAAGCGGCCTACCCTATATCCGATTCGCCTTGATGCGTTTCCAGGCAAGACGATCTATCCATTTGCCGATCATGATGGTCGTCGAACGAGCAGGGTAGTGGACCTGCTCTACCCCGCCTTGGTGACAGACAGCATTCGGGCGGCGGAATTCTCTACAGGTTAGGGACTAAGGATTCATGAGGCAGACAATTGGTCACCGACCCAGATCGGAAACTTGAGGGTCGTAGGGTTCGTAAAACTGCGGGCTCCGTTGATCTATCTCAAATCTCTCACCCAGTTGGCCTGCTGTAAGAGGTCAAATCCGAGCACGAAATCTGTAAATCAATCCAGCGCGGCTCGCTTCTTAAGGACTGATCCCCAAAGTCCTAACGACGATGCGCCTAAAAACAAATAACGACTCGGTCGCTTAACCCCGCGTCTCCACGAACAAGCAAGCGACAGAAGCTCAAGAAAGTTGCGGTGAGATCCACCCTGCTCAAATGATCGCCGCACATATTAATCCGGCGCCACGATGCCGGCCAAAGCTCTCTGACTACGCGATCGACAACCGGCACGCTGGAGCCGCCACAGGGGAGGGGACTTTAGCAGCAGCACCCATCAGGCCTGCGTGCACATGAACGGATATTGCCATTTTTCTAAGTGCATATTCTGCCGAAGAATTTCGCAAAAAAGCTTCGCTTGCGATGATGACGCTCGCTGGCGGGCAGCGTTGCTTCGGGCTTCGCCATCCCCATAAGAGCAAAAAACTCGGCGCTAGCGCCTTACTCGCTAACCGATCAACCCCAGCTCCAGTTTGGTTCCACTTCATAATACTCAGATCAATCATGCCGATGCCTTCACACACCAGCGGGAAGGCATCCCCAGCGGCTAAACGCGACAGCCAGCTTTGCGTCATCGGTACCCAGCAGATCATCGGACTTTACAATTGTAAACTTCGTGGACCGCCCATAGGGACTTTACAACTGTAAAGTTTTCGAATGGCCAAAGGCGGTTTCGGCGTTAACTTTCGATTAACTAAAAACGCCTTGTGGAATCGGATGCTCTCTGGCATCGTTGACGGAAATAACGTTTTAAAGAGCAAATAACCGTCAAGAGGAATTGATGCCACAAGCCGCAGCCCATAACGTCAGGGACACCGCGTCAAAGATCGAAGCCTACACAACGAGGCTTTCGGCTGAGCTCCGTGACATGCGCGAAGCGGCTTATCCACCAGAGGCCCGCAAATCATTCTCTAAAACATTTTCCACAGTAGACCTAGCACGCTTGTTGAATGTGCCAGAGAGCACCCTAAGACAATTGACGATCGAAGGGAAAGGCCCCCAACCTGATCGCGCCGACAACAATCGTCGAACTTACACGGTTAGTCAGGTGAGGGAGCTACGCACATTCCTCGGGGCTCTTCGCCCAGACGAAGCCGCGCAGTTGTTGCCGTCACGTCGAAACGGTGAAAAACTGCAGGTTATTGCTACCGTCAACTTCAAGGGCGGAAGCTCAAAAACCACAACATCCATACATCTCGCGCACTTCCTCGGTCTGCAAGGTTACCGCATTCTCTGCATCGATCTGGACCCACAAGCGTCGATGACAGCGATGTTCGGAATTCAACCCGAGTTCGATCTCGGTCCAAATGAAACGGCATATGCAGCGATCCGATACGACAACGAGCGCCGTCCGTTCGCTGATATCATTCGCTCGACTTATTTTCCCGGTGTCGATCTCATTCCTGGGAATCTGGAACTAATGGATTTCGAGTTCGATACGCCAACTTATCTTACCTCAAAGACCAGGGATGAGCTTGGGCTGTTTTTCGAGCGCTTGAGCGCCGCCCTGAGGAGTGTTGACGACCAGTATGATTTCGTCATTCTCGATACGCCACCTTCATTGGGATACTCAACGCTCGCAGCCCTCTACGCCGCGACGGCACTCGTCGTCACTGTACACCCTGCAATGCTGGATGTGGCATCTTGTAACCAGTTCCTGATCATGATTTCCGACCTTTCAGAGGTGCTTGAGCAATTCGGTGCTCAATTTGAGCATGATTTCTTTCGTTTCTTACTTACCCGCGTGAATCCCAATGATGGCCCTCAAAAGTATATGGCCGGCGTAATGCGACGACTGTTTGGTGATGACGTCCTGGTCGCCGAGGCTTTAGAATCAACCGCTATCGCCGGTGCGGCAGTGGCCAAGAAAACACTCTACGAGCTGGAGACAGGCGAGGTAGGCAGAGAGGCGCTTAAACGAGCCCTTGAAAGTGCCGATCGGGTCAACTTCGAGATTCTTAGTCTGGCTCACAAAGTATGGGGGCGTGATATATGAAAAAGAACATTCTCAAGCGCATGGCCGAAGAAGCATCAAGCCGTGTAGATGTACCGGAGGATGGAGCTCAGGAAAA
The DNA here is from genome assembly GCF_053522725.1 of Agrobacterium sp. 16-172Ci. Taxonomy (NCBI): domain Bacteria; kingdom Pseudomonadati; phylum Pseudomonadota; class Alphaproteobacteria; order Hyphomicrobiales; family Rhizobiaceae; genus Agrobacterium; species Agrobacterium sp. 16-172Ci. Next base: position 24,986 of record NZ_JBNWBW010000018.1, read on the forward strand.
GCCACTGCTTTCTCGTCGCAGTTCTTCTCCCGTCATCTCCAACGTCGGGAGAGCATTGAGCCATTTGTCTGAGGATAGTATCCTTTCGCTAGATCCGGCCAAAGTTGACCGTTCTCCCTATCACGACCGCTTTGAAAACGATCCCGATGCCGAGGTCGAACTTGACATTTTGAAGGTCTCGATTGCGGCGGAAGGACAGAAAATCCCTGTTCTTGTCCGACCGCACCCGTTAAAGCCCGACCACTATCAACTTGCATATGGGCATCGCCGCCTTCTCGCGATTAAAGCAATGATGGCTGAGGCGGATCGGCCAGAAATCATCAAAATTAGGGCCTACGTCCGCGATTTAACCGATCGGCAGCTCATTGAGGAACAAGCGCTGGAGAATGGAGTGAGGGAGAACCTCACTTGGATCGAACTTGCGATGTGGGCCGTTCAACTCAAGGAAGCAGGTCTATCTCATCGGGCAATTTGCCCGGTGCTTGGCCTGTCAGAGGCCAGCGTCTCTCATCTCTTTCGCGTGACTTCTGTTATCCCGAGCGACATCATTTATGCAATCGGCCGTGCCAAACACGTAGGACGCCCGAAATGGACGGCGTTTGCGGAATTGCTGAAAGGCTCGGGTAAGATTGATGCCGTCCGTACAGTCCTCGGAACGGAAGAGTTTCTCAAAGCTGACGGCGCTGGGCGCATAGCCATAGCAACCAGAGCCGGCAATGAGGCCTCTAAACCCAATCCTGGGGAAGAGCCTACGACGGTCGATTTTGCCTTGGGCAAACGTCTCTTTGGCCGCATGAAATCATCATCATCAGGGACGGTCGTTACGATCCCGAGAAAAGAGGATCATTTCGCACAATGGTTGGCTGATCGCATGCCGGACTTGATGCGTGAGTATGAAAACCACGCTGACTGATCGCACGATCAGCTAAGCTAACTCGCAACTTATAAGGAGCAGCAGCACAAAGAAAAAGGCCCCCAAAACGTTTCCGTCGTGGAAGCCTCTCTATTCCTTAGCAAGATTGAGAATCGCATTTTCACGAATCCTAGTCAAGAGTCTTGGCACCGTTTTGGTGAGCTGATTTCTTTTGCCTGAAGAAAGGTGAAGGAAAATGCAGAATAGTACGGTGACGACGCCTTTTGGGCGGCGACCGATGACGCTTGCCTTGCTTGTAAAGCACAAACAAGTCGATCAGCCAGTCCCGGAAACAAAACGCAACAAATGGAAGCTCTTTCGGACCATTTGCGAAGCTCGCCGGGCGCTTGATATTAGTGACCGATCCCTAACCGTTCTCGACGCTCTACTGTCGTTTTACCCGTCGGAAGAACTCTGCTCTTCCAACAATCTAATCGTGTTTCCGTCGAATGCCCAGTTGTCTATTCGAGCTCGCGGGATGACTGCGGCCACGCTCAGGCGACATCTTGCGGCCCTTGTTGAAGCCGGTCTCATCTTGCGCAGAGATAGCCCAAACGGGAAACGTTTTGCCCGTCGTAGCAGGGCAGGGGAAATCAATCAGGCCTTTGGCTTTAGCTTGGCTCCACTCGTATCCCGTGCCAAGGAGCTCGAAGATACCGCTGGTCGAGTGATGGCCGACCGTGAACTCGTTCAGGCACGGCGTGAGCAGATCAGTGTCTACCGCCGCGAGATTACCAAACTTATTCAAGCGGCATTGGACGAAGAAGTTGAGGGCGAGTGGAATAGTCTCCACAACCTCTTCAGGTCTCTTCTATCATCGTTTCCGCGCCGTCCTTCCATCGATGATATGGAAGCGCTGTTAAACCATTTGACGAAGCTTCGCTCAAAGATCATCAAGCTATTGGAAGATCATTATAAATCGCAAAATATGAGCGCCAATGAGTCCCAAAATGAGCGCCACATACAGGATTCAAAAACACAATCCTTTTATGAATCTGAAAACGAGACCATCACGCATAAACCTTCGGCTACAAACGTCGTAGTAAATGTGAAGACATCAAGCCATGAACAACAAACAGCTAAAATTGAAAATCACCCCCTAGAGAGAGCAAAGCCAAACGTCCCTCTCGACACCGTCCTGCGCGCCTGTGAGGAAATTCACCCCTATGGACCTGGAGGATCCGTCAAAACCTGGCGAGACCTGCTGACCGCAACTGCAGTCCTGCGATCAATGCTCCAGATAAGTCCCTCGGCCTTCCGTGAAGCCTGCCTAGTGATGGGACCGGAAAATGCCGGAATTGCAATTGCGTGTATCTTCGAAAGGGGAGGGCAGATCAATTCCGCAGGTGCGTATCTTCGCGACCTCTGCAGACGCGCCGCCCAACAACAATTTTCGGTAAAACCGATGGTCGCAGCCCTACTGAGGTCCAAAGCAAGCCCGTCACGAAGCTTTTGTGCCAATGTTGCGGCTGGATAATGGGAACCGCCCTCGTCTATCTGATTTGGTCACGCGAAAGAAGTGATTGGGCTAGGCCTTGGCCGATCAATCGAGAAACGTGACCGAGTCCATTTACACTATGGCGGAGAGCCGGCGGCAAGCGATGAAGACATACAGGCAGGGGGACTCCAATCATCTCCCCAAGGAAAAACGACTTGGCACAGATCATCCAGAAAATCACGCTCAATGCCGGCTCCGATATTGCGTCGACCCTTCAAGGCTATGTGGACGGTTTTCTAGCTTGAGCGACATCGTCTTCGCTCAAAAGGCTCCCGACTAGTCACTGTCAGAACCCTGGGGCGCTGTATAATGGCTGGCCATGGATTGGATGATCCTTATTACCAGTCGTAACCGCGAAAAAGGAGCCGACTTGCGGTCCCATCGACGATAGCTATCTGTTGTCATCCGTTATTTCTGCTGCTTTGCAGCATTACATATGTGTGACTAATTTGATGTCGCTTGGGGGGTAATTGCATCAATAATTACGAGGATTTTCGATGCCGACCTCTCCCGATCTGGAAGCCGTTGCCCGCCGTGGCGGCAAATTTCAGCGTATGGCAGCGCGCATACCGACCTATCTAACGGATTTCCGGGAGAACCCGGCCTGGTTACCCATGTTCATGCTGGCCCGGACGATGCCATTTCGCAAGGCCCACTGGCTCACAGCCCGTGCTGTACGTGGCTCCACGGAAACGACTTCCTCGATGTTCGGGAACCTGAGACCGGAAATCATCGCCGACGAATTGCGTCGAACGGGAATTTTTAACGGCTTGTCCCTGCCACCCGATGTCCAACGAGAGCTGTCCAGTTTTGGCCGTGAAACGCCTTGCTTCGGAAATTTTGAACGGAAACTTGAATTCCTTCCTGCTGAACATGCAGAGGCTGAACGGCGCTTTGGACGTACGATCCTGAGCGGGCATCATTTCGAAAAAGTGATGGGATGCGATGCCGCATTGGCTGTCCAGGAGGATCCATTGCTCATCGCGATCGCCAGACACTATTTGGCGGAGAAGCGAGACTGATTACCACACGGACCTGGTGGAGCTTTCCAACGAAATCAGCATCCGAGGCAGATCTGAGCCGTGCGTCCTTCAAATATCATTTCGATCTTGATGACTGGCGTATGCTGAAGTTCTTTTTTTATCTGTCGGACGTGGACAAGGACAGCAGCCCTCACGTCTATGTTCGTGGTAGCCATAATCGTCGCCGTTTGAAGCATCAGCTTACGCTTCTTGTGGGGCATCCTGCAGAGGAAGTGCTGGAGTATTATGGCTCGGAAAATGTTGTCGAGTTGACAGGTAAAGCCGGGACCGGCTTCGTTGAAGATCCGTTCGGATTTCATATGGGCACTCCGGCAAAGACAACCCCGCGCCTGATGATGGAGGTGGGCTTCGGCGTTTCGAAACCGTCAAAGCGGCGGTATCATGGTGAACCCATCGTCCGGTAGTTCATCAACGAGAAACCGGCGCATGTGGCGTAGCCGGGTATAAAAGAAGAGGTCTCATACTCGGGGCCTCTACGCCGGTCGGTTTGCAAATCTCGTTCCGACCCCAACTTCGGTAAAAAGACGGCCAGCTTCTGCGGGAAAGGTCAGCGACGATGGATTTCGCACGGCGAAAACCCATTTCAATTCGTAACAACGCGACGGCAAGGGACAAGAACTATTGTCGAACGAGTGAAACGACATTTTTCCGGGCACCGGCAGACAAGGAAATTATAGCACGAGGGTAATATCAACGCGGGTGGCAAACGCGGCGACCTGCCGCATTTCTCCAACATCCGAATAGATCGGGACATTGCTGATCTCGAGCATATCGGTCTCTGCGACGCGATCTCCGAACAGGAGCACTGCTTGCTGTGGATCACACCGTTTAGACGTCCAGATCAGGCCATGCGCGGCCGGCCTGCTTTGATGAATAGCCAATGCCCACTGAGCAGTGATGTGATAGTCAGTGGCCGTCGTATCGATGAGGTCTGCCCTGCGGATGCCCCATTTGGCGAGATCAGGTGCGAACAGAGGTATCAGAGCAAGATCACGCTTCAGCTCGACGACGGAATGGGCAAGCGGCTTGATATTGTCGACACCAACAGTTTTGTTCGGCTCGTCGATCGGCACATCATGAAAGATCGTCTCGTGAACCGCGCATTCGTAATCGGTCGCGAGATATTGCGTTGGGATAGGATCGCTGCCCAGGAATAGCGGCGCAAAGCGGCTGGGGCGACCCTTTCCAGGATTGAAAGAGCAGCTTCCGAAACGCTGATCATGAACCCTGTGGAACCTCGTCCCCGCCTTGATCTCGTGTGAGTTCGAGGCGGGGAAGGGGGAGGGAGGCGAGGAAATCATCCGGCGATATTTTCCGCCTCACGGGCTGCCGCCGACACCACCACATCGCCGTCTTTCAGGGCGTCGACCGGGCGCTTGCCGGCAAGCCATCCATTCGGGGAGGTAAACCAGAATGCCAATTGCCAGCCGGACTTTTTCTCACCAAGCAGGGCGAGCGCTCTGGCAACGGTTTCAATCGGCTGCCCTTCCTCGAACTGGAAGGCCGGAAAATACTCGACGCCGCCATGCCTGATCGAGAAGACCTTGCCCTTCATCTTCCATCGCGAGGCGGTCATGCTCTTGTTCTTGGAACCATGTCCGGCCACTTCCGCCAGATGCTTGCTGGTAAAGCTGGGCCACTCCCCAAAAAAACGCGCTCTCGCTTTCGCATTGCTGTCATACAGCAGCCTCTCGACGTCGGCATTGGGAGGCGTGCGCATATAGACCGAAACCAGCGCGTCGATCGCGTCATCGGTCAGCTTGCTTTGCCGGGCTTCGACGATGGCCGGGACATGCTCGACGATATCACGGATGGTTTCCCGAACCGCCTGGTTTGGGGTGTCGACCAGCACGACCATCATGTCATCCACATCGGTTTCCGGCGTCGAGTGCATCGCAGTCGCCATTGCCCTGCGCAGTTTCGCGCCGATGGAAGACGCACGCTGTTTTCCTGTCAGCTTACGCTTCAGCAGGGGGCCACCGGCGTCAGATGTTTTCCCGCCGGAAGCAGAATCCATCTCGACCTGTAGCGCGTGGGCGAATTCAGCGCCATCATAGACGCGAAGACCATTGGTGGCAGCCATCTCGATGCTCCAAGATATTTCGGTTACCTGTCGTATTATAACCTATATCACCGAAGGCTTGTTTTCAAGTGCGACCCCATTTGAGTCGGCAGGGGGGCGAACGCCACAGCAAAAAAATAGGGCCACTGGTTAACCAGGGCCCTGTAAGATGTGAAGGTCAATAACCTCCAGAGGGGAACAGCTGATACGATGGCACTGGGAGAGGCCATCAAGTGCATCAACTGTGTTCTAAATGCCTGTTATGTGTGCAGTGCGCAATCATTTATTGTGCATTGCAGCTATGCGATAGACAAAACGTGCACTTGCGCCTCTTGAGAAAGCCTTCCACCGATTGCGTCGTGACCGCGGCAGGGAAACTCAGGCTTTTTCATCGATTTCCTTCTGAGAGAGCGCTATCATCCTTCAGCGTAGATCGCGAAGTTTGCTCCTCATCGACTTCGCCGAAGCCTGATTTGTACGAGAGGCCCCTTTTCCCCCGAGAATAGCTGCCCTGTGTGCCGGTACTTCGGAGAGATTTGATTCGCGTCAATATCGGATTGTGTCGCAAAAAAGTCAGTTTATCCGCGAGGTCACGATCAGCTTTCGAAGGTGCTCAGCTTTTTCAGAAGGTCTTCGGATATCTCGAACTGACGCGCGGTTCCCCGCCCCATCGAATTCGTCCCCATGGTTTCATTCAGCATGCCTCGCTTGACGAGAAGATCGACAGTCTCCTTCGCACCGCTCCGCGTGAGCGCAGTAATTTCAACGATATTGGAAAGAGTTAGCTTCTGATGGGCCTGGCTCATCGTGTAGAGGATCGTCATCATGCCGATCTCTTTCAGCCGCGCCTGCGGTGTTTCGTCTTCCAATGGATGATCGAGGATCTCGTGGAGGATCAGCCCCGAGAAGGCAAGGTTGTGCAATTGTGTCTTGAGCGCCCTTGTCATGTTATTTAACTGTGTTATATACGTTAGTAAAATTGCGTTGCGCTCCTGCCGGACATTGTTGCCGTAGCGCGCTGTCGTTGTTCCGGAGGGGCAAGTCCATGAAAAACCTTCTGCTGAATAGTCTGCTGTCTGTTTCCTTCATGCTGCCATCCTATCTGATTTCCGGCAGCAATGCGCGTGCCGATGACTGGGGATGTCAAGTTATTCTGTGCCTTTCCAATCCCGGCGGGCCAACCCAGTATGCGGAATGCCAGCCACCGATCCAGAAACTCTGGCGCGCACTTGCCAAGGGGCATTCGTTTCCGACCTGCAGCGGTGTCGGGTTTCGTAGTTCCCAGCCCGGCTACGAGCCATATTATTGCAATGAAGGTGATCGGCTTTCGGGCAGTTACGGACCTCGCGGTCAACAGGCGACCTGTGTTTCGACCACGCTCCAGCGCGTGAGCCCTTCGCTTTGCTCTTCCGGTCGCGACAACTCAGGCGACGATTCCGGCTCTGTCTTGTCGGCACGATGGCAGCGCCAGGGCGGCCGGCTCCAGTGCATGGGTTATCCGATCACGCGCCCCAACCTGCGATCGCAGCCGCACTATATCGACGTGACCATCGATGGCGTCGGCAGGCAGCGCGTCTGGTACTGAGCATGGGCGCCACGTTCGTCGATATCGCGCAGAATTGCGCGCCAATGGTCCAGGTGGAAACGCTGGCCGCAGTCGTTAGCCTGGAAAGCAGGTTCCTTCCCTTCAATATTCGCGTCAATAGCGGTATGCCGCTTCCCGCGCAGCCCGCCAGCAAGGCGGAGGCGATCGAAATGGCGACGTCCCTGATAGCGGATCACCAGGATATCCAGATCGGGCTTGGCGGTATCGGCGTCGAGGAGCTTCGCAAACTCAACCTCTCCGTTTCCGACGCCTTTGATCCGTGCTTGAACCTCAAGGCGACCGCAACGCTTCTCGATGGCTATTACCGTCTCGCCTTGCGTTTTGGTGCTGATCCCGCCCGGGCCGAAACGGTGATGCTCCAGTCCTGGTACGGGCGGGATGACCCTTCGGTCGGAGAAATGGTCCGGTATGACGAGCAGGTGCGGAGGGAGGCAAAACGGCTTTCTCCGAAGCTCGCGTCGCTCGCGATTGGCGGGCCGCTTGATCGCGCGGATACCGCGGAGGAACAGGCTCAAGATCAATTGGCCCTGCCAGTCCCCAAACAAGCCGCCCAAACCGAAGAAACCGCATCATGGGACGTGTTCAGTTCCAGACGGCACTCTTCAGTTCTCGTTTTCCAGAATGAACGATCGGAGCAGAGTGAATGATCTCCAGAACCAGCCTTCGTCCTCTTGTCGCCTCCATGCTCATGGCCATCGCCATTGTCGCCTGCCTCGTCGAACCGGCCTTTGCCCAGTCCGCCGGCATCGAGACCGTGCTGCAGAACATCGTCACCATGCTCACCGGCAATATCGCCCGCCTGCTGGCGATCATCGCCGTAATCATCATCTGCATTGCCTGGATGTTCGGCTACATGGATCTGAGAAAGGCCGGCTTTTGGATCATCGGTATCGGCGGCATTTTCGGGGCGACCGAGCTGGTCAACACCATCGTCGGTAGTTGATGTCCATGACGAGCATTCCCGCCCTTGAAGAAGACACGCTGTTCCTGGCCTGCACTCGACCGGCCATGATCGCCGGCGTGACCATGGAAGCGATGGGCATCAACATCATGCTGACCACCATCCTCTATATCACCGCGGGATCGATTGCCTATGCGCTTGTTGGCATCATCTTCCACCTTGTGTTTCGGGCGCTCGTCAAGCACGACCACAATATGTTCCGCATCCTGCTTGCCTGGATCGAGACCCGCGGCCGCTCGCGCAACGCTGCCTATTGGGGTGGTGCAACACTCTCGCCGTTGAAGCTTGTCCGCCGCTACGACGAAAGGGATCTGAGCCTTGCCTAGCCTTGTGACGCTCCGGTCCCGAGAGCTCGGACCGGAGACCTTCATCCCCTATGTGCGTCATGTCGACGAGACCACCATTGCGCTCGAGTCGCGCGCGCTGATGACCGTGCTCGTTCTCGAAGGTGTCTCCTTCGAAACCGCCGATATTCTGGATCTCAACGGCCTGCATCGCAGCCTCAACACGCTCTACCGCAATATCGCCGACGAGCGGTTGGCGCTCTGGACGCATGTCATCCGCCGTCGCGATAACGACTATCCCGAAGGACACTTCGCCAATCGTTTTTCCGATGGTCTCAATGCCAGATACCGCGAGCGGATGGTGCGCGAGGACCTTTTCCGCAACGATCTTTACCTCACCCTTATCTGGTCTCCGAGCCGCGATCCCGCCGAAAAGGCAGCCAATCTCCTTTCCCGTCTGCGCAAAGCGCGCCGATCCGGCATGGAGCTGGACGAAGCGGCGCTCAAGCACCTGCAGGACAAGGTGATCGACGTCGCTGCCGGGCTGAAGCGCTTCGCCCCTCGTGTTCTGTCTCTCCATGAGTACGACGGTATCCTGTTCTCAGGGCCAAGCGAGTTTCTTCACCAGCTTGTCGGCGGGCGGCGTGAACCCGTGCCCCTGACGGAGGGGCGGATTTCATCGGCGATCTATTCGGACCGGGTGATCTTTGGTCGCGAGACGGTGGAAATTCGACATGAGGCGGAAACCCGCTATGCCGGTATGTTCGGCTTCAAGGAATATCCGGCAACGACGCGCAGTGGCATGCTCGACGGTATCCTGACCGCTCCGTTCGAGCTCGTCCTGTCACAGTCCTTCGCCTTCACCTCGAAGGCGGACGCCCGCACGATCATGGGCCGCAAGCAGAACCAGATGGTCAGCGCCGGTGACAAGGCTGCCTCCCAGATCGAAGAGCTCGGCGAGGCGATGGACGATCTCGAATCCAACCGCTTCGTGATGGGCGAGCATCATCTCGGCCTTGCGGTCTTCGCGCCGACCGTGAAGGAACTGACCGACCATATGGCGAAGGCGCGCGCGCATCTCACCGGCGGCGGCGCTGTTGTCGCCCGCGAGGATCTGGGGCTTGAGGCAGCCTGGTGGGCGCAACTGCCGGGTAATCTTCGCTATCGTGCGCGCTCGGGTGCAATCACGTCCCGCAACTTTGCGGCATTTTCTCCCTATCATTCCTACCCGACCGGCCAGAAGGATGGCAATGAATGGGGGCCGGCGGTCGCCATGCTGAAAACCGCTTCCGGTTCGCCGTTTTATTTCAATTTCCATCACAGCGATCTCGGCAACACCTTTGTCTGCGGCCCGTCGGGCGCCGGCAAGACGGTGCTCCTCAACTTCATGCTCTCACAACTCGAAAAGCATGATCCGCATATGGTGTTCTTCGACAAGGACCGGGGTGCAGACCTTTTCGTTCGTGCAGCCGGCGGCACCTATCTGCCGCTCAGGAACGGCGTGCCGACCGGCTGCGCGCCGCTGAAGGCGCTTGATCTGACGCCAGAGAACAGGATATTTCTCGCTCGCTGGATCGGCAAGCTGGCGGGAGCGGCGACACGGGAATTGAATGTCAGCGAGCTGCGCGATATCGCCTCAGCCGTTGACGGTCTGGCGGACCTTCCCGTCGAGCGCCGCTCCATCGGCGCCCTGCGCACCTTCCTCAACAACACCGATCCCGAAGGCATTGCCTCGCGGCTCCGGCGATGGGAGAAGGGAGGGCCGCTCGGCTGGGTCTTCGACAACGATCTGGACGACATCGGGATCGGCGCCAGGTTCATCGGCTACGACATGACCGACTTCCTCGACAATGAGGAGATCCGCGCGCCGCTGATGGGCTATTTGTTCTATCGTGTCGAGCAATTGATCGATGGCCGCCGGATCATCATCGTCATCGACGAGTCTTGGCGCGTGCTGGAGGAGGAAGAATTCCTCGCTCTTGCCCAGAACAAGCTGAAAACCTTTCGCAAGCAAAACGGGCTGATGGTGTTCTCCACTCAAAGCCCGCGTGACGCGATCAGATCACCGATCGCTCATACGATCATCGAACAGTGCCCGACGCAAATCTTCCTGCCCAACCCGCGCGGCGACCGCGCCGACTATGTCGACGGCTTCAAGCTGACCGAGCGCGAATTCGAGCTGATCTCACGCGAGCTCTCGCCCGAAAGCCGGCGCTTCATCGTCAAGCAGGGCCACAACAGTGTGGTTGCCGAGCTGAACCTCAACGGTTTCGACGACGAGCTGGCGATCCTGTCGGGCCGGACAGTGAATGTGGAACTGGCGGATGCCATCCGCGCCGAACTCGGCGAGGGACACCAGGACTGGTTGACCGTGTTCCAGCAAAGAAGGAGGACATCATGATCCGTAACGGCAGGACAGGGCTCTTCCTGGCAACCGTCACGCTGCTGGCGTCGGTCGGTTTCGCGAATGCTCAGGGCATTCCCGTTACCGACCAGGCGGCGATCGCCAAACAGATCGAGAGTATCGCCCAGCTCAAGTCCCAGCTTGATGCGCTGAACCAGCAGCTCCAGCAGGCGCAGCAGCTCTACGGCTCGCTGAACAAAATCACCAACATGGCCGATGTCGCCAGCCTGCTGAACGATTCCTCGATCCGCAAGGCACTGCCGCAGGACTTCAATGCCATCGAAAGCCTGTTCAAGGGATCCGGGAGCGGCGTGTTCGGTGACTCCGCTTCTAAATTCCTCGAAGGCAATTCCATCTACCGCACCGATGCCAACGACTTTTACGCGCAGGAACTCTCACGCGTCCAGAACAAGAACGCCGGACAATTAAGTCTCGGCCAGCAGATCTATGACGCCGCCACCAAGCGCATCGACGGCATCGATGAACTTCGTCAGAAGATTTCCAGTGCTGCCGATGCCAAGGATATCGCCGATCTGCAGGCCCGTCTGCAGGCTGAAACCGCCTTCCTGCAAACCGATATCCTTCGCATGCAGGGCTTGCAGATGGTCCAGCAGGCGCAGGTGCAGGTCGACGAGCAACGCAAGGCCGAAGACTGGCGCCAGCGCATGGATACCATGGGAGCGGCGCTCAAATGAGATGGTTCGTGTTTGGTGCGGTGCTTCTTCTTCTGACCGCCTGCTCCCCCGAGAATAAGAAGGTCTACACGGTCGATGAACTTGTCGCCGACGAGGCCTTGCTGACCAAAATCATCGGTGAATGCCGCAACAATCCGGGCGAACTCCACGACACGCCCAATTGCCGCAATGCCGAAGCCGCCGATGGCAGGCTCCGCCTTGAACGCATGCGCAAGTCGCTCGGAGGCTGAGCCATGTATGAGGTGTTCAGTTTCGTCGACGGCCAGTTCAAGACGCCGCTCGAAAATTTTATCTCCACTGGAACCTCGAACATCGCCAACTGGGTGAGCGGCCCGCTGACGGCGGCGCTGACGCTTTACGTCGTGCTCTATGGTTATCTGGTGCTGCGCGGCTCGGTGCAGGAGCCCATCCTGGAATTCGCCTTCCGGGCGATAAAACTCGCCATCATTGTCATGCTGGTGCGCAACGCCAGCGACTACCAGACCTACGTCACCAATATCTTTTTCGACATCCTGCCGAAGGAGATCGCCGAGGCGCTGAACTCCGGGACAGCGCTGAGCGCCTCCACCTTCGACAGCCTGCTGGATAAGGGCCAGAAGTGCGCCTACGAAATATGGTCCCGAGCCTCCTGGCCGGTCGATATCGTCACCGGCGTCGGCGGCATGCTGGTGATCGGCGCGAGCTTCCTCGTCGCGGCGATCGGCTATATCGTATCGCTTTATGCCCGTCTGGCGCTCGCCATCATTCTGGCGATCGGGCCGATCTTCATCGCGCTTGCCATGTTCCAATCGACGCGGCGGTTCACCGAATCCTGGATCGGCCAGCTTGCGAACTTTGTCATCCTGCAGGTGCTGGTCGTGGCCATCGGCTCTCTGCTGATCACCTGCATCGACACGACCTTTACCGCAATCGAGGGTTATAGCGACGTGCTGATGCGGCCGATCGCGCTCTGCGCCATCTGCATCGCCGCTCTCTATGTCTTCTACCAGTTGCCCGGCATTGCCTCGGCGCTCGCCGCCGGCGGCGCATCGCTGACCTACGGCTATGGCGCGGCGCGGGACGCGCATGAAAGCACGCTCGCCTGGGCAGCCTCGCACACGGTCAGGGCGGCCGGCCGCGGAACACGCGCCGTTGGCCGCCGGTTGACTGCGAACCGGGCGGAATGACCGCCTCGATATCAAGGACATTGGACAGGTTACTTTTAGATGATCCGCATCCTCTTGCCACTTTTGCTGAGCGCCAGTCTTTCCGGTTGTGCCTCGATTTCCTACCCGCTGCCCAAATGTGACGGCTATTCCAGGCGTCCGCTGAACCGCTCAATGTGGCAGTGGGAGGACAAGGAAAAGCTGCAGAAGCCTGCCAGCGAGAACGCTCAGAACCCGGTAAGCCTTGGGGTGCCTTACGCCGAAGAACCGGCTTCCGTGACGCCGGCAGCGTTTGCACATTTCGATGTCGCAGACTCCTACCGGCCATGCGAGGGCAACTGAGATGGTGAACACCGACAGCCTCAAGAGCTATTTCGACAAGGCGCGCCGCTTCGATCAGGATCGGCTGATCCAGGTCGAGCGTTCTGCCCGTATCGCCTGGTTCGTCGCCATCGCGGCCAGCGTGGTCGCTGTCGTCTCCGTCTTCGCGATCGCCGGCCTCACGCCTTTGAAAACGGTGGAGCCGTTCGTCGTGCGGGTCGACAATTCCACGGGGATCGTCGACGTGGTGTCGGCGCTGACCTCCACCGCCGGCACCTATGACGAAGCCGTCACGAAATATTTCGCGGCCAGATATGTGCGCGCCCGCGAAGGCTATGTCTGGAGCGAGAGGGAGGAGAACTTTCGGACGGTAGCGCTTTTGTCGACCCAGCCGGAACAGACCCGCTTTGCGGCGGCCTACCGTGGCAGCAATCCGGACTCGCCGCAGAACACCTATGGCCGGAGCGCGACCTCGCGGATCAACATCGTTTCGATCTCGCTGATCAACGCCAATGTGGCCTCCGTCCGATACATGCGCACCGTCACGCGCGGCGATGACGTTCGCACCACGCATTGGGTGGCGACGCTCACCTTTTCCTATGTCAACGCTCCGATGTCCTCCACCGACCGGCTGGTCAATCCCCTGGGCTTCGTCGTCAGCGAATATCGCGCCGATCCGGAGGCCATCAATTGAAACAGAGATTTTTGCCCGTTCTTTTCCTGATCGCTGGCTTTTCCTCGCCGGCATCAGCTCTGGAGATCCCGCGCGGGGCGTCCCAGGACAGTCGGGTTCGGTTTATCGACTATCAGCCCTACAACATCACCCGCGTGGTCGGCACGCTGCGTTCGTCGGTGCAGGTGGAGTTCGCAGCCGATGAGGAGATCGCCCATGTCGCACTCGGCAACAGCGTCGCGTGGGAGGTGGCGCCGGCCGGCAACATCCTTTTTCTTAAACCCCGGGAAAACCAGCCGGTGACCAACATCTCCGTCGTAACGACCAGACGGGACGGTTCGACGCGCAGCTACCAGATGGAGTTGACGGTCCGGGATGGCAGCGTCGAAGCCGGACAGAACACCTATTTCTATGTGAAATACCGCTATCCGGCCGATGAAGCGGAGCGCCGGAGAGAAGTCGCGGCCGCTCGCGCCCTGGCGGCGCAGGCCGGCGAAGCCGATCGGGTTCTGTCCCTTCACGAGGCCTACGGACCCCGTAACTGGCGGTATTCCGCTCGAGGTTCGCAAGCGCTCGAACCGCAGGCCGTCTATGACAATGGCAAGGTCACGACCTTCGCCTTTGTCGGCAATCAGGAAATGCCGGCGATCTACATGGAGAATTCGGACGGAACGGAAAGCCTCGTTCCAAAATCTGTCGACGGCAATCTGGTGCTGGTCCACGCGATCAGCCGCAAGTTCATCCTGCGCCGCGGCGGCGATGTCCTATGCATCTTCAACGAGGCCTACGATCGCGTCGGCATCAATCCCGAGACCAATACGACGTCACCGTCGGTCGAGCGTGTTGTCAAGGCCGCCCCCGGCACGGCGCAATAGGAGTTGTCATGGCCGACGAAGAAACCACCCGGATCCCGGGCGAACGTGCCGAAACCTCGACTGCCCGGCGGATCGACAATAACCCGATCCTCAAACGCGGCGCGGTTGCCGCCGCAATCGTGGCCTTTGTCGCCTTCGCCCTCTGGTCGATGCGCGGGCAGAACAAGCCGACGGATGGTGCTCAGCCGGAACGGGTGGTCATCCGCCAGACATCGGATTTCGAGCCGGCCAAGGAACCGGTTCAACCCCTGACGATGCCGGCCGAAGCCCAGCTTCCGACACCCGTGATCACCGAGAGCGCGGCCACCGACGACGACAAGCTGCTCGACGCTGCGCGGCGCGCGCCGGTGATGGCCTATGGTGCGGAAAAGACGCCGACCGCCAGGCGCCAGCAGGATGATGCCAACACCGATGCCGCCTCGAACTATGTTCCGCTCGCAAACACCCCGGGCAGCTTTACGGGGCAGGGAGAGAACGAGGATCAGCGCTTCAACCGTATGCTGACCCCGACGCAATTGCAGGGCTCGCGCGCCGGCACACTCGGCAACCGCGATTTCATCGTCGCCATGGGAACCTCCATCCCTTGCGTACTCGAGACGGCGCTTTCTTCCGATCAGCCGGGATTCACCAGTTGCGTCATCAATCGGGATGTCCTGTCGGACAACGGCCGTGTCGTGCTGATGGAGAAGGGAACGCAGGTTGTTGGCGAATATCGTGGCGGACTGCGCCGCGGCCAGAAACGCCTGTTTGTCCTCTGGAACCGCGCGAAGACGCCGAAAGGCGTGATCATTACGCTCGCATCGCCGGCGACAGACGCTTTGGGTCGTGCCGGCATGGACGGTTACGTCGACACGCACTGGTGGGAACGGTTCGGTAGCGCCATCCTGCTGTCGATCGTGGGCGACGTGACATCCTATGCCAACAGGCAATTGCGCGACAGCGACGTTGATGCCCAGAACACCACGAGCGCAGGACAGCAGGCCGCGGCGATTGCCGTCGAACAATCGATCAACATTCCACCGACGCTTATGAAACATCAGGGAGGGCTGGTCTCGATCTTCGTGGCGCGCGATCTCGATTTTTCCAGCGTCTACCGGCTGCGCGTGACCGAACCGCGCAACCGCGTCTATGACCGCGCCGTTCTCGGCGATTTTGCCCCGGACTCGAAGCTGGTAACGAAGTAGGTGTTGCGATGACTGAAGCTGCAGATTCCGGTGTCGTGCGAGAGCTTCTCCTGCCGCTGTCGCCGTTCCTTCGCGACAAGGCGCTCTATGAGGTCATTGTCAACAGGCCCGGCAAGGTCGTAACTGAAGGAGCGAATGGATGGCAGGTCCACGATATGCCGGAACTTGCCTATGACCGGCTGATGCGCCTTGCTCGGGCGGTGGCGAGCTACTCCAATCAATCGATCGACGAAACCCGGCCGATCCTGTCGGCGACCCTGCCCGACGACGAGCGAATCCAGATCGTGATCCCGCCTGCGACGACGAGGGGAACCGTCAGCGTCACCATCCGCAAACCGTCCTCGGTGTCGCTCGGCCTTGACGATCTTGACCAGGGTGGACTGTTCGCCGGGGTGGTCCGCACACAAGAGAATAGCGGGCAACCGGACCAACGATTGTTGGAACTCCATCGCGCCGGCGCTCACAGGCAGTTCCTTCGGGAAGCGGTGCTGGCGCGGAAAAACATCATCATTTCCGGAGCGACGGGATCGGGCAAGACGACGCTATCCAAGGCGTTGATCCAGTACATCCCGGATACTGAACGCATCATTTCCATCGAAGATACCCCGGAACTCGTCATCCCGCAGCCCAACCACGTCCGTCTCTTCTATTCGAAGGGTAGCCAGGGGACTGCGAAGATCGGCGCCAGGGATCTTCTCGAATCCTGCCTGCGCATGCGGCCGGACCGAATATTGTTGCAGGAGCTCAGAGATGGCGCGGCCTTTTACTACATCCGCAATGTGAATTCCGGACATCCCGGTTCAATCACGACGGTACATGCCGACTCTGCGCGCCTTGCCTTCGAGCAACTAACCTTGTTGGTGAAGGAGTCGGAAGGTGGTGGCGACCTCGAACGGCACGACATACGCGAAATGCTGACGATCGCGATCGATATCATTGTCCAATGCAAACGGATCGACGGACGGTTTCGGGTGACGGAGATCTATTTTCGCGACGCGCTTGCGTCTGGCACTGGAGAGCGCCGAAAATAGTGCCACCGATGTTGAACTGCACTCACCGGGCGGCTAATCGTTATGGTTGCTGCCGTTTAGTGTACTTTTCTCGGAGTTTTTCCAGGTTGAAGCGCCAAATGCCTTTCTCTTGAATCTCGCACATTAGCTGGTCGGCTGGGGTGAAGGATTCAAGCAGGGTGACATCCTGCATAGACGAATTGATCATGTCTTGCAGGTAGAGGCCGATAGGCTGCTGATCCTCAAAGAAACTGGCCCGGAACAGGGAAAGCCACCCCATTAAGAAGGCTAGCGGCGTTTTTGTACTGTAAGGCTTGATGAACCCTGTCGCTGGTTGGGCACCGATCTTGTGCGGGAATGGCAGGCCGATCTGCTGAGTGAACGGCGCATTCAAGTGCGGTGATAGGATCAAAGCAATTTTCTGGTCCAAGAGGAAGACGCCGTCGAGAGGCAGGACTTGCTCACTCTCGATGTATTCCATGACCTCCAGCAGGATAGATTGCCACGAAGACGACGTTTCGGTGGCAACGAGGAAATATGGGCGATAGAAAACATAATAGGTTGCCCAAACGTCCGGAGCGTCAATGCGCACCAAACGCGACATGTTTTGTGCCCTGAGTGCGCGAAACCTGCGAGCTTTTCGGAGTTCGTCGGGCATGACGGAGCGCGCTAGATTTGTCTTCACCTCACCGGCAGCGAATACGCCTTCGACGAAGAACAGGGTTGGATTGTCCCGAGCGGACGGAAAAGGTTGCGAT
Organism: Agrobacterium sp. 16-172Ci; assembly: GCF_053522725.1. Classification (NCBI taxonomy): domain Bacteria; kingdom Pseudomonadati; phylum Pseudomonadota; class Alphaproteobacteria; order Hyphomicrobiales; family Rhizobiaceae; genus Agrobacterium; species Agrobacterium sp. 16-172Ci. The sequence continues at coordinate 42,418 of NZ_JBNWBW010000018.1, forward strand.
GCATTAGAGAACACGAGATCTATCTGGCCTGAGCGCGTCTCCGTGCTATCGCTTTCCGACGCGATGACCTCACCAGTGCCCACAGTCACTGATCGCGGTAAATTCCTTTCGAAGAAATCGCGCGTGGCGATCTCAAGTGCATTGCCACGAAGTCCACGATGCTCGAAACGCTGCCGTGCTATGGCCAGTTCGAGTTCAAGGATTTTTTGTTGTTGAACGAATAGGTCTTTGAAGTCCATCGCAATGCTCCTTAGCTTAACCACGGTCCGGTTACTAGGCCACCATGATCTCAAAGGCTCCGATCTCCAGCTCAGGCAATGGCCGCCGTGTGAATGTTGCAGATCTGAGGACGTAATATTATAGCGTCCAGAATAGCTGCTTGAAGGATAACGAAATGAAGGTGCAAGCTTTGCTATTGGCATGGACGCTGGGACTCACTTCCACTTCAGCATCCGCCGCCGATATCGATGTCGATGTGCTACAAATCGTATTAAGGTACGGGATGGTGCAGGCTGACTTGAAAATCACGAATAATCTGCCAACCCGCGTCGGGCCAATCTATATCAACTGCGCGTTTTTGGACGCCAATAGGCGCTTTATCGACATCGGAAGGGGCTTGGTTACAGCGGTGGCCCCCGGTTCCGCAGCCTATACCAAAACAGCTATTGTAACGGACGAGCAGATTCAATCTGCCAAGTGCATGATCAGCAATCCACAGAGGTAGGCTTGATCTTCTTTTGGAAAAGCCATTTTGAGCCCTAGCTAAACTGAGCGTAATAGTCGCCAAGGTTGGTTAAGTTGGGGGTCAACAGGAGATGATGCATGCTAAAGCTCTTCCTCTCACTGGGCTCCAGTTCGATGTGGTATGCCGTGGTCGCGCTTGTGTTCTCAGCCAACAAGCCGCGCGTCGTTTACCTCCATTCCGAAACATGGATTGACTGGAGCGCGTTCGATCACAAAAATCCTGAAATCTGTAGGGAATGGCGGCTTTGAAGGCACTTTTGCGTCATGAAGCCCAACGGCCCAAAATTGCCGCTCATTCATTCAATCCGGATTCCCGCTATTACCCAGAAACAAAGGTCAAGCCTCGTTCTTGGCATGGCGGGCGGCGACCCAGGAAAGATTGGGAATGTCGCCTCCACCAGTCTTCACGACTTCCGTTCCGTGGAACATAATACCGTATCCGTGCTCGCCTTCCCAGGTGCAGGCAAGCTCAACCCCGAAATAGGGAAGCTGGCCCCTGACATCATGAATGACAATATAGAGGAGGCGTATTAGCGGGCGTATTGTTGGCTCGTCCCATCGTTCAGGGAGAAGCCGGCCATCGCCGCGCGTGACCTGGCTCTCAATACGCGGCAGTCCAGGCAGGTCGGCAAGAATGGTCTTGATGATCGCACGCTCAACCACTTCGTCATTCGCAATCAGCCAGCGTGCTGTTTCAAGCATGACGGAGTTGGGCGCATCACCTGAGCCGTCGTCATTCTCCAGCGCAACGGGTACTTCCCCAGGTTCAGCGAAATCGGGATACCCTCGGCGTGGATGGGGTAGAGCCACAAGCGAATGCCAGAGCGTCGAGGTTAGCGGCATTGGTAGCGCGGTTTGCCAGTATCCGTCTCCTCCGTAAAGAGCGGGAAGCCCCTCAGCGTCAAACACTGTCTTGCCGGGCGCGATCTTATCCAGAAGCATATTTCACCTCTTACCAGTAGGACGCGGTTTCGAGACAGGAGAATTTCCCGTCCGAGTGGGCATATAACGAGCAGTGCAATTTTTACGCAACTCAAAATAGCGCGACACAGTGTAGTCTAAGGAACGTTTCAGCTTCCGACTTCTCGAAACTTTCGAGGGTAATGCGGCGTCGGATTGGAGACCATCCGCAATGGCCGCTAGTGTCGCAGACTCTACATGTGGGCCAGGAAGCGGGAGCGATTTCCGTTTCCCAGCCGGTTATCCGGCGAAATTTGCAAGTCTCTCTGGTTTCAGTTCCTCGCAACAGATTCTGAACGGATTTTTCTCTGTAGCCAGCAACGAGAAGAATGCTGGGGGAAGCGGTGAGGGTGGCGGCCGGCAAAGAGGGAGAGGGGGGAAGGGGAGTTCGTGGCGGATTGTGGCGGTCGGAGAGAGGCTCCGGCCGATCCGCCACGGAGAAACGACATGGCACAGGCCATCCAGAAAATCACGCTCAATGCCGGGCGCGACATCCCGTTCAACAAGCTCGTTTTGAGCCAGCAGAACGTTCGCAAGATCAAGGCGGGCGTCTCGATCGAGGAGCTTGCCGAAGACATCGCTCATCGCGGACTGCTGACCAGCCTCAACGTTCGCGCCGAGACCGATGCCGACGGCAACGAAACCGGACTTTACCGCATCCCGGCCGGCGGCCGCCGTTATCGCGCGCTGGAACTGCTGGTCAGCCAGAAGAAGCTGTCGAAGACGGCTGCTGTTCCATGCATCGTCAGTAAAGGCGAAACGCCCGAAGTCGAGGACTCGCTTGCCGAAAACATCAAGCGCGTTGACCTTCATCCGCTAGACGAGTTCCGGGCGATCATGACGCTTCGCGAACAGGGGCTCGATGAGGAGGAGATCGCCGCACGCCTCCACGTCTCGGTTGCAACGGTGAAGCAGCGTTTGCGGCTGGCGTCGGTCTCGCCGCGGCTTCTGGAACTCTACGCGAATGACGAGATGAAGCTCGGCCAGGTCATGGCGTTTTCGATCACCAATGACCACACTCGGCAGGAGCAGGTTTGGGATACGGTCTCAAGGTCGTATAGTCAGGATGCCAATTACATCCGTCGCATGTTGACGGAAACTGCGGTCCGGGCCTCCGATCGCCGCGCCACCTATGTCGGCATCGACGTCTACGAGTCTGCCGGTGGCGTGGTCATGCGCGACCTGTTTGAACCGGACAATGGTGGATGGTTGCAGGATCCGGCGCTACTCGAGCAACTCGTGATCGAAAGGCTGACCGCAGACGCGGAAGCGCTCAGGGCCGAAGAAGGCTGGAAGTGGGTCGAAGCGGCGTTCGACTTCTCTTACGGTCACGCCTCCGGCCTTCGCCGTTTTTATGGCAGGCAGGCGGAATATACGGAGGAAGAACTCGCCCGTCATGATGCCCTGAAGACGGAATACGACAAGCTTGACGCCGAATATGCCGAGACGGAAGACTATTCCGAAGAAACCGAGGCCCGACTTGAGGAACTTGGCAATGAACTGGATGCGTGGAACGACCGGCCCTATGTCTTCGATCCGGACGACGTCGTGCGCGGCGGCGCCTTCATCTCGCTCGCTGTCAACGGCGAATTGAAGATCGAACGCGGTTTCGTCCGGCCCGAGGATGAGCCGGTTGTCGAGGCGGATGGCGGTGACGGCGATAGCCTCGGCGGACACGATACCATTTCGGGGTCTGCGATTGGCGGCGTCTCGATCAACGGCAAGTCTGCCGCTGTCGAGGAGCCGGAAGACGATGACGGTAGGCTTCGCCCGCTTTCCGATCGCGTTATCGAAGATCTTACAGCCGCTCGCACTGTTGCCCTTCGCAATGCGCTGGCGAACGACCCGGTGATGGCCTTCATAGCCGCTCTCCATGTCGCGGTCCTCAAGATCTTCTACAGATACGGGGCAGACTCGTGCCTGGAGATCACGCTGCAGCATACCACATTTGGCCAGACTCAGGGGCTTGTGGATACGGTGTGGGCGAAGGAGATCGAACAGCGACAGGAATCCTGGGGCCATGATCTCCCCGCGAACGCCGACGAGGTCTGGGACTATCTGATCACGCTCGATGAAACCAGCCGCATGGCGCTGTTTGCCCATTGCGTTTCACTGTCGGTGAACACCACGGTTCAGGCGTGGAACCGGCGGACCAAGGAAAACGTCCATGCACGACAGCTTGCCGGCTCGCTCGACTTCGGTATGGTGGAAGCGGGTTGGACGCCGACCGTCGACAACTACCTCGGGCGTGTGACCAAGGCGCATATCCTGCAGGCAGTCCGCGAAGCGAAGGGCGAGCAGTCAGTGCAGCTCATCGATCACCTGAAGAAGCCGGACATGGCGCGCGAGGCTGCCAGGCTGCTGGAGGGCAGCGGATGGCTCCCTGAAGTGCTGCGGCTTCCGGTCACCGAACCCATGGCGGTTGCCGAGGTCGATGTGACGGCAACGGATGACGTTGGCGAAGCCGGTGCCGTCGAAAATACTGACGTCGATCTGCCGGCCTTCCTGACCGAAGGCGAAGATGCGGAGGAAGTGTCCACCGATCCGGTCAGTGACGACGACGAGCATCTGGAAGCCGCCGAGTAACCACGTCAAAGCCAACCCTCACGGAAGCCCGGCCTCAAGCCGGGCTTTTCTTTTTTCAGGAGTGGAATGATGCCTGTTTATACGATCGAAACGACCTATACCCTGCCGATATTTCGGCACCGCACTTACATCGCCGACACGCCGGAGGCAGCCTGCAAGGCCGCGCTCGTTGACGACAATTGGGAGTCCTTGCAGAAGGATTATGATGCCTCCGGCGAGGTTCACGTCACCGGGATATGGGAGGGTGAAAAGGCTCATCACACCGGATCATCGTTCCCCGTACCGTCACAGTTCGACGAGGCGCTCCAGCGCCGCGCCGCCCACTTCGAGATCCTGCTCGGGCTGCTCAAGATGATGGTCCACGATACCGGTGCGATGCGAGCTTCGTCGTCGGGCTGGCTGGCCAAGGCGGCCTGGGCGGTCGCGCGAGGCGAGGCAATTCTCGCCTATGCCCCCGATCCCCAAGAGCCGGTCGGTACTCCGAAGCCAAGTCACATTCTCGCACGTTTGCACGAAGAGCGGGTCATCAACGCGATAGCCGCCGTACTTGATGTTGATGACAGCTTCGGATCACTTTCCCCGGATTCGGTGACAGATGAAGAGATCCGGTCGGCTTGCGAGACCACCATCTCAATGGTGGATCTCTCCGATGCCGTGAGCAACGCCGAATTTCAGGCGGCAATGACAGCGCTCCGGGTGGCGCACCGTCGTCTCTATCCAGATTGACGCAGATGAACCGCTGTTGGTACGGGTTGCGGTTTCGGTCAGCAGGGAAGGGAAGAGTGGGGTCGGGAGAGGGCGAACCGGGCGGTTGAGAGAGGGCTGCCCGGCCTGATCCCACCGCCTCTCTGGAGAACGATCGATGTCAAAATTCGAAACCAGCCCCCAAACCGCCACCATCGTCCCTGACGAGCGCCGCCTGGAATTCCTCCCCATCCTGTTCGGGCGCTCGCTGCTGATCATAGGGGAGAACGCTGTTTACAGTCTCATGGAACGCCTCAGCCCCCTCGATTATCGCGGCGGGTTCTGGGACTTCTATGAGCATGAGGGCAAGCCGCTGTTCCTGGCGCCGCGATCCAGATCGCGTTTTCGGATCACGGGCGAGATTACCGGGTTTCAGGGGGAGGCTTCTGCGGAAGCGGCGGGGATTATCGCCACGCTTTTTGCTTTCTCGCATCTCTCCTTCCGGCACCCGTCGGACCATCTCTCGGAAGGTTATGGCCGCCTCTACGCCTATTCGGCCGAGCATCCCGAAGCCTCCGAGATTTTTCAGGCGATCGACTGATGTGCGATGTCTGCCCGCCTCGGTTGACGCGGCTATCCAGCAATCTGAGTGGATCGGTCCGGACGGTGTGCCGCCCGGACGAGCCATCCCGCAATCTGAAAGGGTCGAAGCCGATGACGACACTGGAAAGCCACACATTCGTGACCATCTCGACAGGTCATGTGAGCGCCGTAACCGCGAGGATGCTCGACAACACACCCTGCGCGGAATGGCCTTGCGTTGGAGGGAGTTACGCCGACTATGGCTGGTTCTTCTACGCCCATGACGAAAACGCCGGCGAAGGGGACGAGCAGATTCCCGACGATCTCTTTGCCGTCATGACATGGGCGCGTCAAAAGGGGTTCAGCCATGTCCTGCTCGACCGCGATGCTGAACAGGTCGATGACCTGCCTTGGCACGATTGGTGAGACCGGTGTGTCGGCCCCGGGCTATTCAGCGCAACAGCCGCATTCTAAAAAGGACTGCGTGTCGCGCCGACCATCGGCGACGCAATCGCCGATCACATCCTCTCCGATGGTGCGATAGATCATCCGCCAGGGCTTGTGATGCCGAGACCGGTCAATTCCTTCGGAACATTCCCCCCGGGTGGGCAAATCTTCCAGCCCCAGACAGGCTTCCTCAGTTTCGACGAGAATCCGTTCAGCGGTCTGGATGCCACCGCGGCTGGCAGGCAAGCGGTAGCTATCGTCGAGATCCTGTTCCGCGTCATCAATAAACAGCTCCTGATACGGCATCAGGCATCGGGCTTCGCCAGGCGCGCACGAACGCGCGCGAACGTTTCTTTCGCGGGGCGCCTTCCCGTCCTCGACCTGCTTGTTCGTCAATGCCAGCACCTTCAAAAGCGCCAGCGCTTCCTGCGTTTCTTCATATTGCGTGATGTGCTGAAGTACCGCTTTCGCTTCGCCGTGCACTGTGGTCACCACTGGCTGCCGATCATCAACGAGCTGGCGAATAACTTCCGGTGCATGCGCCTTGAGGTAGCCGATGGGCTTTACCTGTTCCGACAGTTTCATCGATCCGATCTCCTTTTGACCAGAATATATAGACCGTCAAATGCCCGCCCGGAAGCGATGATTGCCAAGTCGCAAGAGGGGGAGGCGGGCCGTTTGCCGGGTGGCGGTTGCCGGAGGGCCAGAGAGAGGGCTTTCGCAATCGCTTGCATCGCGGTGCCAGCCCGATGGTGATGTCACCCATTCTTCCTCCACCAGCCCGGTTGGCCGCGAGAACGGCCAGCCGGGCTCTTTCGTTTCAGGAGACTTCAGCATGAACACCATGATTTCCAGCCCCCCTCGGACCCAACGACCGGCGTTGTCCGGTTTCAAGGTCGACATTTCCCGCGGCGAGCGCATTGGGCGGGTGTCGTCAGAATGGTTCTCGCGTCCGGACGACGAGCGCTATCTGTCGCTTTCCGATCTTCATCGCGTGGTCAGCGCCAGAACCGAGCAAGCGCGTGTTCGCACCGTCGAGACCGCCGAAATCCGTGTCGATGCGACCCGCGGCAATGCCGAGCGCTTGTCCCTGATCGTCCCCGGCGGGCGTGAACCGCTGGCACCGACACATTGGAGCTACGGGCAGCTTTGCAGCCTGGTCGGTGCGCCTGCGAGCTACATGCGCCAGCTCCCCGCGCCGCTCGCCGCGATCAATCTTCAGCATGGGCTCCTGAGCCACAATGCCGAAATGATGAAAACCCTGGAGATGGACGACGGCCGCCTCGAACTGCGAGCGGTCACCGGTCCCGAATACGGCCGGATCTGGGACAAGGATCTGATCGCCGCGATCATGAACATTGCCGGCAATGGGACGGGTGACACCATCTGGAAAGTCCCGGGCTTGCTCGACTGGTCGACCATGACCCATAATCCCTTCGTCGATATCACGAAGGACACGACCACACTTTATGCCAGCGATCGCGACGTCTTCGTCTTTCTGTGCGACGACGCCCACCCGATCGAAGCGGGCCGTCTGCCGAACGGCGAACCCGATCTCTATTTCCGCGGCTTCTATGCCTGGAACTCCGAGGTGGGCAGCAAAACCCTTGGAATTGCAAGCTTTTACTTGAGAGCAGTGTGTGCCAACAGGAATTTGTGGGGCACCGAAAATTTCGAGGAAATCACCATTCGCCACTCGAAATTTGCCGCACAGCGCTTCGCCCATGAGGCCGCTCCGGCGCTGACAAACTTCGCAAACTCTTCGCCGGCACCTTTCATCGCCGGCATTCGGGCCGCCCGTGAACGTATCGTTGCCCGCAATGATGAGGATAGGCAGACGTTCTTGCGCCGCCGGGGTTTCTCCAAGGCCGAAACGGGCAAGATCATCGAGACGGTTTTGTCCGAGGAGGGCAGGCCCCCTGAGAGCATTTTCGACTTTGTGCAGGGCATCACCGCGCTGGCGCGGGGAAAATCACATCAGGACACCCGGCTCGAACTCGAAGGCAAGGCGAAGAAACTGCTCGAAAGCGCCGCCTGATCACAGGGGCTCACCGCAAATCCTCATCCATCCCTTCCATCGCCCGGCCGTCGCGCCGGGCTTTCTGTTCTGGAGAACCGAAATGACAGATTTCTCATTCCACGCAGAGGTTGCGGCAGAAGCCATCGAAAAGGTCGGCCGGCTGTTCAACGCCACGATCGACGATATTCTGGGCGAGTTGCTACAAAACGCACGTCGCGCCGGCGCGACAGAGGTGGTGATCGACCAGATTAACGATCCGCATCTCGGCAAAGCGGTGCGTATCACGGACAATGGCGCCGGTCTCGAAGACCCTCGGTCACTCTTTTCCCTGGGACACAGCGGCTGGTCCGAAACCCTGTCCCGGTCAGAAGACGCAGCGGGCATGGGGTTCTTTGTTCTTGCCAATCGAGGCGCCACGATCGTCGCCCGGCGGAAGGGATCCTCGGGCTCGTGGCTCGTCCAGGCGACTGCAGACGCCTTTCATGGCAAGCAACCCGTCAACGTCGGGTCTGGGCCACAAGATCATCAGGGTGTAACCATCATCTTTCCCGAAAAAGGAAACGAGAACGTCGCCGGAGCCGTTCAGCATGCGGCCCGCTTTTATCCCATCCCGGTGGAATTCAATGGCGCGATCATGCCGTCGTCGGATTTCCTTGGCGATGCCGAGCATATCGAGGAATGGCATGGCATCCGGATCGGCGTATTCAGTGACAACCCCGGTCGATACAATTTCGACAACGCCAATTTTCACGGTGTGACGCTCGGGACGCCGCTGCCCGAGCTTCGTCAGTCATGGCACCGATCCTTCTTCGCAGGGGTCGATGTCATCGATTGTGCCCATCTCAAGCTTGTGCTGCCGGCGCGCAAGGAGGTGGTGCGCAACGAAATGTTCGATGCCCTGCTGGAGGAGATCGACCGCATCTATTTCCGCCTGATTGCTGCTTCCGGCCCGCATAGCCTGTCGTTCAAGGATTATCAGCGGGGACGCACTCTTGGCATCGCCCTCGATGAGGCTGCACCTGCCTTGAGACCATTTTCCCCGGTCTTCGCGGAATCCGACCGCAATGAACTCTTGCCCGCAAAGCCAGTCGGCCCGAACGCTCACATCTACGAGGGCAGCGGTCCCCTTGAAGAGCAGAATGTCGCGCGTGCGTTTGCCGCTTGGGGCGATGCTCCGCCGATTTTCGAACCGAACCACGCCTTTGCTGGCCATCTCTGGTACGACCGGCTAAGCAGGATCGTCCTCAAGAGCTACAGGATGGTCATTGGCGATGCCGGTGAGGAGATCGATCCAGTCGGCTCGTTCGAGACCGAGGGTCGGCCTGACCGGCTGGAGATCGTTCTTGAGATGGGAGATGCCAAGGCGGTGGATATCCGGCATCTCGAAACCGATCTGATCGTCGCAGGTCCCGAATACGGTTCGCTCCACGAGGCGGACATTCAGGTGACGCGACAATCGACGATCACACCGGTGGCATTGCGCATGTTCCTGATCGATGCATTGTTTTGCCCATCCGACGATACAGACGACGCGTCCTATGATCAGCAACTGGAATGGTTTTCTGACGAAGCGGAAGACCTGAGCGTCAACCTGCTGCAATCAGCGGCCGAGGCTGACATCAATGCCATTATCCGCGCCGTCGAGCGTGAGGTGGCGTGGCGTGTCCCGAAGAAGGGATCGATCGTGATCCGGATCGATGACCGCAAGGTTTCCGTCGAAGGGATGCCGTGCGCTGAAGATACCGCCCCGGGATCTGACTCTGACCTCGCCGGTTAGCAGCGACCGTCGCATCGGCATTCAGCATTTTCTCAAAAGGACCCGGCCATCGCGCCGGGTTTTGACGTTCATGGAAAGGAACCGTCATGACCACCCTCGAAACCAGAATTTACACCTATCCACCTATCCCGCTCGCCGACATCAGTCCGCTCGAAATGCTGATCCTCACCAATATGCTCGAATGCAGCGAGACAGACGCGGGCCTGGTGCTCTTCACCGATTTCGGGCCGACCAATCCGATCCGCGTCGCGCGCAGCGAACTGATCGACGCATTTCGCGCCTCGGCACAATTTGCCAAGGAGCCGGTCAATGTCTTCATCGCCAGCCGTGTCCTCGCCCTTCTGCCGGCCGGCGGTAACGCGGTTGAGGAGGACGCGATGATCAACGTCGATCTCAGCGAGTTCCCATGGCAGTTCATCGTCCAGGGTATCGTTGCGCGATCAGCGGATCTGCGCGAGGTCACGGTGATCCAATGGACGAACCATCCCTCGCAACGCCCCGAGTCATACGGCGCCGGCGTTTCGCTGATCACCGCCAGGGCCATCCATCATGCGAGCAGCGAAGATCTTCTCGCCCGCTTCAGGCTCCAGGACCAGGCGCTGCCATCCGTGGCATCGCCTGCGGCCCCTTCGGACACCGGCGGCACCTTGTCCTTATCCGGTATTGCTGCAATCGATCCGTTCACGGTGAAAGAGCTTGAGACGGCGCTCTGCATCTGGGAGGCCATGCTGTATTTTCGCGGGCTTCATCAGGATGGCCGGCCGGTCCCCGACACGATCGTCCGTATGTCGGAAATCTGGGATGCGGTAGGATGGAGGGCTATGCGGCTCCATGTTCGCGCGCTCGTGCCCTTTGCACTCGACGTCTATGACGGCCTGTTCGAGGACCTTGAGGAAGAAGGGTTCACCTTCGATTTCGACTTTGCGCCGGCCTTCGTCGAGGCACTGCACTGGTCCGACGAAGGAGCCTACCGCGAGGGCGAACGGCAAGAGTTTCTCGAAGACGTGATGGTGGCCGTGAGGCGCCATCGGCAAGATGTCGTCGCGCAAACGCATCCGGCTTCAATCCGGACCTTGGCCGGGCTGGCTTGTGAGGACGAACGAACATAGCCCTGTTCAAGGCAACCATCGAGATTCTTGTCGATGTTGATCATGAGGCCGAAGCCTGAGACTGCGTCGCCGAGACTTTACGCGAGCTGCTTGCCGAAACTGGTCTATGACGTCGTCAGGCGCCGAGATCGCGGTTGTTCATGGGCGCGCCGCCGTTTGACGGCTGCTCGGCCGTGTTTGCGTTAATAACCTCAGCCATTTCATTGGCAGCGACCTGGTTGCTTGCCGCCTTCAGGTCGATTGCGCCCCAGATCGAGTTTGGTTGCGTGGATTGGCGACGCCGGTTCTTGAACTCGACGACAAACGGCTTCTTCTCTGGCTTCATGGTGCTCCGGCTGATTGTAGCAGATGGATTTCTCCGTAGCAGGTGCTCTTATTCGCTGTGTCCTGTCAACGGTCAGTGGCGCGGAACCCGGATCAAGGGAGCGAGGGTATTTCGCCGTCCGCCACACGCCAGACCCACGGGGTGATCTCCAGTCGCGTTTCGATCATGTCGGCGAGCGCACGTTCATAGTCGTCACCGGCGCCTGGAGGGACGATGAACATTGCGACGGGTGCCGGCTTCTGCTCGGGCATGATCACCGACACGATCGGCGCATCGCGTGGCAGATTGAAACGCAGCCCTTTGACGGTTTTCCGCTTCAGGTGACCGAGCTTCTCCATCAGCCTGAGTTCGTGAATGTCCTCGAACGGCAGCCAGTGATCGTTGACCACCATCAGTGCGACCTCTTCGACGGATGCGATGCCGGCGGCGGAAATGCCGAAGGTGGCGATGACGATCAGATGGAACGTCTCGCTCGATCGCCACAGTTCGAGTTCGGTCTCATAACGCGCCGCCAGCCGCCGCCATGCGCCGTCCTCGATCATCAGGGGGAACGGTGTGTGTCGCACGACGATTTTCTGGCCTTCGCGCGCCGGGGAAAATTCCTTCACTTCGGCTACGATTATCATCAACTTCCGCGGCCCGGACTTCGTCGCCTGCACGCCCTTGAGCGCCGCCGCGCGTCGGGCCGCGATGCCATCCTTGTCCTCCGGCTGGAATACTTCCGGCACGTAGAGCATGTCGATAAGAGGGCCGCCTCTCGCCGACATCTGTGAGGCGGCATTTATGAGACTGGAGCGAACCCGGCCCCAGCCGCGCCTGCCTTTCCAGGTTGAACGCCATTCCGTCAATTCGCCCGCCTCCCAGAGATAATGAAGCATCGCCCTGAGCGACAGCTTTCGAGCCTCGCTGCGGATGCCGGCCTCTGATGATTCTGCCGGTGCACCTAACGCAGCACGCGGTCCCCGTTTCGTCAGCGGAAAATCCAGTTTCAGGTCGGTCTTGCCGCTGGCGTCGACCTGGATCGCATTGCCGATCAGCGGGCCAAGGCCGGAAAGCTCGTAGGGCGGCTCAAAGGAGGGGCATGCAGGATCATGGTCTCGCCCCGATAGCGGCATCCGCTTGATGAGATACTGGTCCTCGACGCGGGCGATATACATTGGCACGGACGGATTTTTGCACATGCACATTGGTCGCAAACGTTGCTCGTAGGCTTGCGCGAGAAACACCTGCCATTCAGGCTCGGTTTCCTCGATGACATGATCTCCGATTGCGAATTTCCGCATCACTGCTCTCCCTGTCTGCTGTCAAATCTATGCGGCCATCGTGCATTTTACTACCGCAAATTAGTCAGTAAGGCATGGGATGCTGCTGCACCCTGAGCAACAGGGTGTAACGCCGCGAGCGCCACAGTCACGAAGGGAAGCCGATCAGCGAAGAGGAGAGGGGAGTTCGACCGGCAAAGGTATGGTCCGGCCGAGACTGGAGAGAGCATGTTTCGGTCCGGGGTTATCGGCAATGCCCCCACGGACCACCTGCCTATCGACGCCTGCGCGTCCGGCACGATCCCGCTTTCTGCCTCTGAGCAGCCGACCGCGCACATCCACAACCCGTCTGCCCGGTAAAACCGGGCTTTTCTGTTTCAGGAGAAAAGAATGGCAATACCCAATTATGTCAGAGCAAACTTCCGGACCCTGCTGCGCGCGGCGGCGGACGACAATCTTGCGCTTATGGAATGCGTCGATTCCGGCACGCGGGAGCCTCGTTACGTGCTGTGTGCTGTTGGAAGTGACGGAACGAGCCACGTGTTCACGCCTTTTGGGCACCTGGCCGACGGAAACCCTTACGAAACCTATTTCCCTCCCGATCCTGACAATCCTGAAGGCTTTCTGACTGGGCAACAGGTCCGATCCGGCGATCGGTTGCCGAGCGACGACGACGGTGGAGGCGGGAATGCAGATCCGGCGTAAACCCCGACCGGATGAGATGCCACATCATCTCGCCCATTCGCTCTATTCAGCGCGACTTGGGGCGCATGATCAGGGTTGCTATCGTTCGACGCCTCCGGGTGCGCCGGATGTCGCCGCGCTCGTTCGTCCCGGCATGATGGTCGGCACGTCCTATGGCACGGGCGGAATCGTCATCATGATCGAAGGTTCCCATGTCCATGTCACGACGGACGGAAGGGAATATCCGCATTTCACGATCGTCTATGTGCCGGCCCACCGGTTCGGCAGGCACACGAAGGTCGATCACAACTGGATCAATGAATGCGTCGCCGTCGACGGCCGCATCCTGATGTTGTTCGAGGCCAACACCGACGAAGTCTTTTTCGAAGCTGTGCCCATCGGCCAGCCCTGAACGGCAGCACCTGTCGCTCGATCGACCTCAGCTTCCCCCTTCCAGCCAGACCCGACGCTCCACATGGAGCGTCGGGCCTTCCCGTTTTCAGGAGAGCATCATGACCATTCCTGCAATCGAATATCACCGGCCGGCAGCAGCGCCGGCCTTCCTGAAATTCCGTTTCGAGGTCGTGCGGCCCGTTTGTTTTGCGATCGTCTATTGGGACGGTCCGGGCGACACACTCTACGCCTTCGAGGATCGGACCGCGTTCGAGCGCCAACGCGCCACGGCGGAGCGTCATGTCGTGCATGTTCATGAACTGTCGGCTGAGGCTGCGGATTGGATCGCTGACGGTGGCAAAGCCGTCCTGCATGAAGTGTCGGCAGGCGGCGTCGCGGCGTTCGGCAACCTCAAGCTCGCGCCCCGCTAAAGGCCGGGTGCCCGCCGCCTTTGTCGCCCCGGAGGGAGAGAGGGGCCGGAAAGGGGAGCCTGCCGGGGCTTGGAGAGCGTCCGGGTGGGCTTGTCCTTTCCCGCTCTCGACAGGATCTCCCATGAACGTGATCTCGACCCCTGCCGCAAACGCGGTCGCCACTTCGCTCGTTTCTGCCGGCCGTGCGGACAGTATTCTCAACGCCAGCCATGAGCTTCTTCCGTTTCTCGAACGCGGCCATGCCATCGGCGCAGCCGATCTCCGGACCATCCTGACGAAGGCCTTCGGCGGCTCGGACGCTGCGGGCTTCTGGTCCTGGAAGGACGCCTATGAGGCGATGGAAGTCATGCAGGTCCTGTTTCTGCGCAAGTTCGGTTCGGCGATTGCCGCCCGCGCGAACGCGCCGCAGACAGCGCTCACCATGTTGACCAAGGTCGCAGGCCTGGTCCCGACCCACACCCGGCGCTCCGAGGAAAGCCAGCAACTCCAGCAGTTTTCCACGCCGATGCCGCTCGCCTATGTCGCGGCCCGCGCCGCCGGCATCATGCCCGGCGATATGGTGCTCGAACCATCGGCGGGAACCGGGCTGATGGCGATCTTTGCCGAACTCGCTCGCTCGCGCCTCGCGCTCAACGAATATGCGCCGCTCCGCTGCGGTCTTCTGGAACGCCTCTTTCCGGGTTCGCAGGTCACGCAGCACGATGCCGCCCACATCGACGACTATCTCGATCGCGCGGTTCGACCGACCGTCGTTTTGATGAACCCGCCGTTTTCCGCCGGCGTTCATGTCGAAGGTCGTATGACTGAGGCCGCATGGCGTCATCTCGCCTCCGCCTTCGCGCGGCTTGCCCCCGGAGGCCGTCTGGTGGCGATCACCGGCTCCAGCCTTTCTCCCGACAATCCCAAATGGCGCGACGCCTTCGTCCGGCTTCAGGGCCGCGGCGCGGTTCTGTTCAGCGCTGCGATCGACGGTTCCGTCTATGCCCGCCACGGGACGAAGATGGAAACCCGCCTGACGGTGATCGACAAGATCGCCGCCGCCGATCCGGCAAAGCTCGCTGCATCGCAGGGTGTCGCCCCCGATCTGGAAATATTGCTCGCCTGGATCTCCGGCCTTCCGCCTCGCTCACCCTCCACCGCGCCGAATTCCATCGGCGCGCTGAGCAATGAAATCCTGAGCGCCTGCGCGGCGAAGATGGCCACCCGCAAAGCCGCCGGCACCATGCGTCCCGCGGCGGTGATGGTCCCGGCAAGCCGCCCTTCAGCCGTTCATGCGCCGCGGCCTGTCGCCTCAGCCGCATCCCGGATCGACGATGAAATCGTCGTGCTCTCCTACGAATTGCGCAACGGAACGATAAACGGCCGCGCCGATGTCGCCGATGGCATCTACGAACCCTACCGGTTACAGGCGATCCGCATTCCGGACGCAAAACCGCACCCGGACAAGCTGGTCGAATCCGTCGCCATGGCCTCGGTCGCGCCGCCCAAACCGAGCTATCGCCCGCATCTGCCGAAGAGCATCGTCATTGGCGGGGATCTTTCCGACGCCCAGCTTGAAAGCGTGATCTATGCCGGCGAGGCGCATTCCGGCTATCTTGCGGGTCACTGGTCCGTCGATGCCACCTACGACAATCTGAAGGCCGTCACCCCGCAGACGGAAGGCGGCGTCCGCTTTCGCCGTGGCTGGTTCCTCGGCGACGGGACGGGAGCCGGCAAAGGGCGACAGGCGGCGGGTATCATTCTCGACAATTGGATCAAGGGTCGTCGCCGTCATTTGTGGATTTCGAAGTCCGAAACCCTGATCGAGGATGCGCAGCGCGATTGGGCCGCACTCGGCCAGGAAAAGCTGCTGATCACGCCGCTGTCACGCTTCCGCCAGGGCAAGCCGATCAAGCTCGACGAGGGCATCCTGTTCGTCACCTTCGCCACGTTGCGCACCGACGAGCGCGAGGGCAAGCAATCGCGCGTTCAGCAGATCGTTGACTGGCTGGGTCAAGGGCCAAGGAGCGGCGAAGCCGCGACAGGGAACGCAAAAGGCTTCGATGGCGTCATCGTCTTCGATGAAGGCCATGCCATGGCCAACGCTGCCGGCGGCAAGTCCGAACGCGGCGAGAAGTCTGCCTCGCAACAGGGCCGCGCCGGTCTTCGTCTCCAGCGCGCCCTCCCAGATGCCCGCGTCGTCTACGTCTCCGCGACCGGCGCATCCGAAGTGGAGTCGCTCGCTTATGCCGAACGCCTCGGTCTATGGGGCGGCGCGGACTTTCCTTTCTCGACCCGGTCGGAGTTCATCGCGGCAATCGAGGACGGCGGCGTGGCGACGATGGAAGTGCTCGCGCGTGACCTGAAGGCCATGGGGCTATACGCCTCCAGGTCTCTGTCCTTCGAAGGTGTCGAATACGACATCCTCGAACACGAACTGACCGAGGAGCAGGTCCGCATCTACGACTCCTATGCCGAAGCGTACCAGGTCATTCACAAGCATCTCGATCAGGCGCTGGAGGCTTCCGGCATCACGTCCAGCGGCGGCACCCTCAACAAAAATGCGAAAGCGGCCGCGCGCTCCGCCTTCGAAAGTACCAAGCAGCGCTTCTTCAACCATCTCCTGACATCGATGAAGACGCCGGCGCTGATGAGCGCGATCAAGGCGGATGTGGCAGAAGGCCATGCTGCAATTGTCCAAATCATTTCCACCGGCCAGTCCCTGATCGAGCGCCGCCTCGCCGAAATCCCGACCGAGGAATGGCATGACATTCAGGTGGATGTCACGCCGCGTGAGATCGTCGCCGAATACCTCAATCATTCCTTCCCGACCCAGTTGTTCGAGGAATATTCCGACGCCGAAGGCAATCTCCTTTCGCGCCCGGTCTATGATGCCGACGGCAATCCGGTCTTGTGCCGCGAAGCTGTCGTCCGCCGTGACGATCTGCTCGAACGGCTCGGCAGCCTGCCGGCGATCCCGACCGCGCTCGACCAGATCGTCCAGCAATTCGGTACGGAAGATGTGGCCGAGATTACAGGCCGAACGCGCCGCATCGTTCGCCGCCAAGATGGCGGCATGATCGACCGCTTTGCCGTCGAAAGCCGGCCGGGCAGCGCCAATCTCGACGAGACCCGCGCCTTCATGGACGACGAGAAGCCGATCCTGATCTTCTCCGAAGCCGGCGGCACGGGGCGCTCCTACCATGCCGATCTCGGTGCGAAGAACCAGCGCCTGCGTCTGCACAATCTCCTCGAAGCCGGCTGGCGCGCGGACGTTGCCATTCAGGGGCTTGGTCGCAGCCATCGCACCAATCAGGCGCAGCCTCCGAAATTTCGCATGGTCGCCACCAATGTGAAGGCCGAACGTAGGTTTTTGTCGACGATCGCCCGGCGTCTGGACACGCTCGGGGCGATCACCCGTGGGCAACGCCAGACCGGCGGGCAGGGGATGTTCCGTTCTGAAGACAATCTCGAATCGCAATATGCCCGCGATGCGCTGCGGCAGTTCTACAAGCTCGTCCATGCCGGCGGCATCGAAGGCTGCTCGCTGGAAAAATTCGAGGCGATCACCGGCCTGTCGCTGACGGCGGAAGAGGGCGGCCTGAAGGATGAGCTGCCGCCGATCCACACCTTTCTGAACCGTATGCTCGCGCTCACCATCGCCATGCAGAACCTGCTGTTCGATGCGTTCGAACAATTGCTGGCCGCGCGCATCGAGGGCGCGATCGCCGCCGGTGTCTATGACAAGGGACTGGAGACGCTGACGGCGGACCGTATGACGGTGAAGAACCGGCGGCTGGTCTACACCCATCCGGTCACCGGGGCGCAGTCTCATCTTCTGACCATCGAACGTATGGATCGCAACAGGCCGATGCTGCTTGCCGATGCTTTGAAGCTTGCCGCGCGCGATCCGCACGCTGTTCTGATGATCAACGGCAAGTCCGCCCGCCCGGCGGTGCAAGTTCCGACCCGATCGGTCATGCTCGACGACGGTTCCATCCAGCCGCGTGTCGCGCTTATCCGGCCGATGGACGAGATCCGCTTCGAAATGCGCCAGCTCGAAGAAACGAACTGGGAAGAGGCGGACGAACAGAACTTCTCGGCCGCATGGGAGGAGGAAGTCGCCAGTCTCGCCGAATTCTCCATATCGACCATGCATGTGGTCTCGGGTCTCCTGCTGCCGATCTGGAAACTGCTGCCGCAGGATTATTGCCGGGTCTATCGCCTCCAAACTGATGAGGGCGAGCGTATCGTCGGACGTCTGGTCTCCTCGGAGGGGCTGACGCGGCTTTGCCGGAATTTTGGGCTCGACCAGACCGAGGTCGTCAGCGCCGCTGAAATATGGCAGTCGCTGCTCGGTGGCTCTGCGGTGGTCGCCCTTGCCGGCAACATGACGCTCAGGCGTGTCCGCGTGATGAACGACTATCGTGTAGAGCTCACTGGTTTCACCGACGGCATGCGCGAAAGACTACGATCCATGGGCCTGTTCTCCGAGATGATCGCCTGGAAGGTCCGGTTCTTCATCCCGACGTCGGAGGAGGGACCGGGGATCCTCTCCCGCCTCATCGAACGTCATCGCATCGTCGACGTCGCCGGCCGGGGATGATCGCCATGTTGTCCGCGTCCGAACTGGCGGACCGTCTCTCGCAGAACGCTGAGGCGGTCTGCCGTCACTATCTCTCCGCCGGTCGAAGGGCCGGCAATTACTGGGTCGTTGGCGATGTCGCCAACAGCAAGGGCAAGTCGCTCTATGTCCATCTCTCCGGCTCTCGCAAGGGAAAGTGGGCCGATGCGGCGACGGCTCAATATGGCGATCTGCTCGATCTTGTGCGGGAAACCTGCGGGCTGGTGGATTTCCGCGATGTGGTCGACGAGGCGCGGCGTTTCCTCAGTCTTCCCCAACCCGCCCCGGCGTCGTCCCGCGGGGGCGACGCCCGCGCCGATCCTCCGGTCGACAGACCGGCAACCGAACGCGCGCAGCGCCTGTTCCGAATGACGCAGCCGCTTGCTGGCACGCTGGCCGACGGCTATCTGCGCCAGCGCGGCATCCTGCGGGCGGCTCTGCATCCCGCGCTCCGGTTTCATCCATCGTGCTACTATCGCGATCTTGTGACGGGAAGGACCAGCAGTTACCCGGCACTGATCGCAGCCGTCGTCGATCGCTTCGGAACGATCACCGGCGTGCACCGCACCTATCTCGATCGCTCCGGGCTCGATCCGGGCAGCATTGGCAAAGCGCAGGTGGACACGCCCCGGCGCGCGCTCGGCGGTCTGCTTGGGAATGCCGTGCACTTCCGCTTTCCGTTTCATGTTCCCGTTCCGGTCATGGCCGCCGGCGAAGGCCTCGAAAGCATTCTTTCGCTCATCGCTGTGATGCCCGCCATGCCGATGGTCTCGGCATTGACCGCCAATCACCTTGCCGCCTTCCGGCCGCCGGACGGGTGCGAGCGCCTCTACATTGCCGCCGACGCGGATGCCGCCGGCCGGCACGGCATCGAGGGATTGAGCCGCCGGGCGCAGGCGCTCGGCATCCTGCCGCTCGTGCTCACCCCGCAACTCGGCGACTTCAACGAGGATCTGCGCCAACTCGGACCGGACCGCCTGATCGCCAATCTGCGGGCGCAACTCGCCCCTGAGGATGCTCAGGCTTTCCTGTCCGCGTGATCGGGCCGTGATGGGGAGGTAAGGCGGGATTGCTGCGGCGCGGGTGGGAAGGTCGGTGCCCTGCCGGTCCCCGCCCGGATGGGCGCGCGCCTGCGGGCCTGCCGGGAGGCGACCCTTACCATGCGGCGGGCGGGCCGCCAGCCACCGCCGGAAAGGTTTTTTCCCCGCACCGGCTCTTCTCGCGCATCGGCCGCTCCGAAACCCGGTTCCCGGTGTTCGGGCCGATGCGGGGCCGGTGCTCCTCGCGGGACAAAAAACCTCCCCGGCGGGGCCCACTGCTTTGCGTGGCCGCCGCGCGGGGCGCTGCGGTTCTGGCCCGCCGCCGCATGGACAGGGATCGCCGTCAGGCCGCGAGAGGCGCGGCCCAAACCGACGGAGACTATCATGACCCTCATGCTTCCTAACGACGACGCCTTCGAGCCGCATCACGCATCCTCTCCAACCGACCGCTTCATCTACGAGATGCAACTCTACGGCCATCGCCCCTTTCAGGATGAGCCGGACCCGCGCCCACTTCCCGAGGAGCCGGTCGTCCAGTCGGCGCTGACCGCGATCTTCGACGCTCTCTACGAGATGCTCGGCGACACGCGGCTGGAACCCGATCTCGAAGACTTGCTCTGGTCGGTTCCCAATCTCTTCCACCGTGCCGGCGAGCGTATCCAGCGCGAGCTTCAGCGCAACGAAGATGCGCAGCGTACCGGCCAACGCGAACAGGATGGATCGGAAGTCAAGAGCGTCGAACTCGAACGCCATATCGCCGAAGGCATCACCCTTCTGGAGCGCCGCAACGCCTTCGAGTTCATGCGCGATGTTGCAGCCGATCTGTTCGAGGCGCAGACCGGATCGACCTGGCGCCCACGCACCGGCTCCAAGGTCAGCCACGCCAACATGACCGCGGCGATGATCGACTCCAGGGATTTTCTCTCCGCCCGCCGGCGCACCGAGACCGCTGTGCTGATCCCGACCGGCACTAAGATCGCTGTTGGCGGCGGCATGGATTACAACGACCATGAGCGGATATGGGCCGCACTCGACAAGGCCCATGCCAAGTATCCCGATCTGGTCTTGATGCATGGCGGTTCGCCGAAAGGAGCCGAGCGCATCGCCGCTTGCTGGGCCGAGGCCCGCAAGGTGACGCAGATCGCCTTCAAGCCTGACTGGACGAAACACGCCAAGGCGGCCCCGTTCCGCCGCAACGATGCCATGCTCTCGGTCATGCCGGCGGGTGTGATCGTCTTTCCCGGTTCCGGGATTACCGACAATCTTGCCGACAAGGCCCGCGGGTTCGGCATCCCGGTCTGGCGTTTCGGCGGAGACAGTGCGTAAACGGTCCCTTCGGAGGCCGCGCGGCCCATTCGCAGCCGGCCTCTGAAATATTCCCGGGCCATCGTGTGGCCCGGTGCTGTCGGCTTATCGCGCGCAAGGAAGGTCGACGTTGCCCCTGAAGGTACCAAGTATGGTTGATGTAGCATCTGCGGATGCTATAGTTCGATCAGGATATCGTATGACTGACGAGGGGTGCCATGCCGAACTCTGTTTCATCGTTTGAACAGCGACGCTCATCTCTTCGTCAAGCGGAGATATTCGTCATGTTTCCATTCCGCACAGCCGTCGTGCTCGGCGCTCTTGGGTTTGTGAATTTCGCGCTTGTGTTCAGGCAACAGGAGAGCCCATCGTGGCTGGCGACTGCAGCAACGGTCGGCATGTGGGTCCTTGTATTGGCGAGTATTCTTCGCTCAGTGATCGCACTGACGACCTCGCCGGACGGTCGCTATAACCGTGGTGCGAGCATAGCTGCGGCGTTGATCGGCAAGTTCATATCGGCTCTGCTCGAACTCAAGCGCAGGTATCTTGAGACTCGGTTCGAGAATCCGGCATCATCAATACGCTTCCGTTTTCCGTGGCAGATGAGGCATAGCGCTGTCTCGCCGTCGCTGCGGTGTATCGAGGTGCTGCTACTGTTGGTGGGAGCAATGCCTTCCGCGCTGATCCTTCTCGCCTTCGGATTGATTGTCGGCAATGCCGATCTATGGGGATCGGCACTCGGACAGCCTGCTTTTGCGATTACTATCGCTGTCGCTCTCGGATGGATGACCGTTATTCTGAGCGCTATCGCGGTCTTGCTTGTTTTGATCGACGCAATGTTTCTGCTCTTTGCCGAGGGCATCAAGGCGGATTTCGCGAACAGAGCGCACAGAATAGGGAGCTGGTTAACAACGCTCCGTTGACTTCAGTCGACCAGTCTTCAACGCGCAATCTGCCTACACAACTGAACTTGCCGAGATTGGTGATGACGAGCACCAGGCCTCATAGCTTGGTGTGACGTGCAGGGCATGACAAATTCCAATACAGGTTGGGCACACCTGCATGTGACGTAAAAAGCGGCGAGTATTGATACCAGTTTGATAAGTCGTCTATCTTTTGCGAGCAATAATGGAGATTTCGACATGATCAGTGCCGATTTGGGCAAACAGCTCGAAAGCTATATCCAACACCTTGTCGATACGGGTCGCTATGGCTCCAAGAGCGAAGTGTTACGCGAGGGCGTGCGGCTTGTGCAGGACAGAGAAACGAAACTGGCCGCACTCGATGCGTCGATTATGCGCGGGCTGGCCGATGCTGACGCTGGCCGCACGAAGCCAGCCAGTGAGGTGTTTGACCGCCTGGAGGCCAAATATCGTGCGATGGCTGCACAGGATGAACAGTCCACATGATCGTTGAATTTTCCGGCGAAACGAAATGCGATTTTGAACAAATCGCGGATTGCATCGCTAAAGAGAATCCACACCGGATGCCGACAGGGTGCCTGCACAATAATAAAACTCAAGCCTTGCATTTCTGACGATTTGTGTACACATTTTCCATTCAAACGGAGCTTCGCTATGCCTCAATCCCGGCAACAGACATCTTCCCCCCGCCGTGTCGGTGTACGCGAATTTCGCGGCAACCTGACGTCCTTCCTGAAACAGGTCGAGGATGGTCAGCGGTTTGTTCTCACCTCCCATCATAAGGTCGTCGCGGAAATAGGGCCGCCATCAAAGGATATTGTCGTTCGCAAGCCCGGCGCGTTGCGCGGGAAGATTAAAGTTGCCGAAGACTTCGACACCCTGCCAGCGGATGTTCTGGCCTCAATGGAAGACGAGGCGTGAGGCTACTTCTCGATACGCATGCCTTGTTGTGGTGGCTGAACGACGATGAGAAGCTGGGGAACCATGCGCGTAGCCTTATCGGCGATCCTGAGAACGACGTCCTCGTCAGCTCTGTCTCCCTTTGGGAAATCACCGTGAAGCTGCGGATCGGCAAGCTCGATGCCGATATAGAAGAGATTCTTGCGATCTTGCCGATTCAGGGTTTCTATCGGTTGGATATCACAGACGCACATCTTATCGCTCTTGCTGCTCTCCCGCTTCATCACCGTGATCCCTTCGATCATCTCCTCATGGCCCAGGCCGTGGCAGAGGAGGCGCATTTCGTTTCGCAGGATCAGAATGTTCCGCTTTACGGCATTCCGTTAGTGACTTGCTCGGATCCTGTCGCTTTGTGATCTCCGACGGGCCTGGGCACCGTCGATGAAGCCGCTCCAGTTCGCTCGGTACTGCTGGCTTGCCGGTAGGCAGCGTGCCAGAGGGTTCACTGTCCGGATGAACGAGCGATAACCGGGCAAGCTGGCAAAGATCGCGCATCGGATATCGGGCGCGCGCAGCGCCACCAGATGTTGCCGCACGGTCGGCAAGGGGCAAGACGGTCGCGGTGCCGATCGTTCCGCCCCCGAAGGCATGGCGAGGTGGGAGCCTCATCGCATGTCTTTTGAATCGGGAGCAGTCGCCAGGAGGTGGCGTTGAAGCGGATAGTGGCGAAGGCGCGCACGCGAGGGGTGCGGCGGTATCGCACAGCGCCGGACCGGGCAGCCATGATGGTTTCTTGCCCTTCGATTGCCCCGAACCATTCCCGTTGTATGTCGCTCGTATAGACGGCCGCCTGCTTTTGCGGCCAACCCCTGAAGGGGTAAGACTCGCCCGAAATTTTTGCAAAATTCTATTTCGGTTTCTTGTCTTGGCAGAAAATACAATTTTGCAAAATTTTCTGGCGAGCTGACCGCAGCAGGCGGCCGTCTCTTCGTGCGCCATCGGGAATGGTCCCGAGCAACCGAAGGAGACAATACCATGGCCACCACGATCGCAACCCTGACACAGAAGACCGACGGCAGCCTCGAAGGCGTTTTCGCCACTATCCGGGTCAACGCACCGATCGCCATCGTCCCGAACGCCCAGAAGGCAAGCGAGGAAGCGCCCGACTTCCGCGTCATCCACCGCCGGACCGGCTTCGAGATCGGCGCAGGCTGGAACCGCATCGCCCGCCAGACCGGTGAGGAATACCTCTCGGTGAAGCTGGAGGCGCCCGAGATCGGGGTGATCTTCGGCAATCTCGCACAGGCCCCCGGTGGCGATCCGGCGAAGAAGGTGATCCTCTGGAACAACCCGAACTGAGCGGCAAGTAGCCGGCCCCGAGCGATCGGGGCCGGCTTCGGCATTTTGGCGCTGACCGATCCCCGTGGTCATTGGAGCGGAAGCGGGCATCGAGCCCGCTTCCGCTCCTCTTCGGTGCCAAACGAAACCAAACTCTGTCTGCTCAGTCCGTCCGAGGGTGCCATGGCGGGCCGAATGCCTCAAGGACGAGCGGTTCCCCCAATTTTCAGCCACAGCCCCTGCGGGACCGCGTCAGAAAATCGGCTCCCCCACTCGCCGCCTCCGGCGGTCGCGTTCCGCGCTCCTTGACCCCTCCGGCCCGCCATGACCGCGAGCGGCGTCTTTCACAAACATCAAGGAGATGACTAATGTCGATCGATCAGCACATCGAGGAACTGCGCGCCGAACTGCGGAACGCCGTCCATCGCAACGAGCGCCGCTGGATCGAGAAGGAACTGGCAAAGGCACTGGCCGAGCGCGAGATGCTCTGGGCCGCGCAGGCAGCCTTCCTCAAGAACGAGCCGCCCTTCTAGGGCGGCATCACGCTTCTGGCGCGCTCGGCGGCTTAGCCGTTGAGCGCGTCCTTCACGGCCTTTGCCGGCGTGAAGGTTAGCTTCTTCGACGCTGCGATCTTGATCGTCGCTCCCGTCGCCGGATTGCGGCCTTCGCGCGCCGGCGTCTCTTTCACCTTGAATTTGCCGAAACCCGGCACGTTCGTCTCCGCGCCGCTCTTTGCCGCTTCGCCGATCTGCCGGAACACGCTGTCGACGATAGCTTTCGCCTGTGCTTTGGTCAGGTTCTGTTCGCCAGCGATCTTGTCCGCGATCTCGGTTGCTGTCGTCATGGAAGAAATCTCCTTGCCAGGTTGATGATCCCTTCCTGTATCGCAATCGGCCAGCGGCGATGGTAGGACAAAGAATACGGTACCGCCCTGAATCCACTGGAAATCGACGTTTTCGTCGTGTCACCTGCCTTCAGGTCGTACCATCATCGCGATATCCCCTTCGGCGTTTTGCCTTTTGAAGCCGCATCGCGGCAGTTGCGGCATCGTAGTCGCTGTCGAAGGTTTCGATCTTCGACTGGCCGCTCGTGCCGATCCGGCCCCAATTGCGGATGACCGATGCGCCGCCGAAGAGCGTCGGCTGGATCGCGAGCACATAGAAACGCCGCATGTTCTGTGACGGATCGATGCGGCGAAGATGAACTGTTCCTGTATCCTCATTTTCCATGACCGGAGTCTCGCTTCCTTTGGGAGACCCGTCCAACGACTTCTTTGAATCGATCCGCCCCGACCGATTCATTGCGGTGATGATTGGTGGGTTCGAACCGGTACCTTCGGTCAAGAAGGGTTGGGCGAGACCCCTTGCGGGGCGCGGCTCTACTCACGCCCGAAGGGGCGCTCCCGGAGCCCGCACGCGGTCTCCGCGCATCCGCGTAACGATCCTCTCGCGATGTGGCACGACCAGTAGGCAACTGGACCGTTTGCAGCTCCGTCGCCCCCCAAAAAAAAAGAAAAAGGGCGGCGCCAGAAAATCGGCTCCGCGCTCGCCGCCGGTCAATTAGTGGTCCCTGCCCCCTCTGGGCCAAAATATGATTGCTCTCTGTCTCTCGTCATGCGGACAAAACGTGTCGGGTACGCACCAATCCTTGTGCTGCGTTTATGTCGAAGTTAGACTCGCGCAAACAAGCAAGTAAATCTTACCGTCACGTTCCGCCGGGCGCTTGCCGGGCAGCTTGCAACAGGAGGCGCATCGATGACCGCTGAACCTTGCTCATCCCACCCAGTTGCTGAAGAAACTCACCCAAGTCCCCTTGGGCGTATCGTACGGTTCACGGTGAGGCTGCCCTTTGTCACTTTTGGCGTCATCGTTCGAGGGCTGCTCTACAGCGCATGGTATTTGGCCTTTTATGTGCTCTGTATGTTTCGCCCCTTCACTGGAATGATGGTGCTGGCAGCGATCGTCATGCTGCCAATGTCGATCGTCGTCTTCGCGCATCCCGAGGCTGCCCGTGGAATGCCGTTCTGGGCATTTGGCCTGATGGGGCTTGGCTTTGTCGCGTTTGCGCTCGGTTACACGCTCTTTGTCGACTGGATCACCCCGCCTGGGGCCGAGGATCCCTTCGAACGCTATCGCCGGCGCCCGAGGTGACCGTCTTGTGGATCACTTTTTCGGCGAGGATAAAATACCAGTGATTGTCGCTACGACGATAAGCGCACCGGCTTGAATCAGCACCCAAAAATCCGGCCCGTAGATCATGCACCAAAGGGCGGTAATCAAGCAAACCAGCACGCTGAAGACCAGGCATTTCACCTGCCAGCGAAGATGCTTTCCCCGCTGCGACAGGAGCAGATAAAGCGTGATCGCAATTGCCAGCAGACCGGCAAAGGTAAAGACGAGTTCCATCAAAATCCTTTCTTGTTCAAATTCTTTAAAGGCAAGCCTCACCGTTGGTATGGCATGCCACCATCGACCGCGCGGCCAAGCAGTATCGCCCTGGAATATGTCTTCCTCAGTTCCTTCGAATGGCTGAACTCACGGAAATAAGACAGTCTGTCCCGAAACTCTCCGAGCGTCCACCGCCGAGCAGGTCTGGGCATTTACGGGCCCAGTTTGACGAAACGATTTACTCTTGCCGCTGCATCCATATCCTTGCGCCGGAAGTAAATCGCGCGCCCACAGCGGATCGGGCTGTGCCCTTGCACGATGATGATCTGCTCGTCCTTGCGCATGGACTGCGTGATCTCATGCGGCATGATCAACGGCCGCCTTTGGAAATTGACGTTCTCCGATTTGCGCGACGCGCTGTTTTTCGTATCCCAGCCGATATTGCGCGAGCTTCCCTTTACCTCAACCGTCATCTCGCCGCATTGCGCCGAGACGTTGCGCGCCGTGTCGAGCGCCTTGATCGCCGCATAGGAGGCGAAAGCGCAGCCATCGATCCACGACGTCGCGCCATCCTTCCCGAAATGCCGCTCAAGCTGGCCGACGGACTGGTACATCAGCATCATCGAGATTCCATACTTTCGGCCGCGATCGCGCGCCTCTTCCAAGACGCGCATGTAACCGAGCAGGTCCACCTCATCGAGCATGAACAGCGCCCGCCGCTTGAAGGCTCCATCAGCCTGCGTCATCGCATTGATCAGCGTGCCGATGATGACACGACCGATGCCCGGATAGGAGCGAAGGATCGACGCCGGGATATTCAGGAACACGTCCTTCTTCCCGGCAACGATATCGCTCGATTTGAAGGCGTTACCACAGACGAGCGCCGCATAGCTGTCGAGCGACAGCCATTGCGTATCCTTCGACGCGGTCGAATAGACGCCGGAGAAGGTTTGCTCGGTCATGTTGGTGAACACGCCCAAGGTTTCGCGGATGAAGGTCGAGCCGGAGTTCTCCTGAATGTCGCGCAGCATGGCGAGCACCGACGGCTCGGGCTCGGATACGATCTGGCGCAGGCTGCGCAGGTTTCGCCTTCCGGCGTATTCCGGCGACAGCATGACGTGGGCGAGCAATCCCGTCAGCAGATTGTGCGCCTGGCTCTGGAAGTAGGAGCCGGTCGAGCTTTCGAAGCGAACGCTTTCCGACAGCAGCATATGGGCGACGCCGACGATATCCTCTTCCTTTTGTCTGGATGTCTCGATGCCGTCGAGCACGTTGAAGCCCATGATCGGATTCGTCGGGTCGAGTACCATGACCTCACGGCCGAGGGCGTGGGTGCGGTGTTCGACGACCATTGGTGCAACTTCGGTCGACGGATCGAGGCATATCAGCGGCCCGGTATAGCGCAGCGCCGTCGGCACGACATTGCTGGTGGTCTTGTATCCGCCCGATCCGGCGAAGAAGAGCATATGGGTGGAATCGAAATCTTGATTGTAGGTGAGGAGCGCGGCTTTGCCGCCTTGTCCCCATGTTGAGCGATCGTTCGGATCGAAAGGCAGCTCATGGACGATTTCCTTGTCGACACGGTAGCGCTCGCCGACGACGATCTCACCGTCCGACGGAAAAAGTTTTCCGGCGGCCGACATCGAAAGCCAGTCCGCATCGCCGAAGGTCGCTCGCCGCGCGCGCTTGACCTGTTCGGGAACGACGGTGGAGATGCGGGCCGAGGCCGCAACCGCCATGAAGCCGCAAAGGGCTCCCACCACGGCAACCATGTCGAGATAGGAAAGCGCATGGTCCCATCTGACGAGACCGCGCTCGACGGACGGCGCAAGACGCCCGTATTCCCGCAAGGCATAGAAGCCGACGACGCCGAGAAAGCACAGGAGGCTCACCATGGCGATCGGTCGCCGGCGGTGCATGGGCGAGGCCCATACCGTCAACAGGCCGGCGAGCGGCCCAAACAGAAGCGCCGACAACGGAGCGGCACGCAGAAACCAATATTCGGTCTTCCCAGACATGCCGGTCGCCAATCCCGCCCACCGCCAGCCAACGATATAGCCGGTAATCGCCGTGACGACGATCGGCACGAGCGTGAGCAACAGGCTCGGATGCAGTTTTCCCTTCAACGCCATTCCAGCATCTCCCCGGCGCGCGTGATCTCTCCCTTGAGTGCCGGGGCCGTGAACGCCTCTTCGCCGATATTGCGCAGTCGCCGGTGTTCGGGAGAGCCCGTTGTCACGCGCGCGAGCTCAAGCAGGCCACCGAGCAGGAACGCCCGGTCGGCTTTCGACAGGCCCGCCTTGACGACAATGCCGCCAAGCAGGAATTTTTCGCGGGCCTCCTGTTTGCGGTCAGCCGTCATTTGAAACCGCCTCCGGCGTTCCAGCCCCACTATCTGCCGGTCGACGCGCCGGAGCAGTTGCGCCACCAGAGCCTTTCTTTTCCGCTTTCCGAAATCGCGCGGCGATCTCCTCAAAAATGCGATCGACCTCCTCGTCGGTAATCTCCATCTCCGCCAGCCCCGACTTCGTGGCGGCCCTGGCGAAGCGCTCAGCGGATTTAACTATCAGAGAACGCCTGCGCTCACGCAGCTTCTCGATCTGGGAATCAATATCCAGAATGGATGTTTTTGCGGCCATCTACCTATCCCTTTCCGTCGCGACAATCTTTCGATTTATCGATTATACTAACTAGAATACGATAGTAAAATAAGCTACCTTGCGCAAGTCCCCAAAACGTCGATGCCGGAATTCCGGCCTGGGCCGTCTTCCGGAAAAGCGGCATCGGACCTGCGGTCCGATCGGTTTGAGGGCGCAATATACGTCGCTCGCGCGACGTGCTTGGAAGGTCTGGAGACGACGATGGCGATCATGTTCGTCAGAGCGCAGGTGATCGGAAGGGGAGCGGGACGCAGCATCGTCTCGGCCGCCGCCTATCGTCATCGTGCCCGGATGATGGACGAACAGGTCGGCACGTCGTTCAGCTACAGGGGCGGGGCAGCCGAACTGGTGCATGAAGAGCTGGCGCTGCCGGACCAGATCCCGACCTGGCTGAAGAACGCGATCGACGGGAAATCCGTGGCTGGCGCCAGCGAGGCGCTGTGGAATGCCGTCGATGCCTTCGAAACGCGAGCCGACGCACAGCTTGCCCGGGAACTCATCATTGCCTTGCCGGAGGAACTGACGCGGGCCGAGAACATCGGCCTGGTCCGCGAGTTCGTGGCGGACAATTTTACATCGAAAGGCATGGTCGCCGATTGGGTGTTCCACGACAAGGATGGCAACCCGCATATCCATCTGATGACGGCATTGAGACCCTTGACGGAAGAGGGATTCGGGCCGAAGAAGGTGCCGATCCTCGGCGAGGATGGCGAGCCTCTGCGGGTCGTCACGCCCTACCGCCCGAACGGCAAGATCGTCTACAAGCTCTGGGCCGGCGATAAGGAAACCATGAAGGCATGGAAGATTGCCTGGGCGGACACGGCCAACCGACATCTGGCGTTTGCCGGCCACGAGATCCGTCTCGACGGGCGTTCTTATGCCGAGCAGGGCCTCGACGGCATCGCGCAAAAGCATCTCGGACCGGAAAAGGCAGCGCTCGCCCGCAAGGGGATCGAGATGTATTTCGCGCCCGGCGATCTTGCGCGCCGGCAGGAGATGGCCGACCGGCTGCTGGCTGAACCGGAGCTTCTGTTGCAGCAGCTCGCCAACGAGCGCTCTACTTTCGACGAGAAGGATATCGCCAGAGCGCTGCACCGTTATGTCGACGATCCCATCGATTTCGCCAATATCCGGGCGCGGTTGATGGCTTCGAACGATCTCGTGTTGCTGAAGCCGCAGCAGGTCGATGCGGAAACCGGCAAGGCAACGGAACCCGCCGTTTTCACCACGCGTGAGATTCTGCGCATCGAATACGACATGGCGCAGTCCGCGCGCGCTCTTGCCGATCGCAACGGATTCGCCGTCTCCGCCGCACGAGTGGCCGAAGCGATAAGAACCATTGAGACCAAGGATGCTGAACGGCCGTTCCAGCTCGATCCAGAGCAGGTCGATGCTATCAGGCATATCACCGGCGACAATGGCATTGCCGCGGTTGTCGGCCTGGCCGGCGCAGGCAAGTCGACACTGCTTGCCGCAGCGCGCGTCGCCTGGGAAGGCGACGGTCGCTGGGTCGTCGGTGCGGCGCTTGCGGGCAAGGCGGCCGAAGGGCTGGAGGACAGTTCCGGTATCAAGTCCCGAACGCTTGCGGCGCTTGAACTGGCATGGGCCAGCGGCCGGGACCTGCTCGAACGCGGCAACGTGCTTGTGATCGACGAAGCCGGAATGATCTCTTCGCAACAGATGGGGCGGGTGCTGAAGGTTGCCGAAGATGCTGGCGCCAAGGTCGTTCTGGTCGGCGACGCCATGCAGTTGCAGCCGATCCAGGCGGGAGCGGCGTTTCGGGCGATCAGTGACCGCATCGGTTTTGCCGAACTCGCCGGTGTGCGCCGCCAGCGGCAGGAGTGGGCGCGCGAGGCCTCCCGTCTCTTCGCGCGCGGCAATGTCAGGGATGGTCTCGACGCCTATGCGCAGCAGGGCCGCATTGCGGAGACCGAGACCCGCACAGAAATCGTCGAACGCATTGTCGCGGACTGGACCGATGCTCGCCGCGAGCTTCTTCAGAAGACCACAGAGGGAGGAGACGCACCGCAGCTTCGTGGTGACGAACTGCTGGTTCTGGCGCACACCAATGATGACGTGAAGCATCTCAATGAATCCCTACGCAAGGTGATGATGGAGGAGGGGGCGCTGACCGGCGCCCGCGAATTCCAGACGGCGCGTGGGGTTCGCGAATTTGCCGCCGGCGATCGGATCATCTTCTTAGAAAACGCCCGTTTCCTCGAGCCGCGTGCGCGCCATCTCGGTCCGGAATATGTCAAGAACGGCATGCTCGGCACGGTCGTTTCGACTGGCGACAAACGTGGCGGGGCATTGCTAAGCGTTCGTCTCGACAATGGCCGTGATGTGGTGATCAGCGAGGACAGCTATCGCAATATCGATCACGGCTATGCCGCGACCATTCACAAATCCCAGGGCGCGACCGTCGATCGGACCTTCGTGCTTGCTACTGGCATGATGGACCAGCATCTGACCTATGTGTCGATGACGCGTCACCGGGACCGCGCCGATCTCTATGCGGCGCGCGAGGATTTTGAACCGAGGCTGGAATGGGGACGAAAGCCGCGTGCCGATCATGCCGCCGGCGTCACCGGCGAACTGGTCGAAACCGGCCAGGCGAAGTTCCGACCGCAGGACGAGGATGCCAAGGAAAGCCCTTATGCCGATGTGAAAACCGACGACGGTGTTGTCCATCGCCTCTGGGGTGTCAGCCTGCCGAAGGCGCTGGAGGAGGGCGGTGTCGCTGAAGGCGATACCGTCACGCTGCGCAAGGATGGCGTCGAAAAGGTCAAGGTAGAGGTCACCGTCATCGATGAGCAGACTGGAAAGACGCGAACCGAGGAGCGGGAGGTCGAGCGAAACATCTGGACCGCGGAACTGAAGGAAACCGCCGAAGCCCGCGAGCAGCGCATCGAGCGGGAGAGCCACCGGCCGGAACTGTTCAATCAGCTTGTCGACCGTCTCGGCCGGTCCGGCGCCAAGACCACAACGCTCGATTTCGAAAGCGAGGAAGGTTATCGCGCGTATGCTGAGGATTTCGCACGGCGGCGCAGCATCGATACGCTCGCCGGGATCGCGGCCGGGATGGAGGAGGGCGTTTCGGGGCGGCTGGCGTGGATTGCGGAAAAGCGGGCGCGGGTGGTGAAGCTTTGGGAGCGGGCGAGCGTGGCGCTCGGTTTCGTGATCGAGCGGGAGCGGCGTCTCTCGTGCAGTGAGGACCGCACCGAAACCCTGGCAGCGGAGATTCGGGTAATCGGCAAATATCTGATCCCACCCACTACCAGGTTTGCCCTCAGCGTCGATGAGGATGCGCGACGAGCGCAACTCGCTTCGCAGCGATGGAGGGAGCGGGATGCGATCCTGCGACCAGTGCTCGAAAAGATCTACCGCGATCCCGAAGAGGCACTTCTCCGTCTGAACGCGCTGGCATCGAACGGAAAGACCGAGCCGCGCGCGCTTGCTGACAATCTCGCTGCAGCACCTGATAGGCTTGGCCGCATTCGCGGCTCCGATCTTATGGTCGATGGCCGCGCCGCCCGCGACGAGCGCAATGCCGCCACGGCTGCACTTTTGGAATTGGTGCCGTTGGCTCGGGCCCATGCGACGGAATTCCGTAGGCAGGCCGAGCGCTTCGGTATTCGCGAGGAGCAGCGGCGCGCGCATATGTCCCTGTCGATCCCGATGCTGTCGAAGCCGGCAATGGCGCGCCTCGTTGAAATCGAGAAGATCAGAGAACGGGGCGGAGGCGATGCCTACAAGACTGCTTTCGCCTACGCCGTCGAAGACCACCAACTGGTCCAGGAGATCAAGGCCGTCAACGAGGCCCTGACCGCACGCTTCGGCTGGAGCGCCTTCACCACGAAGGCCGATGCGGTTGCCGAGCGCAACATGACCGAGCGCATGCCGGAGGATATCGCACCCGAGCGCCGGGAAAAACTCCTCCGCCTGTTCGCCGTCGTCAGGCGTTTTTCCGAGGAACAGCATTTGGCCGAAAAACAGGACCGTTCGAAGATCGTTGCCGGCGCAAGTGTCGAAGTTGGCAAGGAGACTGTGCCCATGCTGCCGATGCTCGCCGCCGTAACCGAGTTCAAGGCGCCGGTGGAAGACGAAGCGCGCAACCGTGCCGGCGCAGTCGCGCACTATCGTCACCATCGCGCCGCCCTCACCGAGACCGCGGCGCTCATCTGGCGCGACCCCGCGGGTGCAGTGGGAAAGATCGAGGAGCTTGTCGGAAAAGGCTTTGCCGGTGAGCGGATCGCAGCGGCGGTCAGCAATGATCCTTCTGCCTATGGTGCGTTGCGTGGCTCCGACCGCATCATGGACAGGATGCTCGCCGCCGGTCGCGAACGGAAGGAAGCCCTCCAGGCTGTGCCGGAAGCGGCAAGCCGCGTGCGTTCGCTCGGTACGTCGTGGGCCGCTGCCTTGGATACGGAGACTCGAGCCGTCATCGAGGAGCGCCGGCGCATGGCGGTCGCCATTCCCGGTCTGTCGCAAGCGGCCGAGGACGCGCTCCGGACATTGGTGGCGGATGCAAGAAAGCAAAAGAAGGACAAGGACAAGAACGCCAGGCGCGATATCGCCGCGGGTTCGCTCGACCCGCGCATCATCAGGGAGTTCGCCGCTGTCAGCCGGGCGCTCGACGAGCGTTTCGGCAGGAACGCCATCCTGCGTGGCGAGAAGGATGCCGCCAATCGTGTTCCACCCGCACAACGCCGTGCCTTCGACGCGATGCGGGAGCGCCTGCAGGTTCTGCAGCAGGCGGTACGAACAGAAAGCAGCCAGGAGATTATTGCTGAACGCCAGCGGCGGGCTATCGATCGCGCGCGTGGCGTCACCCGATAGGCATTTTGGAGAACGAAAGGAAGTCCAACATGGCAGACCAGGAAACCTCTTACGACGCGATCATCCGTGCGGAAATTGCGATCGAGATCCTCAACCAGTCGCGCGCCATCGTCACCGCCCGCGTCTATCAGCTTGAGGACACGGATCCCGCTGCGGCCGAGACGCTGCGCCGGCGCCGGCGCGATCTCATCGAATTGCAACAGAGTATCCGCGTCGCGGACCCCGCCACGGTTGAGGACCTCATCACCGTGTGGGGACCGCGCGTGCAGGACGAGACCCGCTTCTGGGCGGAGTTCTGATCATGGCGGAGGAGGTTTCCGGGCCGCTTTCGCCCGAGAGGAATGAAAGCATTTTCCGCAACGACATTGTTCCGGATTGTCTGCCGGATGCGATGCGCGCAGTTGGCCGGCCACGGCTTATCCTGCTCGGCGGTCAGCCGGGCGCGGGCAAGACGGCGGTTCTGATCGCGAGCCATGCCGAGTTCGAACAATCCGGGTCGACCGTCCGCATTGTCGGTGATGATCTCAGATCCTATCATCCGCAATTCCTCGCCTTTCAGCGTCAGG
Organism: Agrobacterium sp. 16-172Ci; assembly: GCF_053522725.1. Taxonomy (NCBI): domain Bacteria; kingdom Pseudomonadati; phylum Pseudomonadota; class Alphaproteobacteria; order Hyphomicrobiales; family Rhizobiaceae; genus Agrobacterium; species Agrobacterium sp. 16-172Ci. Next base: position 76,983 of record NZ_JBNWBW010000018.1, read on the forward strand.
ACCCGGAAACCGCCTCGCAGTTCACGCAAGCGGATGCCGGCCGCTGGTCGGAAAAGCTGCTGATCGCCGCGGCCGAGCGTCAGGTCAACATCGTCTTCGAGACAACGATGCGTACCCCGGAAAATGTCGCCCGTGTGATCGGGATGGCGCGTAGGGCCGGATACGAGGTCGAGGCCCGCGCCGTCGCTGTCAATCCGCGCCTGAGCTGGCAGGGCAACCACTATCGCTTCGAGGAGATGCTGCGGCTTGGCGATGCCGCGCGCATTCCGCCAGAGCATATCCACGATGCCGCGGTCGATGGCTTGCGGGTCAGCCTGGAAAAGGTCGAGGCCGAACGGCTGGCGGACCGGGTACAATTGCGCACACGTGGCGGCACGGTGCTCTATGACAATGAGACCCGCAATGGCGAGTGGCAAGAACCTCCCCGCGCGCGGCAGGCGCTGGAGGCGGAGCACACCCGGCCGATGACCCGTGGCGAGCTGCAGCGCTTTGCCGACGACTGGAGCTATGTTCTCAGCCGGATGGAAGAACGCAACGCTCCGGATGAACGCATTGGCGCAGTGAGGAGGCGCGCCGCCGAGGATGTAAGCTTCCTGCTCGCCCAACGGCGTGAAGCCGATGGTGAGGAGCATTCGCGCCGAGGGAGGGCGATTTTCCAGCGACAGGCCGATACGCTTAACCTGTTCGTCGAACTCTACGACAATACCATCCGCGATGCAGAGCGCCGGCCGGTCGGCAATATCGAGGCCCACGCCTTCGGCCGCCTGACCCAGACCTATATGGCTCTCAAGCTGATCGAGGCGGCTCGGGATCTCGGCCTCTTGCCGGAAGACGGCAAGATCGTTGGGACGCGCGCCATGGTTCAGGACAAGCGTGGATCGCAAGAGTTCCCGTCGGCGCACCGCTTGCCGGCGGATCTCGCCGTAGAAACGCCGGACGGATCGCGCCGGCGGCTCACGGACTATCTTGAAGTCGCACTGAACCGTGTTGTGGTCGATCGTGACGTATTCAGCCGGACCGACCGATTGTCACGCATGGCCAATGTCGTGGACTCGTGGCTCGAAGCCGGTGGGATGAGAAAAACCCTTGCACGTGCCGCCAACGCCGTCGCCACGGGTAGTCAGTCGGCCGATAGTGCGATGGCTGAGATGGTCGAGCCGGGTTATGCCGCGGCGATCGTGCATGCGCGTCATCGCCTGGATCGGAATATGGCAATCGCCGAGCGGGCTGCTATTGCCACTGCGATCGTGGATACGAGCGGAGAGCCGTTTCGCGCAATGCGGGACGATCTTCGACTGCGCACCGCCGATCTCGAAAATCGCGCTCGGGCAAAAGCCATGATGGACGCGGTGCTGGTCGAGACGGCGCGTCATCGGCACCTTGATCCGGAGCATCGCAGAGCAGCCGAAGAGTTCATTCGCGGGATTGGCGACAACGAGCGCAATCTTGGTACGAGACGCTCGCCGGATCGGAGCAAAGGGCCGTCCGATCCACTGGTACCGGCGCGAAACCTGCCTGATCTCACCGAGCCTGAGATCAGCGACCGCCTGTATGGTGCCTCGCGGTTGGCTGGCAAACGCTCCGAGATCGAGAACCTGTCACGGCTGGTATATGGCAACAGTCAAACTGTCTCGGCATCCCTCGACAGCATCACCGATGCGCGCAGTGGTGCAACGGCTGCTGACGATGTTCGTACCGGCCGCCTTGGCGACCTGGCCGGGCAGGGGCGAACATGGTTGCGCGGGCCGAGCCCTGAGCGGCAAACGGCAGAAGCCAATGCGCCGCGGCTTGCGACGGCCCTTGCCGACTATGGCCTGGCGGTGGATTTCGAGCGGTACCAGATCGTCACACAACATCGCGAGGAGCAGGCGAGGCAGCGTGTGGAGATCCCGCGTCCGTCGTCGGGCCTCTCCGAGGTCTTGCGGGCCGACAGCCAGGAGCAGCGTCGCCGATTGGCCAGCGACCCTCCGCTGCGCCGTGAGCTCGAATCTTTGACGCTAGCAATCACTAAACGGCTCTCACCTGTGGAAAAGATCGACCTGAAGGATGGCAACACAGCCAGATTGGCTTCGTTCCTAGGGATATCGCCGGAGCAGGCAACAGCGTTGCGTGGTGTCTACGAGCGCGCGAGGGTGGTGCAGGAAAGGGCGATGCGGCAAAACCACGACCTTTCCCGCACAAATCAGCTCGATATCCAACGTTAGCGCTTGGGCACTCACCCATAGGCCCTGTTGGCCTATAGGCATTTCGCGCTACCGGCTCCGTCGTCGGCCACCTGCCGGCAGATTGCCCGAAACGGCGCTCTGTCCGCAGGGAGCCATTCGATTGCTTGCTCGCTGCACGGCAGGTATTTTAGAAGGCTGCCTTCAAGCAGCGTCCGAATTCCATAGAAAATGACGAGATGCCTGGCTGAAACATGAAGGAACAGACCTTTGTCCACCGGCCGGATGATCACCCGTCCGTCACCGAAGTCCAGCAACCTGTCGGGACCTGCGGACACGATGGACCGGCAGAAATCCTGGACCCTCGCGCAAACCTTTTCGGCTACGCATTGTGCATGCGCGACAGCGACGAAGGCCTCGGCAATATGTTTGTACATTTGATCTCCAATTTAGCCCCAACGGCCCGGCCTGCTGTGCGTCGGCAACCCACCGTGGTGGAAAACGCTTCAGTTCACGCCAATATCGCTGCGAACATTCCGGCTTCAGTTCTCGTGAAGCGCGGGCGTCTGTAGAGCGGTTCGACGACATGGATCTTGCTGCGCATCTGCTCGAGAACGCGCGGTGACACCTCGAAGGCGCCGCAGCATACCGGAAATCTGCCAAACCCTTCGGCGCGGCCGAGTTCGTCGAATTCGGCGCCTGCCCGCTGATAGATCCGCTTCATGTGCGGTTCGTAGTTAGAGATCAACATATCGATACCATTGTCCAGAGCGACTTCGCAGAGGGCGAGCAACAGCAGCGAAAAGGCTCGTTCCGGCCGCATGTCGGGAAACGCGTGCCCGACAGCCCCATCATCGATGCACATCCGCGTGCCTTCCCATATCCCGGGCGCGATGAGATCGCAGGCGTCGGGGAATGTATCGCGGAAAACGTCGTAGAGCAGCGTCGGACCCGTCGTTGGCATCAGCCGGACCGAACCGTATAGCCGTTCCCGTTCTTCGTCGCACCAGAGCAGATACGCGGGATGAAGATCGTCGTATCGGTCGCGCTCGCGTGGACCGGACACGGGGACAGCCCAGCCGAGTTGGTCGACGAAAACTTTTTTCCTCAGCCGGAACGACTGGTCGAGCAGGCTCCGATATTTGTGAAATTCATGCGCTTGAACAAGGAGATACATGTTGGCCTCCATCTGATGACGGAAGCAAGCATGCGGCTCCTTGCGTCCCCGAGAAATACTCGAAAATCAGCTCCCCGAATCCTGAGTATTGCCATACGGGTTTATTAGGCGAAGCTGAATCGCAAGAGCAGTCGCAGAGGTGGTCGATGCGGCCCCTAGCTTGGTCCGGGCGGTCGTCAGGTATCGTTGTGTGGTATGTTCGGACAGTCCCAGGATTTCGGCGATCTGCTCGTTGGTCTTGCCGAGCGCGCTCCAATGGAGGCACTCTTTTTCGCGTGGCCCGAGCCGTGGAACTGGATCATTCTTACCGTGCAGCTCGAAAACAGCCTTCTTGTGGATCAGGAAAGCGAGTTCCAGCCACTCGCTTCGATGCAGACTAATGCTCGCGCTCCATTCCGCCGGCCGCTTGTGAGAATTAAAAGACAGCAGGGCGCGACGCGACTTGTCGACGATGGGAATGGAGTAACCGCTTGCACCAACGCCGTGTTCCGCAGCATCGGCTAGAAATTCGTGGGCTGTTGCCGGGATTTCGACCTCGCGCCAGTCAAAAGGCATTTGCCGCATGACGCCGTCCCGGAGGATGGGATCGACTTTGGCGTATCCTCTGAGAAGATAGCGTGAAACCCAGAGAGTGGGATACGTGGTCCTTACAAAGGGTGTGTCAACGACATCGGCGATTGCCTGGGCTAGATGATAGGTGGAAAAGTCGATTCTATAGGCGTCACTGAGGGCGTGGAGAGCGCTCTCGACATCCGGCGCTGCGTTGATCTCGCGAAACGCGATTTGGAAAGGCGCTGATTGAGGGTCCGAATCCATTTTAAACTCCTTCAGGGGAAGGCAGGTGTTCGGCGCGCCTCCTGGTCCAATCGCTCACATGGAGGGTGGCCGCCGAACCTCCCATCGACAGAGATGCCGTGGGACGGAGATGGATAGTGTCATGTTATTGTATAACATATCGCATAATCTATCTTATGGAACTTTTGGTGGTCCAGTTGCAATTTGATCAGGCGGAGAAACCGAAGGATTAACTCCGCAGGTTCCATGTTGATCGGGTCACAGAACGGGTCCAAGACCACGCATGAGCACGCCGCTATCAATTTTTCTGGTGCTCTGCACTTCCTCAGGAGTGCCGCCATTCGCCGCCGAGCGGTATCCCGCCTCAACAACCGCGAATGCATGCTCGGCATCTCGCAAAGCTGCGATGGGAGGTCGACCGGCCCGAAGATCTGCCCAGCATTGCCTTAGAAAGGTCGAGTAGTAGGCGTCCGTATTGTATTCCACCGTTTCGGAGCGCCCCTGCTGCTGATCGCGCGATTTCCTGTAGAACTGGTCCGAAAATCCTCGGACATACGAATTTCCGTGCGAGATTGAAAACGAGAAGTCGCGCTGATCCTCTGCCGTCGATGGATATAGATACCCCGTCTCAATTACGCCGATCTGACCCGCGGCGGTGCGGCATGTGAAAATCGCCTGCTCCTCAACCGTCACATCAGGTCGATAGGTCTGCATTTGAGCAGAAACCTGTGTGATGGGGCTGTTTGTCAATGATGAAATCAGGTCGATGAAGTGAACCCCAACATTCAGCGTGGATCCACCACCGGCAAACTGTTTGTCGAGCATCCAACTGCACCCTCCCCGCTCATATCGAGCGACAGGCCCAACAATGAATCGAAATGAGAGATGCTGATAATCGTCGTGGGAAAAACCTTCTGACACTGACAGGCGGCTCGCGAGGTCGCTCACTCGCAGGATGAACGGGACACTGACATAGACGCCACGCTCTTCCGATAGATGGCGTATTCGGCTGACTTCCTGAAGATTAACACCGCACGGCTTTTCAATAAGGAACGGTATGCTGCGCAAGATCAATCGCTCGGCCAACTCCGCCATATCTGAGTGTCGGCTAAAGACCAAAGCAAAGTCGAAATCCTCTTTGAGAAGATCTTCGTTCGACGCAAATAACTTCGTGTTCAGCTGACTGGAGAATTTTTGTCCTGCATACGATGCGGTGTCGGATATACCAATCACCTCTATTCCCGAATCCTGCAGCGCGGACAAATATAAAGGAAAGTGCCAATGGCTGACGTCGAATATCGCAATTCTCATACTTTCCTCCGCAGTTTGATTCGTTAACCAGAATCATTTCTCAGCCGTTGATGCGGTGCCCGCTAAAGATCGTTGCGCTTTGCACTTCGTAACAATTTAAGAAGTGCGTGGGCAGTATTCACGTCCCTAGCCGGCTGGTCAGATCCACAGACCGCGGGGACTGAAAAGTTGCGGCCGCACCGCTGATGTGTTAATAGAATTGTATTCCGGCAAACAACTATCGTGGTATCATGCGACTTGTCAAATCCCTCATCGACCGCTGCTTTGATCTCATCACACTTCTCAGTGAAAACGCCAGCGGGTTGTCGCTTGGGGAGATCAGTCGGCGATTAGACGTTCCAAAAAGCGCGGCTCATCGCCTGCTTACAAATTTGTGCGAGCTGGGTTGGGCTGAACAGGTTCCTGATAGTGGTTACTATCGCCTGTCACTGAGACTGGCGGTTGTTGGCCAACGTCTCCTTGCAGGCACAAAGATCCCCGATATCTGTCAGCCAATCCTTGATCGCTTGGCAGACACGACGAAGGGCCTAGGCAGAATTGCTATTATTGATCCGGACGGCCTAACGTGGATTGCCCATTCGCAAGGGGTTCGCTCAGGTTTGATATATCAGCCTGAACTGGTGGCAAAGGTGCCGCTTCACACGACAGCAAACGGCAAGGCGTGGCTGGCGACACTTGACCGTGACGAGGCTTTGGCTCGCGCTGTGGCCAGCGGTCTCGGGCGTACAGACATCGGAGGCCCCCGGGCCATCACGACCAAGCAGACATTCTCGGCAGCCCTTGATGAAACGCAAGAACAGGGCTGGGCAAGTGCCATTGAGGAAGCCGAGCCAGGCGTTGCCGCTATTGCGGCTGTTATAAAGGTCAGCGGGCAGGTTGTCGGTACCGTCAGTGTTGCTGGTCCAATTCACCGGTTTTCGCCGGTCGTGGTCCCAGAAGTCGCAGAGCAGGTAAAGGCAGCGGCGCAGGAGCTTTCCGAACTGTGGCCTTATCGGGTGACACTTCCTGGTCATCAGGCACCGATAGCTACCGTGGCAAAAGGTATGAAAAAAACCGTTTAAGCCAACAACGTAACTTCGAGTTTCTCTAACGGCGAAGGCGCAGCTTGACACCCGCAAACGTTAATGGAATAACGTTCCGATAAGAGCGACTAGCAATCGCGGTCCAGGAGGGGCCGTCTTTACGGCCATGGGAGGTTCGAGTGGCAAATGTTGAGCTTAAATCAGTGCGCAAGGCGTATGGCGCGGTAAAGGTGCTTCACGGCGTCTCCGTCAACATCGACGAAGGTGAATTCGTCACACTAGTAGGGCCGTCGGGCTGCGGAAAATCGACCCTTCTGCGCATGATAGCTGGACTGGAGGGTATTACCGGCGGCGAGATTCAGATTGGTGGACGCACGGTCAACAATATTCCGCCGAAAGAGCGCGACATAGCCATGGTTTTTCAGAACTACGCGCTCTATCCTCATATGAGCGTCGCTGAAAACATGGGCTTTTCCCTGAAGCTAAAGAAGGCCTCCAAAGAAGAGCGTGAAACGCGCGTCAAGCGCGCTGCAGAAATTCTCAGCCTTACCAAACTTCTCGACCGATATCCTCGCGAACTTTCGGGCGGTCAGCGGCAGCGTGTGGCCATGGGCCGTGCAATTGTCAGAAACCCGCAGGTTTTCCTCTTCGATGAACCGCTTTCAAACCTGGATGCCAAGCTTCGGGTTCAGATGCGTGCAGAGATCAAGGAACTCCATCAGCGTCTGAAGACCACGACCGTCTATGTGACGCACGATCAGGTGGAAGCGATGACGATGGCCGACAAGATCGTTGTCATGCATGACGGATACGTCGAACAGGTCGGCGCGCCTCTTGATCTCTATGACAAGCCCGACAACATGTTCGTTGCCGGCTTTATCGGTTCGCCCGCGATGAACTTCCTCAAAGGCCGGGTCGAGCAAAGTCGCTTCGTCCTGGAAGACGGGTCTTCGCTGCCTCTGCCCGATGGCTTCGACCAATCGCCCGAAGAGAGCGTCATATACGGCGTGCGACCGGAACATCTCACCTTGAGCGACAGTGATGGCTTGGCCGTCACGGTCGCCGTTGTGGAGCCGACAGGCTCGGAAACGCAGATTATCGCCCGCCACGGCTCCCAGAGCATCGTGTGCATTTTCCGGGATCGAACTCTTCCGAAGGCGGGTGAAACCATCCGGGTGATTCCGGAACTCTCCCGCATCCATCTTTTTAGGGAAAGCGACGGGAAACGCATTTCCTGACCAACTGATAACGACAGCTGGAGCAGGACGTATCCGCACATCGTCGCTAGGAACGGAAGAAAATGTCGACACCACCCATTCAAGCCGCTGCCAACCCGGTTGCAGCAAAGATCACGAGCCAGGAACCCGAGGCCAACGAAGAGGCGCGCTTGACGTGGGCGCCATATCTCTGGTTTGCGCCCGCCGTTCTGATCCTTTTTCTCGTTACCCTCTATCCGACGGCCTTCGTTGCTTGGCTGAGCTTTCAAAAAACGAAGTACTACGAGTTGGCAGGCTTTGTCGGACTGGCAAATTACCAGGAGGTGCTGACGTCGCCCGAATTCTGGGACACAACGCTGATCTCGCTGATCTACGTTTTCGGCTCACTTGCAGGCGCCGTGATCCTCGGCATGGCAGCGGCCCTTTTACTCAACAATGCCGGCGTTACCGGTTCGGCCCTGCGTGTCTTCATTCTGTTCCCATGGACACTTTCCATGTCGGTGGTGGGGAGCATCTGGCTATGGCTTCTCAACCCATCTTTCGGCCCTATTCCCTACCTCATCCAAGCAACGGGATTCGATCCCGGCCTCATGCTGGGCGACCCGGGGCTGGCATTGCCGCTGATTACACTTGTCACGGCCTGGTGGTCATTTCCCTATGTCATGGTCATGGCCACAGCCGCGATGCAGTCGATCCCCAAGGAACTGTACGAGGCCGTGGAAATTGATGGTGGCGGTGCATTGGTCAAATTCCGTTATGTCACGCTGACACATATCATGCCGACCCTTGGTAGTGCGGCGCTGACCCTTTCGATCATCTACCTCACCCTTATGACGTTGATTATCGTGATGACGGGCGGCGGCCCTCTGGGATCGACCACCACGCTGAGTTTCGAGGCGTTCCGTGGCACGATCCAGGCTGTGAACATTGGCCCGACAGCTGTCGTTTCGATTGTCGTTCTTTTCTTAAATGTAGCGCTGGGTGCGCTTTACACACGCCTCACTGGCCGTGTCACCGGATAGGAGATCCCGAAGTATGAGTACCGCTCTAACCTCAGATCGTCCAGCCGGACGGGTTGCCGCGATAATAGGATCCCTGTTCATTGCACTCATCGTTCTTGGCCCGATTTTGTGGGCCTTGGCAACATCATTCAAGACGGAAGTCGAGGCCGTGGCCGTTCCGCCGACGCTGTTGCCAAATTCGGCGACGCTCGAGAACTACATCAAGGTCTTCCAGGATCAGTCATTTCTCCAGGATCTATGGAATTCTGTCGCGTATGCGGTTGGCGCCGTCGTCATCGCCCTTCTTGTCGGAATACCCGCCGGCTACGCTGCCGCGCGTTTCAATTTCGCCGGAAAACGAGCGCTGATGCTCGTCATTCTTGCAACCTCAATGGTGCCGGGCGTCGCCTTGCTGGTTCCGACCTATTATCTTCTCGACTCGGTCGGTCTCCTCAATAGCGGAATCGTCGTGACAATTATTCTCTCCGCGAGGATCATCCCGCAGACGGTGTGGTTCATTGCCAATTTCGTCGAGGCTGTTCCGGTCGAGATCGAAGAATCGGCTATCATGGATGGAGCCAACCGGTTCGATATCATCTGGAACCTCATCCTTCCGTTGATACGACCAGGCATTGCCGCCGTCGCGACAATCGGAATTGTCACCACCTGGAACGATTACATCACAGTTGCGGTCTTTGCGCCTGATGTGGCCAAACGAACGCTTCAGGTCGCTCTTGTTAATCAGGTCTTTGATGCGATCGGCATCTCCTGGTCCTACATGATGGCCTTTGTGATGATCGCATCCATGCCAGTCATCATCATGTTCGGCTTTATGCAGAAGTGGTTTATCTCCGGCCTCACCGCTGGCGCTGTCAAAGGCTGACCAAAAATCCATCAATCACACCAGGGAGGAATATCATGAAGGCCAAATCAAGAAGAGCTTTGCTCGGGGCGGCAGCGATGCTGAGCCTCAGTGCAGGTGTCTCAACGCTTTTTACACATACGGCTTACGCTCAGAGTAGGGAGATCATCTACTCGACGTTTCTCGATCCCAACAACGACAAGGATCCTCGAGCGGCGGCCCAGACAAAGATGATCCAGGCCTTTGAGACGAAGAATCCGGACATCAAGATAAAGCTGCTTGTTGACCCGACAGGCCAGTCCGTATCTCGCTCGATCAAGTCCGGAAGCCAGACGCCTGATGTTGTGCGCATTGTCGGCTTTGCAATCGCTGAATTCGCGTCCACAGGCAATCTCGTGGATCTGGGCGAGCTTGTAAAGAAAGATGGGATTCCAGAAGACGATTGGCTTCTCCCGCTCTCCAGCGCCAAGGTTGGCGACACTTTGTTTAGCCTTCCGCAGGACTTCCGCATTCCTATCCTGTTTTATCGCAAAGGTGCCCTTCAAAAAGCTAGCGTCACCCCACCAAAAACCTGGGATGAAGTCTGTGCCGCCGGCCCTAAATTCACCGAGGCAAATACCATTCCGTTTGCGGTCCCGCTTGGAGCAACGGGCGGCCTCGGGGGAGCGCAAGGGCTTGGTGAATTCTATCTGAGCTCAATGCTTCCGGGAAATGAAGGTCAATATTTTGGACCGGATGGGAAGATTGCTTTCTCGAAGGAGTCCTTCGTCCTCGCCGCAAAGACCATCAAAGAATTCTTCACGACATGCAAGGTTACGCCGATGCGAAGCGCCCAGATGGGGATCAACGAGGTTCATGATGGCATTCGGTCTGGAACGGCGGCGATGACGGTCTTCGGCCTATATCGTTTCAAGACCGTTCAACAGCAGGGCGGTGGAGACGATCTGGGCTGGGCCCCCGCTCCTGCCTTCTCGGATACCGACAAGCAGACGGTTTACAGCTATCACATTGCCATGAACAAGAAGTCCGAAAAGCAGGATGCCGCGTGGACCTTCATCAAGTTCATGGTCTCGCCCGAGGCGCAGGCCATTGCGGCCGAAGGCGGTGAAGTCGTGTCACGGAAATCGGCATACAGCGCGCCGTACTTCCAGAATGCGGCAGCTCAGAATCAGGTGCAGTGGGCGGATCTCATCAGCAAGCGCGGTCGCACTGTGGCTTACACGCCGATTTTGTCGACGTTTCACACGATTGTCGGCGAGGCTTTCCAGAGAATGATCCTGCGCGATGGATCGGCTGAAGACGCCTATGACGAAGTCGTCGAGCGTTATGATGCAGCCCTAAGCAAGGCGCAGTGATCGCCTGATTGTAAAACAGGCGGGGCGGAACCGGGAGCATTCTCCGTTCCGCCCCGCTTTTTTAGTTCACGAGGTGAGGGTGTTTGGCGACAACATTCTGAAAATAGGCGTAGTGGGAATTTTCGAGGCGCTATCCTGGGGATCGCGCCTCATGTCTTTCCAGCTCAACCCGCCGGCACGTCAATGACGTCCGAGCAGCCTGACCGCGTCGGTTACTTCATCTTCGAGGGATCGATGGTTTTGCCCGTCGTGGCCGAGTCAAAAATGGCGGCGGTTGCCTGAAGACTTCGCATCCCGTCTTCGCCACTTACGAGCGGCTCTTCCTCGCCCGTGATAACGCGTGTGAAATGCTGCAGTTGCAGGCGGTAAGCGTCGGTGGCGGCTTGCACCACACGGCCTTCGCGACTGATCGGCTGCGTCCATCCGGCTTCACCATCGACGCGGTAACGCCACAGGTGCAGGTCCGGGAACTCAAGTGATCCCTCTGTACCGAAGAAGCGATAGGAGTTTTCCCGACTGACGGGAAACAAGGGGTTTTCGCCCGAGTTTAAATCCCACGACCATGGCGACGGGCTGGCATCGCTGCCAATCAGCGTACCCAGTGCGCCGTTCTCAAAAGCGAGCAGGACGGCAACCGTGTCCTCAACCTCATGGCTTCGAGCCGAGGCTGTGGTTTTTGCCGTAACGCTGCTGATCTCTCCGCAGAGGAAACGGAGAAGATCGATATCGTGCACAAGGTTGGTCAGGATCGGACCAGCGCCGATGCGGCGGCGCCAGTCCGGTTCAAAATAGCTGACGGGCTTTAACAGGGCCCAAATCACATTGACTGCCAGCAGACGACCAAGTTCATGCGTGACGATCTTGCGGGCGTGCTGAACAATAGGATTGTGCCGTCGGTGGTGGCCCACCAGGATTTTTGCCCCGCTCGACTGCGCCGCCGCAATTAGTTCGTCGGCTTCGCCCGGCAACACGGTAATCGGCTTTTCAATGAGCACAGAGACTCCGTGAGAGATCGCGATCACGGCTATGTTGCGGTGAAGCTGTGTGGGGGCAGCGATGATGACCCCGTCCACCTTCTGCCGTTCCAGTAATGTTTCGATGGTTCGATAGTGGTTGACGCCCACATCCGCAGCGAAGGTCGCGGCATTATCCGCAGGATCGACGATGCCGACAAGATCGACGGTTGGCTCGTCTGCGCAAAAGAGGGCGTGGCGGCGCCCGATGGCACCCGTGCCAACGACGGCAATTCTGACGGCGGGACGCGCAACGCTGATACGACTAGGCATTTTGTGCCCCTGATGAGACGGCATCAGCCTTGCGACGGGCGATGCCGGGAATCCGGTCAAGAACCGAGAGCGTAAGACCGCCGTCGACCATGATGTTTTCGCCGGTGATATAGCGATTGTTCGGGTCGATCAGAAAATCAACGAGACGCGCGACATCGACAGGCGCGCCAATCCGCTTCAGAGGGACAATGGCCTCTCGTTGGCGCGTGATGTCATCGTCGTCGTATATCGAGCGCGTCATGGGTGTCATTATCATTCCGGGAGAAACGCTATTGACCCGAATGCCGTGCTCTCCCCATTCGAGCGCCATCTGCTTGCACAACATGATGAGCGCCGCCTTCGCGGCACTGTAAGCTCCCGTCTGGCGATGCGGATGAACGCCGGATTGCGATGAGATCGCGACATAGGCACCCTGGCTTTTCTTCAGATGCGGGAAGCCTTCCTTCGCAAGAAGCCAGCTGGCGCGGCAGGTTAAAGCGAACATGTCTTCCCAAACGTCGAGCGACATGTCTTCCAACGATGTCGGATCGACAGCGCCCGCGTTGGAAACAATCGCGTCGAGACCTTTGAACGCGTCCGTTGCTGCGCCGACGAAGTAGTCGGGCACGGCAGGATCGCGAAGGTCGCCCTCGAGGATCAGGACTTCGCAACCCTGATGCCGCAGTTCGTCTGCAAGTCTCACCACGGATTCGCGGCTCTTTCGAACGCACATTGCTATCGCTGAATTTGGCCTGTTGGCGATTTCGCGGCAAATCGTGCCCCCTATCCCCTCGCTCACCCCCGTCACGAGAACGCGCATGTCTACCTCCCTATCTGTTTTTGAATGCACACTAGATGGGCGTCGTCTTTGTTGCCAGACGCTGTGAGTGAGCTCACTCCTGAACTCCCGCCCTCATCCCGCAGTTTGCAATCCGATGCCTATGCTATCGGAACGATATTCCATAATTTACAGCCGCACCTAATCTGTCAAGGCTCGAAAGATGGCCATTTCCTCTTCGGGGCAGCGTTTTTCGCCCGGTTGACAAGCTTAGTTTGCTAGATAGAATGATGTTCCGATAGTGTTTCGGTTGAGACTTTGGGAGGTTTGGCCGGTGCAGCCATGGGTGGGGCACGCAGGCTCAAGTGAGGTCTTGCCGCACTGACGACGTATCATCTGACGAGGCGCCCTGGCGCACGACAGCGAACAAGTGCAACAGGGAGGAAACCATGCACGAGAATTTCAAACTTTCACGCCGTTCACTTTTAGGCGGGATCGCTGCTGCATCCGTGGTCGCCGGGGTCGGAAGTCGCAAGGCATCGGCCCAGTCGGGCTCCACAACCGAGGTGAGTTACAACGGCTTTCTCGATCCGGCAAACGCCAAGGATCCACGCGCAGCCGCGCAAAACCGCATGATCGAAGCATTCGAGAAAGCAAACCCATCCATCAAGATCAAGGTCGTCGTGGATCCGTCGGGCGCAAATGGCATCCGCGCTGCGCGCGCGCGTGCCGGTGCGCCGGATGTCATACGCGTCACAAATTTTCAACAGCCCGAATATTCATCTACCGGCTCAATCTTGCCTATTGACGAACTCGTGGCGCGCGATGGGGTTGATACGAACGATTGGCTCATCCCGTTGGAGCAGACGAAGGTCAACGGACAATTATGGGGTTTGCAGCAGGATTTTCGCATTCCAATCCTCATCTACCGCAAGAGCCGGTTTGCAGAAGCTCAGATCTCTTCTACTCCGGGCACCTATGAGGAAGTCGGTGGCTTGGGAGCGAAACTTACAAAAGGAGCAACGATCGGGTACGCTGTCCCGCTTGGCATCACGGGCGGTATAGGCGGCGCACAGGCATTCAACGAGTTCATCACCAGCTCGATCCTTGCCGGTAATGACGGCCCCCTATTCGCTCCCGATGGACGAAACATCGCTTTTGCTGATGATCGGCTTCTGCTGGCGGCATCGACAGTGTCCGATCTCTTTGCAAAAAAGGCCTCCACGCCTGTCAGTTTGCAATACGGATACAATGAGTTGCAGGACGGTCTGCGGTCTGGAACGGTCGCCTCCGCATCGTTTGGGCTTTACCGATACAAGGGAATCGAAAAGGCGATCGCCGACAACGATCTCGCCTGGGCTCCGGCGCCCACTATTGCGCGAAACGACAAGCTTACCGCTTATGGCTTTCAGTTGAGCATCAATGCGAACTCGCCGAACAAGGAGGCTGCGTGGGAGTTCGTGAAATTCATGGCAAGTCCTGAAGCGCAAGCTCTCGCTGCGCGTGGCGGAGAGGTTGTCGCGCGGGCGAGTGTTTACAAAGACCCTTATTTCTCGACGCCTGAAGCCGCGGACCAACTGGGCTGGAAAAACCTCGTGCAGGAGCGCGGACGCCTGGTCACTTACTCTGTCATTCAATCTATCTTCAATCAGATTGCCGGCGAGGAATTCCAGCGCATGATCCTGCGCGGCAGCACGCCTGAAAGCGTCGTTTCGCAGGTCAAATCCCGCTACGCCGAGGCTCTTTCGAAATCTTGAGCGGTCAGGAGCCGCCTCTCGCAATTGGGATGCGGTGCAACCACAACCGCACTTAACGAAAACAGCAACGATCCCAAAGCAGCTTGCTTCGCGTTCATCAATGTCGATTGAACCGAGTTTGGCGCAGGAGACACAGCCATGAGGTATCGATATCTAGGCCGGACCGGGGTCCAGGTCAGCGAGTATATGCTCGGAACCATGAGTTACGGATCGGACGGCAACGCCGACGAAGGCGAATGCGTCGATATCGTGCATCGGGCCCTCGACCGGGGGATCAACTTCATCGATACTGCTGACACGTATTCCCACGGGGAAGCCGAGAGCATTGTCGGCAAGGCGATTTCAGGACGGCGTGACAAGGTCGTACTGGCGACGAAGTTCAGGCTTCCGGCGGGCGACGGCCCTAACGAACAAGGTGGATCGCGCTACTGGATAATGAAGCAGGTCGAAAACAGCCTGCGGCGGTTGAAGACAGACCACATTGATCTCTATCAGATGCACCGTCCGGATCTTCAAACCGATATCGAAGAGACGCTGGGCGCATTGAGTGATCTCGTGACCCAGGGCAAGGTTCGTTACATCGGATGTTCTACAGCACCCGCGTGGTATATTGCTGAAACCCAGGCTGTCAGTTGTCTGCAAAAGCTCTCCCGGTTTGTCAACGAGACATCTCCCTATTCGATTTTTCAGCGCGCTGTTGAGCGCGAGACATTGCCGGCCGCTCAACACTACCGGATGGGTTTTACGGCATGGAGCCCTCTGAACGGTGGGTGGCTGACGGGCAAATATTCTGCCGGCGCCATGCCGGCCGGTTCGCGCGCGGACCGCGTCCAAGGCCAATGGGGAAAGCACTACCCCATTTTGCAATCGCGCTTCGACATGCAGCGCGCCGGCAATCGCCGAAAGCTGGAATTACTTCCGGAGCTTGAGGCCATCGCCCGACAGGCAGGACTTTCCCTCATGCACATGGCTCAGGCGTTCCCACTTGCACACACCGCCGTCACTTCCGTCATTCTCGGACCCCGCACGATGGAGCAATTCGACGGAATGGAGGCGGGGTTCGAGGCGAAGCTGGACAATTTGACACTCGACCAGATCGACGCGCTCCTTCCACCCGGTGGGCTGATCGAAGAGGCAGATCGTGGCTATGTCTCGCCGTGGCTGGCTCCCGAGATTCGTCGGCATGCTGGCACGGGGTCCGGCAAGGCCGCCTAGCGTCCGAAGGGACCCCGTCCTTTGCTACCCTACAGCAAACAGGTTTCATCCTCTTTAAAGAGTGCGGCATACGCAGGACGCGAAATCACTTTCGGCCGAACTTTACGGTTCCGCCGAAAGCACAAAATCGAACGCTGTTTCCGGACCGAACGTGATAACGATTTCACCTGGTTTTTTAATTTCGATAGCCCCGCAAAGACTTCCCGTCGTGAAGACCGAACCTGCGAGCAGCGATGCTGAAGGCCTCGAGCGGTCATTAGCATAGCCAAGAAGCCATGTGAGAACGTCGCCGGCTGGATGTTGCGCAACGCCGTCATGAAGCGTTGCTCTGTCCAGCGACACCGCGAGTGGCATTCCCCCAAAAGGATCAAGCGTCGAGGCCGGAAGCCTTGGACCGATCACATAGCCCATGTTCCCAAGTCGATCAGCCAGAAACAGAGGATAGGATATCCTTGCGCCTTCTTCGACTGCAGACCAGACCAGTTCGGCACCGAGGTAAATCTCCGAGATTGCGTCTGCAAGGCCGCTTCGGGAATAGGCACCATTTGACAAAACTGGTAGATTTTTACCCAGCTTTACGGCGATTTCGACTTCGAGTTTTATGCCTTGTCGCCAGATAAGAGTTGGTTTCGGGCTACTGCGGACGAAGGGATGCAAGGGAGCGACCACGTGGTCATTGCTCGGCGAGCTCGCAACCTTCCAGGCACGACTGTCGATATTCTCCAGTTCAGAAACAACGCCTTGAATCTCCATCGCACTCTCACGATCGGCCGGGAGTGTCTGGAATTGCGTTGTTGGAAGTTGCTTTCCCTCGCTTCGAAGTCTGACGAGTGTTTGAGCTAGGTTATTTGTATCCATCATTTGATATGAATCGCTCATGGCGTTTCCTTGTTTCTGATGCCGTGAAAGAAGTTGAAGTAGAATTGCAATCCGTCAGCCTTGCGACGCTAAGATTATCACTCAGTGGGAAAAGGCTGCGAAAAACAGGGAACCAGATACGATAGCAAGCCATATGGATGCAGCACGCTGGACGATAGCAAAGCGAACATTTGTGCCAACTTGTGATCGGGTGAGCCTTCCAAGGGAGCACCAGACCACGGTCACGCCAGATGCGGCAGCGCAGAAAAACGCCAGTTTCAGTAGAAACTGGCCATCGGTCGGTGGTGGCAGAAGCACAAAAGCGACGATAAGCGCCTTTGGATTAAGCGCTGTCGTAGCGAAGACCCGCTTTGCGGACACCTCCATATCGCTGATGATGCCGGATCCTGACTTCCACAGACTGATCGCCAGATACATAACCCAGGCGGAAGCAGTCAATTCAGGACATTCGTGGCGGAAGGCAGGCTCTTGATTATCATTGCACCGAACCAGGCTGCCGGCAGGATCATCGTCAGATAGCCCAGGAGTTCCGCTGGCAAAAGAAACCGAAGGCTGCGATGACCGCTTTGCGCGCCGGCAAGTGCGACAAGGGTGTTGGTGGGGCCTGGCGCAAGAAGGAGCGCGACGACTGCAAAGAGAAAGACTGGATAAGTCATGCGGCCCTTCCGGCGAAATTTTGAAGCGATACACCAACTCTGACAAAAGCTCCGGGCGCAATGACACACAGACGTCTCATTGCAGCTTTTCGAGCCATGTGTCGGTTTCGTTGGCATGGGGGATACTGGATTGGCTACCGGCGCGGCTACAGGCAAGTCCTGCTGCCGTCGCTGCACGGGTCATGGCGTCCTTTAAGGAAAGCCCGCGATCGAGCGCCGACGCCAGGACGCCGACGAAACAATCTCCCGCCGCAGTCGTATCCTTCGCTTCGATCGACAAGGCCGGAATTTTGATAATCTCTCCGCCAACGCTTGCTTCAGCCCCGTCACCGCCGAGCGTCTTCAGGACGCCTGTTTCAAGCTTGAGCGACAGGTCCATTGCAGATGAACCGGTGTCCAGCCAGCCCGCAAGCGCTTCTGCCTCGTCCTCGTTCACCACAATAAGATCGCAAAGCGACAGGACCTCTTTTTCGAGATGAATGGCCGGAGCCAGATTGAGAATGGACATGGCATTTGTAACGCTCAGGCGTCGAATGAGCTTCTCGATCTCGGCGGGGTCGTTTTCCATCTGCATGAGGACAATGCGCGCTTCCTGAACGAGGGCGTCGTCCACCTCATCGGAGGAAGCAACGAGATTGGCACCGGAGGCGACCGCAATCATGTTCCGGCCATGGCTGTCGATCAGGATCGAAGCACAGCCCGTCGGTTCGGTCACACGGAGCACGCGGCTGAGATCCACGGTGTCCTTCAAATTCTTCAGCGCGACATCGGCAAGGGCATCATGGCCCACCGCTCCGACCATCACAACGTTTGCGCCATCGCGCGCCGCCGCAATGGCCTGGTTTGCCCCTTTGCCGCCCGCTTCTGTGCGAAATTGATCGGCCAGAAGCGTCTGGCCAGGCTGCGGCATCTCCCTGACCGAAAAAACCAGATCGGCATTGATGGAGCCAAACGTGACAATCACGAAAAATCCTTCCTGAGATGACGCTGATGCGGGTCGTGAATGCGTGCCCGGAAATAGAGAGAGGATACACAGGACCAGAATTTCGCCGCCATCTTACGGCAGGCAAAGTTCTGGTCCTGGCCGCCGAATTACTGTCCGGCGCGCTGAGCGATCGCCTTCCGGAAGCGAATCGTGCCCTCGTGAATATGGTTGAGCAAATCCAGAACGGCCCAGTGACGCTCGGTGATGTCGTAGTCGGTGACTCGGGAGTGAGCACTCCGGAACGTTCCAAGCTGCGTGTGGTAGGTCTTTGCTATTCCGGGATAACTCATCGATTCCGCCATGGCGGCAAGGGCTAGGAATATCTCCAGATCGCGCCGCAACGGGGAATCTTCGGTCGCGTGTTTGTAGAGCCATGCATAAAGATCCGGATGGATATTTGTGAACACTCCGGCAAACCCCTTCGACCCCTCGCGGATCGCCGCCGCAGCAATGGCAGCGTTGGCGTTAACGACGGCAAATCCGGAATCTGCCGACATCGCAACCCGTCGACGGACGGTGTCGAGATCGCATGAGACGTCCTTGAGTGTCACGAAACGACCGGTGTCGCGGCAGAATTTGAATTCATCGTCGCTCAGCAGGCGGCGATAGGGTGCGGGGCATTCGTATAGTCCCAGAGCAAGATCGCCCGGCACCCAGTTCAGGACCTTCTCAACGCCTGCGCGGAACGCCTCCGTTCCACTATCGCCGGTATCGAGCCGGTTGGTAACAAGCACCAGGGCATCGATGCCGGTATCGGCCATTGCCATCAGTTCGGTACGCTGGTCGTCTGCGCTATCGCTGATGTGACCGGACGCGATAACGGAAACGCGGCCCTGCGCCAACGAAACAACGCGCCGAGACAGAGAAACACGCTCGTCAAGGGACAACCTCTGCATCTCACTGGACTGGCACACGGCGAAAAGCGCATCGGCGCCATTGTCGACATACCACTCGACGAGCCGTTCAAGCCCGTCCCAGTCGATTTGATTGTCCGGTGTAAACGGAGTTAGCATGACCGGGACAATTCCATGCGCATTTTTGCTCATCAGTGCTTCTTTCATGTGGATTTACGGATCGATTTGATATTAGAATAGCATTCCAGTAACGAATTTGGAATAGGGAGAGTAGGCGCGTGAGTGTAAAAAGATGGGAGGACGATGCGACCGTCTGGCATGGTCCGGATTACGGCGCAGAGGTTCTGCATTATCACCGTGAGGTCAATTCGGCGGCGGTTGCCGGACGCATCATCACCTGCGTCGAAGTGGTCGACTGGACAGGAACGGGTAGCAGAGATCTTCTGATATCCGCTTGGGATCCCTGTTACGATGGCCGGGTTTTTCTGCGACGCCAGATCGGCATTTATGAAGATGGAACGCCTGTTTTGGGCGAAGAGGAACTGATCGAAGGTGTTCGCGGCTATGTCACGGCCGTAAAAGACGGCGACACTTTCCACCTGGTGTCAGCATCGCGCATGCGCAAGCAGATTTATATCTTTCCCAACATCGGTCCGAAGGGAGCGCCGGAATTCGGCGAACCCGTTCGGCTCGATCTGGATGCAGACTGGGTCAAGGGCAACGAATACTTCCATATGGCCCGCTTCCACGACATTGATGGCGACGGCGTGCCTGAATTGATCGTCGGCAGCGACTACTGGGACGACTACTGGCCAAACGGTCTCGAGTGGAACGACGAAGGGTATCGCGGTTATGACGATGCCGGGCGCTGGCTCGGTGGGCCGTTGCGCGGCTTTCTGTATGCCTTCAAAAATACCGGCACGCTTTCACACCCGGTACTGGAAAAGGGCAAAGCTCTTATTGCCGGTGAAACGGCGCTCGAGGTCTACGGGCAGCTTGCGCCTGCCTTCGGTCGATTCGGTGGGCAGAAGGATAGCCTTATCGCTGGCGAATTCTGGAATATCCTGCATATCGCGCGGCAACGCGAGGACGGGTCCTTCGAGCCGACCAGCCTTATAAGAACGCCAGACGATGAAGTTCTTGAACTCGATCAATGCATCCATCTACCTTGCGTCGTGGACTGGGATGGCGATGGCCGTGAAGATATTCTCGTTGGCGCCGAGGACGGTTACGTCACCTTTCTCAAGAATTGCGGCTATGGAGCGGATGGGCTCCCGAGGTTCGAAAAGCGCGGACGCGTTGAGACCACCAAGCCTCTGATCCACGCGGGCGTTTTGCCAAGCCCGGCCGCCCATGATTTCAGCGGTGACGGACATTTCGATCTCGTCGTCGGGAACAGTAGCGGGGAATTGCTGTTCTATCCCAGCCGGGAAGAGAATGGCTCGATCTATCTCGGCAAGGAAAGCATGCTGGAAGCTGGCGGCAAACCCATCAGGATCGCAGCCGGTCTGGACGGCTCGATTCAGGGGCCGTCTGAAAAGATGTTCGGCTATTCCTGCCCGACAATTGCCGATTGGACCGGCAGTGGACACATGGATATTCTTGTCAGCGATGTCACCGGTCGCCATCGACTGTTCCGCAATACCGGCGAGAAAACGATCCCGCCGCGTTTTGCCGAAGAGGAGTTTCTCACCTATAACGGCAAGCCGCTGAAAACTGTCTGGCGCGTCCGCCCGGCCGTCGTCGACTGGCAGGAGAGCGGCCACTTGCATTATCTCGCTTTGGACGAAGACGGCGTCCTCAGCGACTGGACGCGCGCTTCCGATACCGAACTCGTTGATAAACGGCATATCCGCTGGGAAAATGGCGATGCGATGCGGTTTACCGTCGATGTCGGTGGCGGTAGAGGCCGGGTGAAGCTCTGCATCTGCGACTGGGAGGGAACCGGCCGGAAAGACCTTATTTTCGGAACCCATGCCCGCGCTTGCGTTCCCCCGGATCCAAAAACCGGCGCTCCGCGCAACACCACGAAGCAGGCCGGCTTGTTCCTGTCCCGGAATGTCGGAACACCGGAAGAGCCTCGCTTTGCCTTCCCCCTCCCTATCAGCTTCAAAGGTGAGACTATTGCGATGGCCATGCACGTTGCCTCTCCCGAAGCGGTGGACTGGGCCGGTCGTGGTGCCCTCGACCTGATCGTCGGCGTCGAGGATGGAACCATCGTGTGGCTGAAGCGAGAGGAATTGTCGTGGTAGGGAGCTTCGAGATTCGTGGAACCACCCGGCTCATGGGTGTGATTGGCGATCCCATCACGCAAGCTAAAACGCCTGCGGCCATCAATCCCCTGTTTGCAGAACGCGGCGCCGACATCGCCTGCGTTCCTTTGCATGTCCCGGCAAGCGACCTGCACAATATCTGGGTTGGTCTCAAGGCTATGCCGAACCTGATCGGGTTCGGCATCACCCTTCCCCACAAGCAGACAGCAGTCGAACTCTGCGACAGTCTCGACCCGGTGGCCGCACGTGTCGGTGCGGTCAATGTCGTTCGGCGCGAAAGGGATGGCAGCTTCCGTGGTTACCAGTTCGACGGGAAAGGGTTCGTCAGTGGCCTTCTGGCAAAACATGTCGTGATCGAAGGCCGGGATGTGTTGTTGGTCGGGGCTGGCGGGGCTGCCGTTGCCATAGCATTCGCGCTCGTCGAAGCTGGTGCCAGAAGCATAACCGTTTCCAACCGGACAGTGGACAAAGCGGAGGCTCTGGCAGAAACGGTCAATGCCGGTTTCGGTCGAGGCGTTGCAAAGGCGGGAAGAGCGGAGCCTCAAGCGGGCGCGCTGGTTGTGAACGCCACGTCCCTTGGCCTCAAAGAAACAGATGCCCTGCCACTCGATGCCGGACTTCTGCAGCCCGGCATGACCCTTGCTGAGGTCATCGCCCAGCCTGAGACAACTCCACTGTTGGCGCTTGCAGCGAAGAACGGCGTGCAAGTTCATTCGGGAATTCACATGATTACCGGGCAGGTCGGATTGATTGCCGACCATCTTTGCGAACTCTGGGGATAGATAATTTTATGACACATAAACGCCGCGCGCGCTGCCGCGCGGCGTTTGATAATTATAACACCGTTCCCGCAGGAAGGCCTGCCGCGAAGCCTGCCATCAATCTTATCTGTGCGCCCAGCATATCTTTACCATCGGACGTCGTAGCACCGGCCGCGCGCGCGGCACGCAAAAGGGCCGTCTCGCCGGTAAGGCTCGCAATATCCGCAACCAGCATATCCGGCCGGATCGCTGCATCCGGCATGGGGAAAACGGCCGTTCCTTTGATGCCGATCGGTGAAGCGTTGATCACCACATCATACTCCCAGCCGCTTGATGCATCGACTGCGCGCGCGCATTCGCGCCCCGTCACCGCATTGATCATGTTGGCGGTGAACGCAATCGAGTCGGCTGACAGGTCCATCAGGCCAAGCTGCCCTACCCCTTCTTCAGCAAGCGAAAAGGCAATGGCGCGTCCCGCGCCTCCTGCACCGACGACCAGCACGCGGCTTCCGCGAATTCGGGCCTTCGCCTCTCCGAGACCTTCGACAAAACCGATACCGTCAAAAAGCGCTCCGTGCATACGCCCATCGGCGCCTCGCTGTACGCAGTTGACCGCGCCGACAGCCCTGGCAGTTGGCGTCAGAGTGTCGCAACGTTTCGCACCATTAACCTTATGCGGCACTGTCGTGCTGATTCCGCTGACATTGGACATAGCGGCAAACGCGTCCCATGCGTCTGCGAAGCGCTCTGCCGTGACATGAAACGGCACCGCATAGATGTTCTGGCCGGCGGCGGCGAAGATCGGATTGATGAGAGTTGGCGTTTGCACTTGGTAGATCGGATCGCCGAACACAGCGTAGATCCGCGAATGGCCATCAAGGTTCGGAATTGTTTCTTTCATGCCATCACCTCCTGGCCGAAAAGCTGCCGGCAGCGATCGATGGCGATGTCCATCACCTCGCCTGGATCTCGTGACCACCAGTCTGTTGAGAAAATTTCAACCTCTACCGGTCCATGGAAACCGGCACGACGGACCATGCCCTCGATGCCGGGCAGATCGATGATGCCGTCTCCCATCATACCCCGGTCTGTTAGGAGATGCCGGGTAGGCAGAAGCCAGTCGTTGACGTGAAAGCCGAGAAGCCGTCCCCCGCGGCCAGCACGGTCGATCTCCGCTCCAAGACGCTCATCCCACCAGACATGGTAAACATCGACGACCACACCAATTCCAGGTCCCAGTGCTTCCGCCAGAGCATTGGCATGGGACAGGCTCGCGATGACCGTGCGATCGCCAGCGAGCATGGGATGAAGCGGTTCGATCGCCAGCTTGATGCCGATCTTTCGGGCCATATCGAGCAACCGGCCGAATGTGTCTTCCACCCTCCGTCTTGCCGCTTCGAGATTTTTTTCGTTTTCTTGAAGGCCGCCTGTAAAGACGAAAACATGGTCTGCCCCAAAGCGCGCGGCACGCTCCAGTTCAGCCTCTGCGCAATCCAGATACTCAGGTACGAACGGGCCAATGCGGTTGTAGCCGGAGACAGTCATACCTAAGTCATCAAGGACCGACAGCGCGTCGGCCTCGCCAATTTTGGCGATTTCGTCACACCAGACCGACACGGTCTTCAGACCCCGGTCTGAAGAAAGACGTAGAAATTCAAGCATATTTGCTCTTTCGCGGACGGTAGCGTGGTTGAATACGATTTCTGTCATAAGACCTCTCAGAACTTGTAGATGCTGAGCCAATAAGATTGCCGAGACCCCGTTGAGCTATCCCCGTAGTCTGCGGACCCCCGACAGCGAGACAGTCCAACGCCCCCGGGGTGAAAGCACGGAGACGGGACTGGCGTTTCGCCTATGAGCAGGGCGTTTTCGGTCGAAATTGAAACTTGGCCGATTTCAGACCTCCCTCGCACGGCCTTGTAGCAGTGCAAGAACTCTATTATCGGAATGGCGTTCCATTTGCTACTTTTTTCTTTTGTGCGTTGGGGGATTAATTTCACTGAATTTCGCGAGTTTTCTCGAACGGGAAATTACAACTCGGCCAAAAAAGCGCCGGCGAGTAGTGAGATCGAGATTGTCGCTTGGAAGCTATGCCAAATGCTGAGAATGCGCTGACTGGCGGGCTACACAACGCTCGAACTCAAAGTGGCCTATCACCGCCCATTGAACGAGAAGACTGGTCCTGTGCGCGCCGAAGCTGATCGACTCGCAAGGCCGGCTCTGTACGTCCGCAACCTCGACCCTGCTTGTGTTCCCGATCGAGCCGTGACCTTCGTGATCTCGGGCCAACCGCATACAGAGACAAATCATCTCATCACGAATTCATACAGAGAAGTCTTTCGCGACGAGCCCGCGAGCCCCGTGTGCGGGACACGGAGCCGACGTTCAAAGCCGATATCACCGTCGACCCGCTGACCTACCCCTCAGCGGTCGGCGAGTAGAGTTGACGGTCGTGTCGCGTCGGTTCTGGTGCGATGCGGTTTTCTGCGGGCGGCGCATCTTCTGCGAACAGTTCGACAAAGATGGTCTGGCTCGCTATGGCCGCCGCACTCAACGGCTCGAGACGATCGTCCACCATCTTGGTTTGGCGCATGGCAGCATACCAGCTGCAGCTTTTGCCAATCTCGTCTGATGATGCCGGCGGCAATTTGGTAGGAGGTAGCGGGGCCAACCTTAATTGCAGACCCTTTGCTGCAAACGATTGCGGCCTTGCCCTGCAACGCGCTTAATGGAAATCATGTGTTTTCGTCAACCGTGAATGGGTAATAGGGTCTGCTGTTGCAGAAATAAAACGGCAACCTTCTACTTCGTTCATCGCTGCCTTGCTGTTTGAACGTCACGACGCGGAGGCGCGCCGAACATGCGAGAATACTCGCGGCTGAACTGGGGTACACTTTCGTATCCTACCCTGACCGCGGCGATATTTGCATCGACCCGCTCTGTCAGCATCAGATTTCGGGCGGCATAGAGACGCAGGCTCTTTTGGTATTGAAGCGGGCTCGTCCCGGTGAGACGTCGAAAATTATGGTGAAAGGTCGAGCTTGCCATTGCGGCTAGCGCAGCAAGCTCTTCTATCCGCAGCGGCTTCATGTAGTTGCCCTTCAACCACTCGAGAGCGCGAACGACACCCGTGGCTCTGTATCCTTCGCTCGCCATACGCGTTAGCCAGTTTCCAGCCTCGCTTTGAAGCAGGCGCACGTAGATCTCGGATTGGATTATGTCCGCCAGCAATGAAATACTGTCGGGCTTGAGGTTTAGATCGACCAGGCGCGAGAATGCATCCAGCAGTTCCTCGGACGCTCGGCCTCTTGCGATACCGACAGGGTCGACCGAAGCATCCGGCTCCAAAAGCCCCATCTTTTTTGCTACGTCGTGAAGCCTCTGCAGATCGATCCGCATGACCAGAGAAAGATAAGGCTTGGCTGCTGAAGCTTCGATCACATGCGCTGAGGTCGGAACATCGATGGAGGTGACAAAGAAGTCACCAGGCTGAAAAAGCATTTCATCCTGATCGAACATGACGCGCTTCGCACCGCTGAGAATGATCGCGATGCAAGGTTCGTAAAAACATCTGCTTGGTTCGTCCGGCTGTGAAAGCTTGAAAAACTTCAGCCCGGAAAGTTTGCTTGGATTTGCACCTTCACTGACGCAAAGGCGTTGTACCACCGAAGCCAATTCGAGGAACGGAGTCCGCAATGACGTCCAGCGTTCATCGACAGCTTGAAACTGATTCATTTCGGTACCTCTCGTTCCGCTCCGCAAAATGTGATCGCGAAGAGAGATCCGCCGATCAGGTATCGACAGGATTGTGCAAAAAATCAGTCGAATCAAGATCACGCCGGATGAAACCAGCGCCTATTCTTCTCTCCGGTGGTTTTGTTTTCGCATCTGAAAATTAACAGGCGGAAGCGTGCCTAGAAGTCGAACAACAGACGTTAAATTCGTCATGGAGAAGAGATTGAGAAACATTGTCCTCGCAGCGGCCCTGTCGTTGGCTGCCATAGCTCCATCCACAGTGCGCGCCCAGGAAGCCGTCGTCGTATCGGACAATCCGGAAGTGCTGTTTACCAGCCCTGACCCGAAGCTGAATGCCAACAAGCAGGTTGTCTACAAGATCATTCTTGAGCTTCTGGAAGCTGGCCATTGGGACAAGGCCAGCCAGTATATCGCTGACGATTATGTCCAGCACAACCCGAATGCTCAAAGTGGACTAAAGCCGGTCGTTCAGTACTTCACCGAAGTGCTCAAGGTGCAACCCAAGCCGATCCCCGCGGAAATTAGCATGAAGATTGCCGACGTGGTTGCCGAGGGCGATCTGGTGGTCGTGACATATGCGCGGACCGAAAAGGATCCGAAAGATCCGTCAAAGACCTACAGCACGACGTGGTTCGACATGTGGCGCATCAAGGATGGCAAGGCCACCGAGCATTGGGACCCAGCCTTGCTCAACGAAGCGCCCGACTTACGCTGATCCCGGCAGGTCCGAGACTTCGTGCCCGGCGCCACCATTTCCCGTTACCCAGGGGACCAGCTGGATCTGCATGTCCACGGCGCCGTCGTCGATCCAAGGAAACACCGCGCCCATTGATCGCTAACACAGCCTGTGCCGCCAGCCGCGCGGTGCAACGCTTTCCCTTTAGATAGTCACCAGGATACTTTCATGGAACGTCGGAAATTTCTCGCCCTCGCGGCTGGCAGCGCAGCTGCCACGATGGTTGCCCCCCATCTGGCAAGCGCGCAGACTCCATCATTTGAAGCGCAAACGGTCCAGGGTACCGTCATGGCGACCCGTGGGAACATCACGGGCACAACCCTTCCGCTGAATGGGCCTGCCGCCGATGGCATACGGTATCGCCCGCGGTTCCGCTTCGGAATGGGCGGAACCCAGATCGGCAACATATTCGCTCCCATCAGCGACGCTCAAGCGCAAGCAACCCTGCAGACAGCTTGGGACGGTGGCATACGCCATTTCGACACATCCCCATTCTATGGCCACGGCCTCTCGGAACATCGACTGGGCGCATTCCTGCGGGATAAGCCGCGCGATGCGTTTCTGGTTTCAACCAAAGTCGGCCGTATTTTCCACCCGAGCCGACAGCCACTCGCGCCAACTCTTTGGGCTGAGAAGCTGAACTTCTCCTATGAGTATGCCTACACGGCTGAGGGCGCTCGTCGGTCTGTGGAGGATAGTCTGCAGCGGCTCGGCCTCGCCAGCATCGACATCGTTTACATCCACGATCTGGGTCCAGAAAATACCGAACTGCCGCAACCATGGACACGCGCCTATGAGATCGCCCGTACCGGGGCGATGGTCGAACTGGAGCGCATCCGCAACGAGGGTTTGATCAAGGCATGGGGGTTCGGGATCAATCGCCCGGACGCTGCGATAAAGGCGGCAACCGATGACGCCCCAACGCCTGATATCGTCCTGCTTGCCTGCCATTACAGCATCATCGAACACGAAGAGGCCCTGGAGCATACCTTTCCGGCACTTGCCGAAAAGGGTATTACCGTAACCGTGGGCACACCGCCGAACGACGGGTTTCTTGGCGGACGAAATCGTTACCATTTCAGTGACAAGCTGCCGGCTGGCGCTGTCGAAAAAAGGGCTCGTCTGGCCGCGGTCGCCGATAGACACGGCATTGATATCCGCACCGCGGCACTTCAGTTCGCGGCTGCGCCTTCGATCGTTTCCGCGATAATCCCCGGCGCCCGCGTTTCTGGGCAGGTCGAGGCCAATATCGAGTCGATGAAGGTCGGCATACCGAAGGCTTTCTGGGACGAACTGCGCAACGAGCAAATCATTCTGCCTGAAGCACCCGTTCCGGTCTGACTTCCCTGGCCTGACCCCATGATGAACAGGTCGGAAGGCACGTCGATGGCGTCGACAGCGTTCAGCTTTCCCTCGACCTTGATGGCGATACATTCCCAGGTGAATCCATCGATCACGTTGAGCGTGCGGACTTTCCTGCCATCGCGTGCGGTCCTCGACGAAGTCGTAGGACCTGACGAGATTGGGGTATCGTCGCGGACGATCTTCATCCTTGCCTTGGCCGCGGCGGGAGAGAATGACCCCTTCATTCTGGTCACTCACTCGCTCGGTGACCCTACAGCATGGCCTAAGTTTGGCGATCAGGTAACGGGGCTGGTGTTCGTCGACGCGACTCATCCGGATCGGGTCGCTCGATTTTCAGAAGTGGGTCCAATGATTTATGGAACTCATGTCACTCGTGGCGGTGATTGCGGCTTTCCTGTCAGCATAGGGTGTCGGCGGCTCGAAGCGAAATCTTCCGGATGTGCTGACGGAATACCTGTTGGAACTCCCTAAAGTTATCAAATCCGAGAGCAGTGGCCACTCTGACCACGGTTGAGGGCGAGACTACGCATCGGTCCGCAAGCGTTTGCGCGGTGCCGAATGCTACGGTTTCCGGATGGGCGAGAGCCGTGCGTGCGACGCGCTCCTGTTGCTCTGGGAGTCTGAGCCTGGTAGCTACGATCATATCCTTTAGCTCCGCGATGGTCGTCGGCTTTCGAACGGTTTTTTCCGTGCTCATGATCGTGCTCCCGTTGCATGTTCGCTATGACTCATTGGGAAGGGTCGTTGGAAGTTGTCATCTAACTCCCTGAAGTTTGTCGGGATGGAACGACAGGACCGCGCCACGTATGCTCTCGGAGGCGCGATGGCGGGGCATGGAAACCGTTCCTCGGATGGCGACATCCCGTCTCCATCCTCGTTGAAGCTGTATCCTGGGACCGGTAACTGTAGTTGTAGAAGCACCTTGATTAAGTTCCTCGCATCGCACCATCCTCCGGTAAACCAGTACTATGCGGCTGCTCGATCCGAAGTTCGGGCCGCCGCTAGATCGAACACGAGGAGTTGTCCGACAGAGACTATTTTGCTTCTCCGAAAGCTCCGCCAAGAACCTCTGCCAATTTCACCGGCGATCCGTTCTTTGCAGACTGGGTTGCAGCTTCCGCCATGGCGAGCGCTGCAACACCATCATCAAGCGTGACCGGCAGTGCAGAGCCTGTCTTCACAGCGGTTACAAATGCTGCCCATTCCGCTGCATAGGCGGGCATGTAGCGTTCAAGAAAGAAATAAGTCGGCTTTGCGCTCGTCACGCCGGACGCGCTTGACTTGATTAACGTATTCTCCAGCACGTTCTGAGCCTGTAGCAGGCCTTCGGAGCCGAGGAGCTCTAGCCGCTGGTCATAACCGTAGACGGCTCGGCGGCTGTTCTTGATCACGGCAATGCGGCCATCCGCATAGGCAAGGGTCACGACGGCGGTATCGACATCGCCTGCCGCGCCAATTTCCGGATCGACAATCGATGTACCTACCGCCGAGACGGAGACCGGCGCTGCCCCCATGATGAAATTAGCCATGTCGAAATCATGGATCATCATGTCCCGGAACAACCCGCCCGAGACCTTGACATAGGCGACCGGCGGCGGAGCCGGGTCGAAAGAGGTGATCGAGAGTAGTTCCGTCTTGCCGATTTCACCACGGTCGGCTGCTGCCTTGAGAGCCACAAAGTTGGGATCGAAACGGCGGTTGAAGCCGATCATCACCGGCTTGCCGGTAGCGGCGGCCACCTTCTGGCAAGCCTGAGCCCTGGCAAGGCTGAGGTCGACAGGCTTTTCACAAAGCACGGCCTTACCCGCAGCCGTCGCCCGCTCGATCAAGTCGGAATGCGTATCGGTGGAGGTGGCAATCAGCACGGCATTGATGGCGGGATCATTGAGGATCGTATCGGTCGAGCGGGCTTCCGCGCCATATTGGGCGGCGATCTTCTCAGCAGCGGCGTGATTGATGTCGGAGACGGCCACAAGGCGGCTACCGGGATTGGTGGAGATGGCGGCGGCATGGACGCCTGCGATACGGCCTGCGCCCAAAAGGCCGACGTTCAGGATGGTGGATGACATGGGTGATCCTCTTCGGATGATAGCATTCAGATAGTGAAAGCAGTGCGGAAGGCTTCAAGTGCAGCTTCCGGATCACCGGAGGCAAAGGCTTCCATCCCGACCGGTCCCGCGTATCCCATGGATTTCAGGGCTTTTGCGACGCCGTGCCAGTTCACTTCGCCCGTGCCCGGCTCGCAACGGCCAGGATTATCAGCCACCTGAACTTCACCGATCCAGGGCAGGCAGGCTTCGCACCAGCGGATAAGATCACCTTCACCGATCTGAGTATGGTAGAGATCGAGGTTAATACGCAGTTGCGGGCGGTTGACGGCCGCAACGAGCCCAAGCACGTCTGCCGTCGAGCCGAAGGGGCAGCCGGGATGATCGATTGGGTTGAGGTTTTCCAGCGTGAAGACCTGACCTTCGGCTTCTACCAGATCGCAGATGCGGTTAAGTGTATCGCGCGCCCGCTGTTCCATGCCCGGCGCGAAGGCACCGATCCTGGGGATCGGAATGCCCATGTCGCCAAGCCCCGTGCCATGCAGATTGAGCCGGTGGACACCGAGCCGCTTGCCGACCTTCGCCGTTTCCTTGGCAGACGCTAGAAGCATGTCGCAGCCTTCTGCATCGGTGAGCCGACCTACGAGATAGCCATTCATGATAGTGAAAGTAGCACCGGTTTTTTCAAGCGCATCAAGGTTCCAGGCGGGCCAGTTCCACAGGCCGACTCCGAAGCCCATTTCCTTGAGGCGGCTTGCCCGCCATTCGATTGGTTTGTCGCGCCAGAGCATTTCGGCGCAAGCGGCAAGTTGGAAGCTCATCTTAGATTTCCTGAAGTTTGAAATCGGCCGGTGCAACGGGCATGACACCCTTGAGAAGGGCCACGGATTTCTCGAGGCCCTCAAGTGAGTTGAGAAGCACGTCCTCATGCTCAATTGAAAGCCAGCCGTCGTAGCCAGCCATCTTCAGGCGATAGCAAAACTGTCGCCACCACTCCTCGCCGTGGCCGAAGCCGAGCGTGATGTAGGACCAGGAACGGGTCGGAATATCAGTCAGGTTGCCGTTTTCGAGGAGGCTGGTCACTGCCTGCTTTGGCGCGTTCAGGAATGTGTCCTTGGCATGGACGTGATAGACGGCCTCACCCAATGCCTCGGCCGCTATCAGCGGATCGGCTCCCATCCAGAAGAGGTGCGAGGGATCGAGGTTCGCGCCAACGATAGGGCCGACTTCTTGACGGAGTTTCAGGAGCGACGGCACGTTGTAGACGCACTGGTTGCCATGCAGTTCGAGCGCAATCTTTTCCACGCCGCATTCATTTGCCAGCGCCACGATCTCGATCCAGAAGGGCAAGAGTTTTTCTTCCCACTGGTATTTGAGGATCACCTGCGTTTCCGGCGGCTAGGAAGAAACGACCCAGTTCGGCATAGTATCGGACGGATTGCCCGCAGGTAGGCCAGACATGGTGCAGACCGCCTTGATGCCCATCTCGCCTGCGACCCGGATGGTGTTCTTCAGACCTTCGCCCTGAGCCGGATCGGTGGGATGCAGGGGATTGCCGTTGGCATTCAGGCTGATCACATCAAGCCCACGATCTGAAAAGGCTTTGAGGAAGTCCTTCTGCGCGACCGTGTTGCCCAGCATGGATTTGAGATCGAAATGCGGTGCGGTCGACCAGCCGCAGGTGTTGACCTCTATACCGGAGACGCCCATGCGGGCAGCGTTGTCGAGAAGGTCTTCGAGAGGCATGCCGCCGAGGCTGTCAGATACAAAACCCAGTTTCATGCGTAGAACTCCGGCTTGGAAATCATGGCGACGCGGTGCTTTTGGCCGGAAGCGAGTGCCGTTACGCCTGCTTCGGCGGTAACGGCTGCGGCATAGCCATCCCAGCAGCTCGACGCGGTCTCGGGAAACACGTCTGTGTCGACGAAGCGTAGGAAGGCACGGTTCTGGCGTCGATAGGCATCGAAGTAGCGAGTCCGCCAATCGGCATCATAGCCGGTATGGACGCCAAGCGAGCGTTCGAGATGGGTATAGGCGACATAGTTCATGGAAATGCTCGCCTGCTCGCCCACGAGTTCGGCGCGAACGTCGTATCCGTACGCAGCGTTGTTGTTAATCTCGATGTTGACGAGCTGGCCATCGACTGTTTCTAGGACCATGAAGACGGGCGCGACACGTCGATCAGAGCGCTTCGGCTGGAAGGCAGAGATCCAGGCATATTCGGTGCCAAGCACATGGCGCACGACGTCGAACTCATGCGGGGCGGAATTGGTGATTGCCATGGCACCGGTGAAGTCGGAGGCTGGCGTTTCCACATTGCGATGGAAGTTGTGCATCATCAGGGCTCGGCCTAGCGTGCCAGTTTCAATTGCCTCTTTCATCTCGACATAAGACTGATCGTAGCGCCGCATGAACCCGAGCTGGACGAACTTTTGACCAACTTCCTGTTCGGCCTGCATGACCGAGAGGCACTCGGCCGAGGACGGCGATAGGGGCTTTTCGCATAGCACCTTCTTGCCCGCGTTAATGCAGGCGAGCGACAGCGGCGCATGGGTGAAGTCCGGGCTCGCGACGATCACCGCATCCACATCGGCACGGGCAATCACGGCTTCCGGATTGCTTGCAACGTCTGCTGCACCATGGGCATCGGCCACCTTGCGAGCGCGGACTTCATCCATGTCGCAAACCACCTGAAGGCTCGCGCCAGGCATTTCCTCCGCGACGATCTTGGCGTGGTCAGCGCCCATCAGTCCCGCACCAATGACTGCGATACGCACCATTGGACAAACTCCTTCCATTCGGCTGGCACACAGCCCAACCGCTTCCATTCAACACATTCGGTTACGTGGCGGCTATATCAGCTACATTCAGTGCGCGGCGGGGGCGGAACACCGTCATGTGTCTCCCTGTAGCCTTCGATGGAGGCTTCGAGCGTTGCCATGGATTCCCCACCGGCCATCAGATCGGCGATCTGCTCGCGTGTCTTTTCCCCCTTGCGGAAGTCGGCTGCGATCGCACCGCGAATGAGCACCGCGAAGTGATCGCCCACGGCCATGGCATGCATCACCTGATGGGTGCAGGTCAAATACCCGAACAATGTCGTTGAGGCCGATCACGGCAAGCTGAAACAGCTGATCAGGTCGGTCAGAGGGTTCAAGACGTTAAGGACAGCCTACGCGACGATCAAAGGTTTCGAGGTGATGCGGGCTCTACGCAAGGGCCAGGCTGCGATCTTCAACTTGACCGGCGATGCCCGTGGCGAAGCTCGCATCGTTGAACGAGCCTTCGGGGTTGGGCCCAGCGCCCTTACCGAAGTTGTGGCAATCTTCGCCCAGAACCTCGACACAAAAACCGCGTGACTGAGGTATAGCGCCCGCCTTCGCGGCCAATCAGAATTCTTGCAACAGAGCCCTCCTTCCTGTACCCTCTCAATGCCATGATGGCGCTATCAAGCGCAGCCATCAAGTATTTGAGCAGAAATTGCTTTGAGTGTCTCTCTGCGAATAATTTTGGCAAGCTCGCTGACAATATAGTTTATTGGCGAGCGTGGAAAAAGAGTGCAAGAATAAAGCGTGATCGTCGGTTGCGTGATCCGGCGAACCGAAAGACGTGGATCGTCCCGCACATCGTGCAGCAGCCCAAGAGGCAGTATGGTGGTGCCTCCCCCTTGATAGATAAGCTGCTTCACCGCCGCAAATTCGTCAATCTGAGCGATAACTTTGAGGTCGATTTCGTGTCGCTTGGCCGCGATATCAATCGCCCGCCTCAAAGCATGGTGCCGGCCGTGGAGAAGCAGCGAATGGGAAGCGGCTTCCCTGAACGAAATAGTTTGAAGCGTTGTGCTGCCGTCATCATCTGACTGCGCGCGGCAGACGTGGAACAATTCGGCGCTCATAAGGTGCTCCTGATGCGAGCCATGCGCCGGCCGCTCGGAATTCATGACGCCCAGATCGATCCGGCTATCATTTATCCATTCTTGAATCTGAGAGCTTGATCCGCCAAGTGTTTGAAGCTCGACATTAGGGAAATCTTCCTTGAAGCGGGTGATGATTTGGGCGCCTAAGGGCACACTGATTACCCCGGTCCATCCAAGTCTGACCACTCCATGCGGATCCGCGCCGTGCTCCACGATGTCCTTGCGTGCCCGGTCCAGACCCTCCAGATTCGGAACGATAGCTGTCAGGAATGTAGCCCCTTCAGTGGTCAGAACAACGCCACGGCCATGACGATGAAATAGCTTCGTCGCCAAGCCAAGCTCAAGAAGCCGTATATCCCGGCTAAGTGCAGGCTGCGCGACGTTCAGAAGTGCGGCGGCGCGGGTAAAGCTACCGGTTTCGGCAACTACCTGGAAATGCCGTAACTGCCTTAGTTCCATCCGGCTCTGCGTCCTTGTTCACATGGGTTCGGACAAATGCGTTCTGCTGATACCGATCAGAGGTATAACGGAAATCAATATCTGAAAAGCGCATACCGACGTATCTGGACACATTGTGATGGCATAACAACTTTCGAATTACAGAGGAGAAACTCGATACACCCACTGCGTCGTCTCAAGTCGCCAACGCGGGTCGGTGTACGAAAGGGAGGAAAAATGGATTCTCGTCACACTCGACGTACATTCTTGCAAGGCGCCGCAGTCGCGACAGCCGGAACGTTCTTGTATACACCGTATGTGCGGGCACAGGGGACGGGCGGCAAGCTGTCGGTCGCCCTGAACCAACACTGGGTTCCGGCAGTCGAAATCGTCCAGCGCAAGGCTGTCGAAGCTTGGGCGAAGAAGAACAATGTCGAGGTCTCCATTGACTTCATTGGGGGTGCCGCGACGCTGACAGTGCCGGCTGGCGAAAGCCGAGCTCGTGAAGGCCATGACCTGATCGAAATGAGCATGTGGCAGTTCGCTCAGTACCAGGACTCGCTGGAACCGCTGGACGACGCCATCAAGTCCCTTGCCGACCGGTATGGCCCTCCTGTCCCTGCCGCCGAGTATGGGCTCAAGCATTCCGGGGTCTGGCGCGGTGTTCCGGCCACGCAGACCCATACGAAATGTATGGAGTCTCGCATAGATCTCTGGAAGCAACACGTCGGTGTCGACCTCCAAGATCTGTTTCCGGCAGGAGTCCGAGATCAGGCGAGGATCGACCGGGAATGGACGAATGAGACCTTCCTCAAGGCAGCCAAGAAGCTTCATGCGGCAGGAGTTCCGTTCGCTCATCCTATCAGCAGCGCATCGAACGCCGACGCGAACGACTGGCTCAGCCCGCTGTTCCTGTCGTTCGGCGCCGAACTGGTGAATGCCGCCGGCGAGATCGTCATCGACTCGGATGCGGTCCGGGCTGCTCTCACCTACTTGCAGGAATTGACCCGCTATATGCCCGAGGACATCTATTCCTGGGACGACGCCGGCAACAATCGCTGGCTTGTATCGGGTAAGGGAGCAACGATCGTCAATCCGCCCAGTGTTTGGGCAGGAGCCCTTAAAGACGCGCCGGATATCGGCAAGCAGCTCTGGCACCACGATCTTCCATCGGGCCCCGCCGGGCGCTTCAGGGGGCTGCTCGTCCACGGCTATGGTGTCTGGAATTTTGCGAAGAACATCGGCGCTGCCAAGGAACTAGCGCAATGGCTCGCCGAGAAAGAGCAATTCGCGAGCTTCGTCGAAGCCTCCAACGGTTACGACATTCCACTATTCGACTCCTACACCGATATCCCCGTTTGGAAGAATGCAGGGCCGCCGACAGGCAGCATCTATAACTATCCCGTCCGGGGAAATGAAGTGCTCACAATCTGCGGATACCCGGCACCCGCAGACATTGCCAGCAAGATTTACTCCGAGAAGCTGCTGTCGAACATGATCGGGCGCGTCACACAGGCGGGCGAGACTATCGACTCTGCAATTAGCTGGGCCTCTTCGGAAATCGAAGGCTATTTGCGTGGATGACAACGGGAGCCGCTGCTTTTTGGGTGCCGCGGCTCAACTTGACAGTGGGAGGAGAGAAGAATGGCTAGTCTGCAACTCGATAGCGTCCGGAAAAGCTACGGAAGCGTCAATATTTTACATGGCATTGATCTTTCGATCGACGATGGCGAGTTCATTGTGCTCGTGGGGCCGTCCGGATGCGGAAAGTCCACGTTGCTGCGCATGATCGCCGGACTGGAAACCATAACCAGTGGGGACATCGTGATCGGTGAGCGGCGGGTGAACCAGCTACAGCCCAAGGAGCGGGACATCGCTATGGTATTCCAGAATTATGCGCTCTATCCGCATATGACCGTCAGGGACAATATGTCCTTCAGCATGCGACTGAAGGGGCTACAGAAGGCAGACATCGATGCAGCGGTTGTAAATGCGGCAGCCATTCTGGATCTCGGTGAGTACCTCGACAGATACCCTAAACAGCTCTCGGGCGGGCAGAGGCAACGCGTTGCGATGGGACGTGCCATCGTTCGTCAGCCAAGTGCGTTTTTGTTCGATGAACCGCTTTCCAACCTCGACGCAAAACTGCGTGTCCAGATGCGCACCGAAATCAAGGCGCTTCAGCAGCGGCTAAAAACGACATCTGTCTATGTGACACACGATCAAAGTGAAGCCATGACAATGGCCGACAGGATCGTGGTGATGAACCGCGGGCGGATCGAGCAGATAGGCCATCCCCTCGATGTCTATGATCACCCGAACAGCACATTCGTCGCGGCATTCATTGGTTCACCCGGCATTAATTTGCTGGAGGGTGTGGTCGAGGAGACCGGCCTCGGAAAATCGGTTTCGATAGGCGCTGTGGCAATGCCACTGCCGGATGGCGCGCCTGCTCAAGCGGGCGAGAAGGTTGTCTACGGGATTCGACCAGAGCATTTTGCTCTTTCCACGGACGGAGCAGGAATTCCGGCAACGGTGCACCTGATCGAACCGAACGGTCCCGACACGCTGATCATAGCCCACCTTGGCGACACAGAGATCCGTATCCTCACCAAGGAACGGCCGAGCCTTAAGGAGGGGCAGCCCATTTTCCTTCGCCCGTCTATCGAGTCCGTCCACCTGTTCGACACAAGCTCAGGACAACGCCTGAACTAGCCCGCATGCGGCATGCACGCGGTGCTGCACGGACAACAATTCCACGGGAGGATTTGGCCATGTCGGCCCATTTTAATACAGCCCAGAGCAGCACATTTGCTGACCGTCTTTTCCAATTTGCCAACTCTCGATCAACACTGGCTTTCTTTCTTTGTCTCCCCCTCATCATCCTGCTCGGGGGACTGGTCGTTTACCCTCTCACGAGCGCGATTTACCTGGCCATGTTGAACAAGGCCGAAACCCGCTTTATCGGTCTGGATAATTTCTTCTATCTTGCCACCAGACCGACATTCTGGATGGTTTTCGGCCAAACGATCGGTTTCGCGTTCTTTGCGGTATTGTTCAAAGCCGTCATTGGTTTCGCTGGAGCGCAGCTGCTGAATGGGTTGCCGGAACGCGGCCAGCGTCTCTGGCGCGGGATGCTGCTCGTGCCGTGGGTCATCCCGCCAGCATTAGGGACACTTGCCTGGTGGTGGATGTTCGATTCAAGCAATGGTGCGATCAATGCCGTCATTGTCGCACTTGGGGGAGAGAAGATCGGCTTCCTGTCCGACGTATTCTGGGCGCGCGTTTCGGTCATCGCTGTTGATGTATGGCATGGAGCGCCATTCTTCCTGATCATGTTCCTGGCTGCACTGAAATCCGTTCCGGCGGAATTGCATGAGGCCGCCAAAATTGACGGTGCCAACGCTTGGCAAAGGCTAATCTACATAACCCTGCCAACGATGAGGAACGTGATCGCCATCACCATGTTGTTCTCGACCATCGTCACGATCTCTCAATTCGACGTTGTGCAGGTCCTGACAGGCGGTGGGCCGCGCAATCTCACGCATCTGCTTGGAAGCTATGCCTTCAGTGTCGGCATCTCGGGAGGGGACGTGCCTCTCGGGTCAGCAATCTCTCTGTTCATGGTCCCGTTGCTGGCCGTGTTCGCCTTCTTCATTCTGCGCGACGTGCGCAACCGCTCGCGGAGCAATTGACATGAGCAAGGATCATACAAAGAACCGCAATTTCCCTTCAGCGATCTTTTCCACCAGCGGCGGCGGAGATCGCAAGTGGGCGCTGATCGGCGCTTATCTCTGCCTGGCGATTTTCGTCCTCATCTTCTTGTTTCCCCCCTATTACATGATCGTGACTTCACTCAAGTCGAATGGCGAAATTGCATCTGTCGGCGGCAATCCGTGGATGATCAATCAAGGTGCAACACTTGAGCAGTACACTAAGCTGATCCGCGACACGCCGTTCGTCACGTTCTTCCTGAATTCAATCGTCGTTGCCGTGTGCTCGGTCGCCATCACCATGGTTGTCAGCATCATGGCTGCCTATTCTCTGGCACGGATGCACTTCTTTGGGGCCGGTGCATTGGCGACAGGGATATTCCTCACATATCTGGTTCCCGGAACATTGCTATTCATCCCACTATTCAGGGTCGTGGCGGGTTTGGGACTGATTAACTCCATTTGGGGGCTTATTCTGATCTACCCCACTTTCATGGTGCCGTTTTGCACCTGGCTCATGATCGGCTATTTCGGCTCTATTCCGAAGGAACTCGATGAAGCTGCTCGGATCGATGGATGCAACCATTTCCAGTTGCTCGTCAAAGTCTTCATCCCTGTCGCGATGCCTGGGATCGTCGCTGCGATCATCTTTGCATTTACCGCGGCTTGGGGTCAGTTTCTCTATCCAACCGCATATATCTACAGCACCGATCAGAATGTTCTCACATCTGGCATCATGGCGAGCTTGATCCGCGGGGACAGCTACTTCTGGGGTGAACTCATGGCCGCCGGTGTGCTGGCCGCGGCACCTCCGATCATCATTTTTGTTTTTCTGATGGACTATTACGTGTCCGGACTGACATCCGGCGCTACCAAAGGTTGAACGACGTTATCGTCCTGCATTTTCGGAACCCATGCCATGACAACACATCTATATCATACTCCGATCGATGAATCGGTCCTGGAGTTCGAGCATGAAGTCAACGAACTCTGCGGGAGGATCGCCAGATCTGCTATCCCTCGGCGTCCAATCGTGTTTCTCGGCGCGTCCTCGATCCGCCTATGGCACGACATGATTGAGCGGCTACGACCGCACAATGTGGTTCGTGTAGGGTTCGGCGGCGCTACATTGGCAGCGATGACACATTATTTTTCGCGCCTCGTCTCTCCCTTGGATCCTTCGATCTTGATAATTTGGCCTGGTAGCAACGACATTGGAAACTATGGAGCGACTGCCTTGCAAGTTGCCGACCGCACCGTCCAATTGGTGAAGGAGGCGCGTGCAGAACTACCCGATCTTACAATCCATTTTATGTCCGTATTCGTTCCACCTGGTCGCATCTATCTCGCCGATGAAATTAGAAAAGCGAACATTATGGTGGAGACAGAATTGCAAAGGAATTTCGAGGATGTCTCATTTATCGACGCACATTCTGCTCTCTTGGGGGAAAATGGCGCACCGCTCGGTCGGGTCTTT
The DNA here is from genome assembly GCF_053522725.1 of Agrobacterium sp. 16-172Ci. Lineage (NCBI taxonomy): Bacteria > Pseudomonadati > Pseudomonadota > Alphaproteobacteria > Hyphomicrobiales > Rhizobiaceae > Agrobacterium > Agrobacterium sp. 16-172Ci. The sequence goes on from NZ_JBNWBW010000018.1 coordinate 116,757, forward strand.
TCCGATGACCGCATTCACCTTAATCGCGCCGGCTATGACATTGTCGAAGATATCATCCGCAGAAAATCAGGCATATTGACAGGAAATGGGTGATGCGGGGGCGTTCGCCGCCACCCCTCTCCGGCTTCGAGCCTTTCTCCTTGATCCTTTGCGCCAGTTGGACGGCAGCTGACTTTCGAAATCACCGCTCTGGTGGAGTGTAGAGAGAACGTTTCTTCTGCTGCGATCAACAGTAAAGCTGCGTGATATTGTGTGTCGGTAGGGTAAGGGGTCACCGGAAGGCGGTCCCAACCGTTCTCAATGAGCAAATCACTCTCGGTTTCCTCGAGAATAGAGGAATTTGAGACCCAGTTGTCATTAGGGTCCCACCGGATGCCAAGGGAGGTGTTATTAGGCCCGGTCGGCCCGAAGCTGATGAGGTGACGGCCCTTCTCAAACGGCATCAAGTGCCTAACGTGGTCCGCCCGGTTCTCGATCCGGGCGGCAGGACATCGAGGAGTGGAGACGATGGACAGGAGAAGCTTTGAACTGATGGGGTGGATGCCCCCATCGGAGTATGATGCCTGCCCAGCGCCATGGTGGCGCTCACGGAGGAAAGGCAGATGACACAGGTGCAAATCCTT
>NZ_JBNWBW010000019.1:0-113750 GCF_053522725.1 Agrobacterium sp. 16-172Ci
GCGCGGGCGTTTTGTTGACCGGTGCGGCGTCAGCGGCACACGGGCGGGGATCGCCTCGAAGTGATTGCGATATTCCGGCTCGTTGCCATTGGTCTCATAAGAGAGATCGACAATATTGTGGCTTGCCCTGATGATCACATGTTCTTCATAGGCGTGTTCGGGGTGGGCGACCTCGTAAGGCGTGAAACGGCGGCCGGCCTCCAGAATGCGCGAGGTCGACGAACCGAAAACCCGGTCGTGATCGGCTTCGATGGACTGGGTGCGCAGTTTCTGCGCGCGCTCGGCCTCTTCCACCGTCTTGATGCGGGCCGGATATTCGTAAAGCTCGCGCTTCGTCGCATCCGGCATCTGCACCAGCGACGGTGTCATCGTGCCCGGCACCATGCCCGGCGTCTCGAAATTCCAGTCCGCGCCAGCGCGCTGGCCCGAAACATAGGAAAAACGCCGCGCCCAGTCGTTGATGTGGTTACGATCCGAAGACCCCTGCGCCAGACGCACCGTCCCCTCCCCCTGGGCTGCCGGCGACGGCCCAAGCCAGCCGCTGGCGCTATCGGCCACATGCAGCTTGTGGGAACCATCCTCATGGCTGAACCAGTAGAACAGGCCGTCCTCTTCAAAACGGCGGGTGAGATAATCGAGATCCGTCTCGTTCCATTGCACGCTGTAATGCTGTGCGGGCGGCGGCGAGATGATGCCCGATGTATCGGGAGCGGGAATGCCGTGTTCGGAAAACAGCGTCTCGACGACCTCCACCGCCGTCTTGTCCATCCAGATACGGCAATCCGACCGGCGCGACAGAAGCCACATTTGCGGGCGGATCGTCAGCGCATAGGAGCGCATGCCGCGGGTGATAGGCGGGCCTTCATGCAGCTCCGTCACCAGGCCGTTGAAGGGGCGGCGAACACCGCCGCCATCGCCGTCGCCCTGGCTGATCTCGATGGAGATATCGACCAGCCGTCCGATCAGCTCTTCGGGCTTGACCGCTTCCTTCTTGGCACGCACCGTCAGGCGAATGTCGAAGAGCTGCGATACGCCCTCCTCGACGGACAGGCGCTCCGGAAGAAGCTGGTCTTCGCCGAGTGGCGAAGACACCTTCAGAACGCGGCTCGCCTGAACGAAATCGGAAAAAGACGGCTGGTCGTTCATGGGATACTCCTAATCAGGACCCGCGGCTGGACTGCAGGGGCCAGAACCAGATCGTTTCCGAATTGTAGTAGCAGGCCGAAGCGCATTGGGTGGCTTCGGAGCCGCCCCGCACAAGATCGATATGACCGCCGCCGGTGTAGCCGGGGATATTGTTGAACGCCACGACACCGTTGCGCGCGCCGATGCCGTTGCGCGCCGTCGCGGGGGTGAAAGGCTCGGGTTCGCCAAGATAGCTCGTCCGCTTCATCAGGCTGGCAAGGCGGCGCATGTTCACCTCTATGCCCTTTCCGGCATAGGGGCCCTTCTGGATGCGGTGCGAGGCGGGCACGATGTTAATGCCCGACTTCACGAAAGCGATGCTGACGCGGATGGCGCAGGTATTGTGATAGTTCGGATTGCCGATGAAATCGTCCCAGCCGATTTCCGTGAACAGATCACGCTGGCTGAGATAGTTCGGATGCGACGGGTCGCTGCTCGGATAATTCTTATAGAGAGTGTCAAAGTTAACGCGCATCGTTCGTCCCACTAGTTACTTTTCTGCTCACAGGGAAAGGAGACCTTGAGCGCCTCCCGCACGAGAGTGGCTGCCTGTTCATCCAGTTTTTCCGCAGAAAGATCGCCGAGATAGGTGTAGATCCGGTCGGTGAGTTCATGGGGCGCCACGGCGCCCGCACCGCACCAGTCCGATCCGCTTGTCAGATCGGCCACGCCGGCGATATAGGCGCTCGATTTTGCGACGGAAACCAGCCGCCGCATTTCCGGATCAGACACTTCCGGGGCAAGTTTGCCCTCGATGGCCTGCTTGAGTTCAGCACCGGAGAATATCCAAGTCCGTTCCTCGGCAGCCGCCGGCGAAAGACCGGACAGAGCCAGAACAACCGGCACGGAAACAAAAAACGCATATAGGGAGCGCATGAAAAATCCGCCTCGTCCAACGTGGATGAGAAACATCACGACGTGAGCCGCAAAACTGCAATGAAAACGTTCCGGTGCCGGCAAATACCGGCACCGGGTCGCGTCGCTATCAAGCGGCCTTCGTCGTCGCCAGATCGTAAGAGGCGATCATCGGAGACTGCGGCGAGTTGTTGTCGTCGAACGGTGTGTACTTCACTTCCATCTTGGTGAAGTTGAGCTTGATCGTTTCCACCGGACGGTCACCGCTGGAATCCACCGAGTAGCTGGCGATGAGCGTGTTCGTCAGCAGATACTCGATATAGGTGTTGCCCGGATTGCCCGTAGTCACCAGATGGATGGTTGCGAGCTTGCCAGTGCGGCCGGCGCAGGCTTCCTGGAAAAGCTTGGTGGAAGAAGAATCGCTAACCTTGGTCAGAATGACTTCCGAAATGGTCGGTTCGGATGCTTCGCGGTTTGCAGCAGAACCGGCAGAAGTGTTCATGTTGCGCGCTACGTTCCAGTGAATGGCTTCAATATCCATCCACTTGCGGTGTTCCTCATGCGTGGCGTCGCCCTGGATACCGTCAATCTGCAGATAAATTGGCATGCTGTAAGCTCCTGTAGCTGAAATGACCTCTTGCTTCGAGGCCGCGTTACCCTTCGTTTAATGCCGCATGCGTCGGGTAGCCCCTTCCGACGCGGCAACTTCATCCACCCCACCCTCTTCGGGCGCGGCGAATTCATCTGTTTCCCCAGCCGCTTCGGCACGAATGCCGAACCTGTTTTCACCAAAATCGACGACGATCTTGCCCACGCGTTCTCCCGCGATGACTTTTTCGAGGAAAAAGCTGGAAAGAGGCGGCAGGAGATCCTTGCCGATCATGATTTCAATGGCGCGTGCGCCAATTTCACTTGCACCGGCGCGCGCCACCAACGCGTCGCGCGCGGTATCGGAAAGGGTCAGGTCGGCGCCGTATGTTGCGAGAACGCGTTCCCTGATCTTGCCGATCTGCATATCCACGATCCTTGCGAGCTCTTCCGCACCGAGCGGCATGAAGGGCAGGATGATCGTGCGCCCGAGGAATGCGGGCTTGAACTGTCTGGTCAGTTCCGGCATCAGCAGCGCTTCCAGCGCCTCGCCTTCCGGCATCGTATCCGGATCGGCGGAAAGCGCGGCCAGCAGCTCTGATCCGGTATTGGCCGTCATGAAGATCGTGGTGTTCTTGAAATCGACATCGCGGCCTTCGCCGTCGCGAAGCACGCCCTTGTCGAACACCTGATAGAAAATATCCTGGACGCCGGGATGGGCCTTGTCGATCTCATCGAGAAGGAGAACGCCGAACGGCCGGCGGCGCACCGCCTCCGTCAACACGCCGCCTTCGCCGAAACCGACATAACCGGGCGGCGAACCGAGAAGCAGCGAAACCTTGTGCTCCTCCTTGAACTCCGACATGTTGATCGTCGTCAGATGGCTGTTGCCGCCATAAAGCAGATCGGCCAGCGACAGCGCCGTCTCGGTCTTTCCCGTTCCGGACATACCGACGAGGAAGAACACGGCGGGCGGGCGGCGCGGATCGGACAATCCGGCACGGGCGGTGCGCATGGCATCGGCAATGCGGGTAATGGCAGCATCCTGCCCCACGACCCGCTGGCGCATGCGCGCATCCAATGTGCGCGCGCTTTCGATCTGGTCGGCCAGAAGCTTACCGAGCGGAATACCGGTCCAGCGCGATACGACGGATGCAATCGCTTCACGATCGACCACCGTCGGCACAAGTCTTTCGACGTTTACCGGCTTGGTCTCAGCCGCAGGCCGCAGGCGCGACACATTCGATGCGCCGTTTTCAACGGGCTGATCTTCGCTGAGTTCAGCCATTTCCGCATCGTAACGGCCGCGCAGATCGTCGATCCCGCTCTCGAGCTTCTCGACTTCGTCGCGTATCGACTGGATACGGCTCTGCACCTCGTCATCCTGCGGTTCACGCAGAAGCCAGTTCAACTCATCGGTCAGAAGACGCCGCTCGCTTTCCATGGCGCGCAGCCGTTCCGGCAGGGTCTGCCGCGCCAGCGAAACGGCAGCCGCGGCCGTATCGAGAAGGCTGACGGCCTTGTCCGGCAATTGCCGCGCCGGCATGTAACGCGCCGATAATTGCACCGCCGCCACAATCGCCTCGTCACGAACCACAACGTTATGATGGCTGACGAAGCTGTCGGCGACACCACGCAACATGCGGATCGCTGTCGTCTCATCCGGTTCGCGCACATGCACGGGCTGGAAACGACGCGTCAGCGCCGCATCCTTTTCGAAATATTTCTTGTATTCGCTCCAGGTCGTGGCCGCGACGGTGCGCACTTCGCCGCGCGCCAGAGCGGGCTTGAGAATATTGGCCGCATCGCCCTGTCCGGCTGCACCACCGGCGCCGACAAGGCCATGCGCCTCGTCGATGAACAGGATGACCGGCTCGGCCGAGCGTTTTACCGCATCGATCACGCCATGAAGACGGCGCTCGAACTCGCCCTTCACGCCGGCACCGGCCTGCAGCAGCGAAATATCGAGGTTCAGCAGGCGGACGTTGCGCAATTTTTCCGGCACATTTCCGGAAGCGATTTCGAGCGCCAGCGCTTCGGCGACCGCCGTTTTGCCAACGCCGGCCTCACCCACCAGAATGGGATTGTTCTGACGACGGCGCGTAAGAATATCAACGAGTTGGCGCAATTCATCATCGCGCCCGATCACCGGATCGACCTTGCCGTTCCGGGCGTCGGCTGTCATGTCCTGGGTGTAAAGGCGCAGAAAATCGTTCTGGCCGGCGGCCGTCGCGGCACCCGCCGCCGCGGCAGGAACTTCTCTTCCGCTGCTGTCTTCAACCGAACTGCGAAGGCGTTCGAGAGCCGCGCGATCCATCGCCTTCAGCGACGGAAATGCCGAGCGGACGAAAGAGCGAAGCGAGGTTTCCTCGTCCATCGCCAGAAGCAGATCGCAAAGCGTCACGCGGTCGCGCCCGGCCTCCAGCGACGCGAGAACCCATGCCTCACGGCCCGCCGTCAGAATGTTCTGTGAGAGCGACAAAGCCTCGCCATCGCCGATCACGGCCTCTTCCAGGCTGCGGCCGATTTCCGCCTGCAATACCGGAAGTGGAATTTTTAATTCCTCGAATGTTTTCGCATAGATACCAGCATCTACAACCGCCAGCAGCCAATGCGGGATATCCACGTACCTGTGCCCCATACGCACCGCAACGGAAGCCGCAGCTTCAAGCGTGACGCGCAGGTCAGGCTCAAGCGCTTCAACGAGGCGATTGAGATCGATATGCGACATGCAATGAGCCTCCTGCCCGGGTTCATTCCACAACGTGACGTGGAATAACTATGATGATGAAACCGGGTTGTCCACCCCGAAGTTTATTTTTTATCGGGTTAGATTAGGCAGTAGACGCCACAATTTAGACACATTTTGAATAAGTCTGTCTGAGGAATAGCCTTACGTAAGGGAAGTAACTACGAAAAATCCATTACTATTTTCTGGGGATAGACTGCTCTTGAACGCGCCGCATGTTAAAAGAGATATAGAGTTTTTTGGAGATTGCGGAGAAAACATCCGCATCGATTCAAGAACGCGTGAAATATACTACAGAATTAAGGATGAAAGAAACCAGGCGCGCACAGAAGAGCGCGCCGCGTCCCCACAGGATAACTTAAAGATTTCCAGTAGCTGGGACAGTGTCAGCAATCTTGGATTGCAGATTATATATTCCGAAAGCAAGGACATAGAAATATTGGCGTGGCTCGCCGAAGCAAGCCTGCGGTTGCGCGGCTTTCCTGGATTGCGAGAAATCTATGAGCTTTGTGGCGATCTTTTTTACAACCACTGGGACTCATTGCGCTCCATCAGCGACGATAATGATGAGGAAAAATTTGCACCTTTTGCGGGATTGAACGGCATCGGCACCGAGGGAACGCTTGTGCAGCCGCTCCGGCTTGCGCCGCTGATCCCCGGAGGGAAATTTGGAGAGCACAGCCTCTGGGATTTCCAGCTAGCGCAGCGACCCAACGAGAGCAAACGGCGCGAAGAACTGTATCGGCTGGCGTCGGAAGCAGGCGTTGCCGCCATGTCTTCCCATCTGGCCGAGGTCAACGCCTGCCTCTCCAGCTTCGACGCCATCATGGCGGTTCTTTCCGAACGCTGCGGCCAGTCCGCACCCCCCAGCTCCAACATCCGCAACACGCTCATCGAAGCTGCTGCGGCCATTCGCACGCTGGGCGGGCGCGAGCAGGAGCCGGCACCGGTCGAGCAGGCGGCAGCCGCGGTTCCTGGAACCAACGACAACGGGCAACCGGCGGTACGAACAGCCGCGACGTCACCGGAAGGCATATCTTCACGCGATGAAGCGTTTGAAACTCTTCTTTCGGTTGCGCGTTACTTTCGCCGAACCGAACCGCATTCGCCGATCTCTCTTTCCATCGAAACGCTGGTTCGCAGGGGACGCATGGATTTTTCCGAACTGCTGGCGGAGCTTCTGCCCGAGGCACAGGCCCGCAATGCAGTTCTGACGGCCGCCGGGATCAAGCCCGGCGGAGACAACAACGGAAAATAACGAGGCAAGGGGCGGAAACCCGTCCCCTCACAGTCAGCCATGCCAAGGGGCATCAAGGAGGTTGAAATGGCAAGTGTACACGAAAAGCTGGAACGGGTTCGCAAGCCCCGCGTCCACATCAAATACGAAGTCGAAACCGAAGGCGCGATGGTGGTCAAGGAACTGCCCTTCGTCGTCGGCGTACTCGGCGATTTCTCGGGCAATCCGACCCAGCCGCTGAAGCCGTTCGGCGAACGCAAATTCGTTCAGATCGACCGCGACAATTTCGATGAGGTGATGCGCCGCATGACGCCTGGCCTCAACATTGCCGTTGCCAACACGCTGCAGAAAGACGGCACGGACATGCAGGTCAACCTGAAGTTCGAAAGCATGGACGATTTCGAACCCGGCGCCGTGGTGCAGCAGGTTCCCGCCCTCAAGGCGCTTCTGGACGCCCGCAACGAACTGCGCGACCTGCTTTCCAAGGCCGACCGTTCGGAAGATCTGGAGCGGATGCTGGAAGATATTCTGCAGAACAAGACCGATCTCGCAACGCTGGTTTCCGAACTCAAGGAAAAGAACGGCGCGAGCAAATAATCGCCTGTGCGGAGGAAAACCTCCCCGAACGGCCCCGATTGCGGGGCTTCAACTGTTCAAGCGGCATTTCTCGAAGCCGCATGTGGAAGGACTGAAACATGAGCGCTGAAAGCCTGCTGAAAAACGAAGCACAGGCAACGACCGCCGAAGATCAGGGACTGCTGTCCAAGGTGGTTGCCGCAACCCGCCAGACCGAACCGGACCGCGCGCAAAATCTTCTGCGCACGCTGACAGACCAGGCGCTGAAGGGAACGGTCAAATACGACCGCAACCTCACCGTCACCCTCAACCACGCCATTGCCGAACTGGACCGAACGATTTCCGAACAGCTCGCCGCCATCATGCAGGCGCCGGAATTCGCCAAGCTTGAAGGCACCTGGCGCGGGCTCAACTATCTCGTCAAGAATTCCGAAACGAGCGTCAACCTGAAGATCCGCGTCATGAACGCCGGCAAGCGGGAACTGGCGCGCGATCTGGAAAAGGCCGTGGAATTCGATCAGTCGCGTCTCTTCAAGGCGATCTACGAAGACGAATTCGGCACACCCGGCGGCGAACCGCTCGGCGCGATCATCGGCGATTACGAATTCGACAATTCCTTCGATGACGTACAGCTGCTGCAGGGCGTTTCATCGATTGCGGCGGCGGCTTTCGCACCGTTCATCTCGGCGGCAAGCCCGCACATGTTCGGTTTCGAGGATTATCGCGATCTCGCCCGTCCGCGCGATCTCGAGAAGATTTTCGACACCGTGGAATATGCCAAGTGGCGCAGCTTCCGCGAAAGCGACGATTCCCGTTTCGTCACGCTCGCTTTGCCGCGTGTTCTGGCGCGCATGCCCTATGGCCCGAAAACCAACCCGATTGACGATTTCGCCTATGACGAAACCAGGGGTGCGGTGAATGGCGACCTGCAACATGACGAATATTGCTGGATGAACGCCGCCTATGTCATGGGCACGAAGCTGACCGACGCTTTTGCAAAAAGCGGCTGGTGCACGGCGATCCGTGGCGCGGAAAATGGCGGCCGGGTGGAAAATCTGCCCATGCATGTCTTCTCCAGCGATGACGGCGATCTCGATTTGAAATGCCCGACCGAAGTGGGCATCACCGACCGCCGCGACGCCGAACTCGGCAAACTCGGCTTCCTGCCGCTCTGCCACTACAAGAACACTGATTATGCGGTATTCTTCGGCGCCCAGACCGCACATAAGCCGAAGCTCTACGACAAGCCGGAAGCCACGGCCAACGCCGCCGTTTCAGCCCGCCTGCCCTATATCATGGCCACGTCGCGCTTCGCGCATTACCTCAAGGTGATGGGCCGCGATAAGATCGGCTCCTTCATGGAGGCGTCCGATTGCGAAGTGTGGCTCAATCGCTGGATCGCCAACTACGTCAACGCCAATGACGAAGCGGGCGAAGAAAGCCGGGCGAAATATCCGCTGCGCGACGCCAAGGTGACCGTGCAGGAAGTGCCGGGCAAACCCGGCGCCTACAATGCGGTCGCCTGGATGCGGCCCTGGTTGCAGATGGAAGAACTGACGACCTCGCTGCGCATGGTCGCCCGTATTCCGTCGAAGAACTGAACCCGGACCGGGGTGGTCCGCCACCCCGGCCCCGTTCGTCACCCGGAGCCCGCTCATGGCGCATCAGTCCTTTCCGGATGCCCGCATTTTCGCCGACCAGCTCATCGCTCTCATCGACGATGCGCTGACCGGCCAGGTGAACGCCATTCTCCACCACCCTGATTTTCAGGCGATGGAAGCGAGATGGCGCGGTCTGGCCATGGTCGTGCGTGAGGCTGGCCGCGGCGCAGACGTCAAGGTGAAGCTGCTGAATGCCAGCTGGCGCGATCTTGCCCGCAACACGGAACGCGCCACCGACTTCGACCAGAGCCATCTTTTCGAAGTCGTCTATAATCGCGAATTCGGCATGCCGGGCGGCGAGCCGGTCGGCCTTTTGATCGGCGACTACGCCTTTTCCCCCGATGATATTCAGGGCGCCGATTCCATCACGACGCTGTCGCAGATCGGCATGGTGGCTGCGGCCGCCTTCTGCCCCTTCGTCGCGGCGGCAGCACCTTCCGCCGTCGGCCTGCAGGACTTCGCCGAACTCAGCCGGGTTCACGATTTTTCCTCGCTGAAGCAGGATAAATCGCGGCTGCGGTGGAATGCGCTGCGCGCACGCGACGATTCCCGCTTTGTCGGCCTTGTCGCGCCGCGCGTTTTGCTGCGCTCGCCCTACAGGCCCTATGCGCGGGGGCGGGATGACGGATTTCCATTCCGCGAGCATGTGGCGGAAAGCGGCGAGACCCTGCTGTGGGGCAATGCCGCCTTCGCTTTTGCAACGGTAGTGGTGCGCAATTTCGTCGACTCCGGCTGGTTTGCGGATTTGCGCGGTGTGACGCAGGACGCCGTGGATGGCGGCATGCTCTCTTCCCGGCAATTGCCGCCGCTCGATCTCGGCATCGAAAGCAACGGCCTTTCCGCACAGCCGCCCGTCGAAGTGCAGCTGACGACCGGACAGGAACAGCAATTTTCCGATCTCGGCATCGTACCCGTCTCCACCACCTATCTCTCCGGCATGGCGATCTTCAACGCCAACCAGTCCCTGCATGCGCCCGGCCATTATTCCAGCGAAGCGGCAAGACAGAACGCCCGCCTCGCGGCCATGCTGCAATATGTGCTGTGCGCCTCCCGGTTCTCGCACTACCTCAAGGTCATCATGCGCGACGATATCGGCCAGCTCAGCGATGCCTCGACGATAGAGCGTAAGCTGGAAGGCTGGCTTTCCTCCTACACGCTCGGCAATGACGATGCGGAAGCGGCGCTGCGCACGCGCTACCCGCTGCGTTCCGCCGGCATCAACGTCTTCGAGGTTCCCGGCAAGCCCGGAACATTCTCCTGCACCGTGCGCCTTCAGCCGCATTTCCAGCTCGATGACGTCTCCACGAGCTTCCATCTCATTGCCGAAACCATGATGCCGCCCGCCGCCGCATCCCGGTCTCCGGCCGAGCCGCAAAGGATACCCGCATGACGCTGCGCGACGATATTTCCCGCCTTCTCGACGATGACCGGCTGCAGGACGCGATCGGTCTTGCGCGCGAACACGTAAAAACGAAGCCCGCCGACAAGGATGGCCGCCATTTCTACATCGACCTATTGGTCCTTGCCGGCGACTATGAGAAGGCCGATGCGCAATGCAATCTGGCCGCAACATTCTCGCCGCAGGAAAGCGTCGGCTTTTCTCTCTTTCGCCACCAGTTGCGCGCCATGGCCGCACGCAATGCGTGGTTCGAAACCGGCGCGGTGCCGGATTTCCCCGGCGGTCCGTCCGAACTCGATCAACTGGCCATCCGGGCGAATATCGCCGCACGCAGCGGCGATGCGGATGCCGCCAGAACCGGACTGGCTGAACTCGATGAAAAACGCGGCAATGTACCAATCGGCCGCAACGGCAAGAGCGCCGGCGATATTCGCGATCTGGACGACCGGATTCCGCATGCGCTGGAGGTGCTGACCAATGGCGGCCGCTACCTGTGGATCGATTACAGCCGCATAGAAAGCCTCGCCATCGACCCGATGAGCCGCCCGCGCGACCTCGCTTTCCGCGGGGCTGAGCTGACGTTGCGCGACGGCGCGGTCGCATCCGTGCTGCTTCCGGCCATCTATCACGGTGCGAAGGACGATGTCAGCCTCCTCCTCGGCCGGGAAACCCGATGGAGCGAGGAAGACCAGCCTCTGGCAACCGGGCAAGGCCAGCGCTGCCTGCTGATTGGCGACGATGTGGTGCCGTTCCACGAGATCGGCTCCCTTTCCGCCGCCTCCGACGATGAAAGGCAGATCGCCCGTGGTTGATCCGCTCGAGCAATATCGCGCGCGGCAGAGAACGCTGTCACGCTCCGTTCTGGACCGGCTGCTCGATGACGCGCCGGACTCGGAAACGGATATGCTCGTCAGCCTGAAGGATCAGGCACGCGAGATGCGCGAGGTCATCCGCCGCGATCTCGAGGCATTGCTCAATACCCGCCGTAACCCCGCCGGTCCGCCGGCGGCGCTGAAGGAACTGTCCGATGCGCTGGTGAGCTATGGCGTGGACGGCATTCTTTCGGCCAATCTGGTGACGGATGCCTCCAAGGCGCGGCTCGCACGCAGCATCGAGCGGCGTATTTCCCTGTTCGAAACCCGCCTTGCCGACGTGCATGTGACGATCCTCAAAAACCGCACGGATGGCGACCGCGCCCTTCGCATGCGCATACAGGCAAGTTTCCGCCTTCAGGAAGGCATGCCGCCGATCAGCTTCGAATCCCGGATCGATCCGTCCACGCAGCGTTTCCTGGTGGAGGCGACGAATGGCTGACGGCTTTCTCGAAAAATACAATGATGAACTCTTTGCGCTCCGAAAACGCGCATCGCGTTTCGCAGCGGCGTTTCCGAAGATCGCCGGCCGGCTGCGCATGACGGGCGATGTCGCCGACGATCCGCATGTCGAGCGGCTGATCCAGAGTTTCGCCTATTCCGCCGCCCGTGTGCGCCAGAAGCTGGACGACGAGTTTCCGGAACTGTCGGACAGCCTCCTGGAAACGCTCTACCCGCATTATCTTGCGCCAATCCCGTCCATGAGCGTGGTTCAGTTCACCCCAAGCACGGCGCTCGCAACCGTGCAGACACTTCCCCGGCACAGCGAAATCCTTGCCGAACCCGTTGGCGGCGAAAGCTGCCGTTTTCGCACCACGCAGGCAGTGGAAATCGCGCCGCTGCAAATCGCAGCCGCAACGCTGTCCGGCCAGCCGATCGACGCGCCTTTTTCGGCCTCGTTTGCCGGCGCCGCCAGCTGCCTGCGGCTGTCGCTGCGCAGCACGGCGCCGCGCGGCGGCACTTTCCCGGAAATGGGCCTGACGAAGCTTCAGATTTTCCTGGCTGCCGCATGGCAGCAGGCCACGGCGCTTTACGAGCTTTTGACCAATCATTGCGTGGGCATGGCGCTTGCGCGGCACGCCGAGGACAAGGAAGCCGTTTTCCTGCCCGCCGGCAATCTCACGCCATCGGGTTATACGCGCGATCAGGCCATGTTGCCCTATCCGGCCAACAGTTTTGACGGATACCGGCTTCTCACGGAATTCTTCGCGCTGCCGCAGAAATTTCTCTTTCTCGATATCGACGGGCTACAAAAATGGAGCGGCGGCGATTGCGAACTTTACATCTATCTGGATACGGCGGACACGCAGCTTGAGCGCATGGTGTCGGTCCGGGATTTCGTATTGAACGCCTCGCCGGTCATCAACCTGTTCAAACAAAGCTGCGAACCGCTCAGCCTCGATGGTACGCGCACGGAATATCGGCTGCTGCCGGATGCACGGCGGCAGCGGACCCGCGAAATCTATGCCGTCGAGAATGTTCAACTGACCAGCCGTTCCGGACAGACGGAAAAGACCTCCCCGTTTTTCGGCCGCACCCAGCGCAATAACGGCGCGAACGTTTTCTGGCAGATACAGCGCCGTTTCGATGACGACGGTTCTTCCGATACGGACATCGCTTTCGTGGATCAGAAGCGCGGACCGCTTGGACCGCTCGACATGGTGGCGAGCATCGATACGCTGTGCATCAATCGTGAACTGCCGAGCCAGCTTCCCTTTGGCGGCGGGCACCCCTTCCTGCAGCTTTCGTCCGGCAACGAGGCTATAAAATCCATCCATGCGCTGATGCCGCCGACGGCGGCGATCCGCGTCAACGAGCGCTCGGCGCGTGAATGGCGGCTGATCTCGCATCTCCTCCTCAACCATCTCTCCCTCACCGACAGCGGCGGCGCGCCGCTGAAGGACATTCTTTCGCTCTATTCCTTCAGGGACAGCCCGGAAACGCGGCAGCTGGTGGAGGCGATCAGCAATGTCGAGGCGCAGAATTCCCACGCCCGGATCGGCTCGGCCATGGTGCCGGGAACGGATATCACCGTGGAGTTCGACCCCGCGCTGATAGCCCGGCCCGCCGCATTTGTTTTCGCCAATGTCCTCAATCATTTCTTCGGGCTCTACACGTCGATCAACAGTTTCACGCGGCTGACGGCAACGATGCGCGGCCACTCCAAACCGATTGCCCGCTGGCCGGCCCGCGCGGCCGACCGGCCGCTGCTCTAGGAGACCGGGATGGAACAGCAGACGCCAACCATGAAAGACCGGCAGGCGGCGCTTCTCAGCGACGATCCCGGCCGTTTTGAGCCCGCCACCGCGTTTCGCGTCGCCCAGCTGGTTTCGGCGGATGACGGGATTGTCGTCGGCGCTCATGGCGGAACACAGCCGACCCCGCTGGCGATCAGCGGTTTCAACCACAAACGCGGCCAGGCCGAACTGAAATCCGCCTTCGCGCCCATTGTCGGGCCGCTCGGTTCGCTGCCGCCGGCCTATGGCGAATTGCTGCAGCGGGAAGAGCGCAATCGCTCCGGCGCGCTGGCGAGCTTCTTCAATCTGTTCGCCGCAAGGTTCAGCGAACTGTTCGTATCCGCGACGGAAAAATACCGCCTTGCAAGGGGATTGCGCTGGTCGGCCGAGCAGAGGGAGAACGGTTTTCGCAAAACCCTGCTTGCACTCACCGGGTTCCGCACGGCCGGTCTGGTGGAAAAGGCAGGCGTGAGCGAAGATGCGCTCCTGCGGTTCAGCGGCCTTCTGGCCGGCCGCAACCGCAATGTCTCGGCCCTGACCTCCATGCTTTGTGAATTCACGGGACTTCCGGTGAATGTCGAACAGTTTCGCCGGCGATGGGTGGCTTTGCCGCTTCACGAACAAAGCCAGCTCGGACAGGCATCCGGGCTGAGGCTCGGACAGAACACGACGGCGGGAAGCGCTGTCGAAGATATGAGCGGCGGTTTCCGGATCGTGATCGGTCCCGTCGCCTATGCGGATTATCTCGCCCTGACGCCCGGATCAAAGCGGCTTGCGGAGATATTTTCGCTGACACGCCTGTTCGTTGGAAGCGCATTGCATTTCGATGTGCAGGTGATCCTGAAAAAGGAGGACATTCCCTTTTGCCGCCTCGGCCAGTCCGATGCCCCCGCCCGCCTCGGCTGGAACAGCTGGGCTCGCGTGGCGCCCGCAGAAAAAGACAGCGCCGATGCTGTGGTGACCGAGCGGGAAGGCTCGGCGATTTCCGCGTGAGGGCACGGATATGAAGCTTGCACTCAAGGACACACGAAATATCGGAGCCGCAAGAGCCAGTCAGTGGAGCTTCGAGCGCGGCCGCCGCGTCATCGGCCGGTCTCGCGATTGCGACTGGCAGATCGATGACAATGAGCGGCGCGTTTCCAAGCTGCACTGCACGCTCAGCCGCGATGGCGAAGGTTTTACGATCCTTGACCAGAGCGCGAACGGCACGCTGGTCGATGGCCGCCTGCTGCTGGAAGGCGAAAGCGCGCGTCTGCGCGACGGTTCGCAGATCAACATTGGCGGGCAGGTTTTTCAGGTCGCCATCAGCGGCGACGCCGAGCTGGATTTTTCCGATCCCGACGCTTCCTTGCGCATGAGTGACGAGCCACTGACCATTTCGGCGATCCTTGCCGACATCGCCCCGAATGGCCGTTCGGCCGGCGGCGTGATGGGCAACACCGCCTCCGCCGACGACTGGTCCGAAACATGGCGCGAGGGCGCGAAGCGGAAGGCGAAATCCATTTCGCGAATTGTCGAGATCGGCTGGAGCGAACCGCCCGCAGCGCGCGCAATAGGCGCTGTTCTGCCTGATAACTGGGACGAGGAACCGGTTGCGAGCAGCGAGCACGAACATACCGACGCGCTGAACACGCCGGTGATGATCTCACGTCCGGTTTCGGCCTCAGGTAACGAGGATTTCGACAGCGTTTTCCCGGAAACGGGCGAAGACCTGACCCTGGAGAACGCATCAACTGCCGATGCTTCGACTGCGCAGGAGATCGGCGATCTTCTGACCGTGCTGGAACAGGAAAGCGCCGATTGTCTGGCCATTCTCGACATTGAAGGCGAGCGCACCGGCCACGGTTCGTCAGCCTCCCTGAGCGAGCGGGTGGAAACGCTCATCCGCCAGCAGCGGCGGCTCGCCGCCTCTCTTGAAACCCTTATCCACGGCTGCACGCAAAAACTCGAGCCGAGGCTTCTCGAAGCCTCCGTCGATGCCGGCAACGATCTTCGTGCCAAAATCGAGCGCCGCGACTGGCAGGGACTGATCATGAAGACCGATTACTGGTCCACTTACAAAAAGCAATTTGAGGAAAACGGCCGTCCATTGCCTGTCAGGCAGTTCCTGCAGCGGGCAGCGCGCGGTGAGGCCGCGCCGACGCAGGAACCTGACGCGATAACGGCCGATGCAAAGGGGGTAAACAACCACGATGAGACATGAGAACCGTGTTGCCTGGAGCGAGGGCATGTTTCTTCGCGTTCAGCATTTTCAGCAATCCGACCGATGGACCGAACGGCTGGTGCGCAACACCACGCGCAACCTCTCGCCCTACCCGTGGGGCATCGCCGAAATCGGCGTGGACCGTAGCGCGCTGTCGATAGGGCAATTCGCCCTGTCGAACCTGCGCGGCGTTCTTCCCGATGGAACGCCTTTCGAAGCGCCGGAGGATTCCGACCTGCCGCCGCCGCTCGATCTCGACGAAAGCGTCAAAAACGCCGTTATCTATCTCGCCCTGCCGGCCCGGCAACCCGGCAAGGCCGACATGTCCGCCAGCGGCCGCAACGATGCGAACAATGTGCGCTTCACCGCCTCAAGCTATGAGGTCTCCGACACCAATATCGAGACGGATTTCGTGGCCCCCATCGATGTCGGCCGTCTCAGCCTGAAATTCCTGAAAACCGGCGACGATCTTTCCGGTTACGATCTCATCGGCCTTGCAAGGGTCATCGAGGTCCGCTCAGACCGCGCGGTCATTCTTGACCCGGATTTCATTCCTCCGAGCCTGAGCTGCGCGGCGGCGCCCCGCCTCAACGAATTGCTGACGGAGCTTCTGGGGATCGTGCGCCACCGCGCCCAGGCGATTGCCGAACGCATCGGCGATCCGACGATCAGGGGAACGGCGGAAGTGGGCGATTATTTCCTGCTGCAAATCCTCAACCGGGCCGATCCGCTGCTGGCGCATCGCTGCGCCAACGCCACGCGTTTTCACCCCATCCGGTTTTACGAAGACTGCATCCAGCTTGCTGGCGAGCTTGCAACCTTCACCACGGACAAAAAGCGGGCGACGGATTTCCCGCCCTATCGGCACGAGGACTTGAAAGCCACCTTCGCGGCAGTTTTCGACGATCTGCGCACATCGCTGTCAGCGGTCCTGGAACAGGCGGCCGTTGCGATCGAGCTGGTGGAGCGCCGCCACGGCGTCCGCGTCGGCACCATCCACGACCGCACGCTGCTGCGCGATGCCGGCTTCGTGCTTGCGGTGCGCGCGGATATGGCCGCCGAAGACATTCGCCGCCGCCTGCCGGCACAGATCAAGGTTGGGCCGGTGGAGCGGATTTCCGAACTGGTCAACGTGGCGCTGCCGGGCATTCCCGTGCGCTCCCTGCCGGTCCTGCCGCGGCAATTGCCCTATCGGTCCGGCACCGTCTATTTCGAGATCGACACACAATCACCCCTCTGGAAGCAGCTTGAGACCTCCGGCGCGATTGCCCTGCATCTGGCGGGCGAGTTCCCCGGGCTTGAGATGGAAATGTGGGCGTTACGCGAATGAGCAAGGAAAACCCCTCTTCCTGGCAGGATTTGCCAACGGTGGTCGAAATCACCGAGGAAAGCCGCAGACGCAACCAGAATGCCCGCAACATGGCGGCGGTCCTCGAAGACATTGTCGAGACCGACGGGCCGGCCGGGCGACCGAAGGCAAGCGCGGCCGCCATGCCGGTCGATCAGCTGCTCTCCGGTTTCCATTTCGGCGGCGGCGATGTGCCGACGCTCGTGCAATCGGCCGCTCCCCTTCTCAACCTCGCGCATCTCCTGCGGTTCAGCGATGCGGAGCCGGATCCCGATCAGCTTCGCCGCGCCTGCATTGAGGCGATCACCCGCTATGAGCGCGATCTCGCTTCCGCCCGCATCAGCCCCGAGCGGGCAAGGGCGGCGCATTATGTCGTCTGCGCCACGGTGGATGATGTGGTTCTGAGCAAACCCTGGGGCGTGCGGGCAGGCTGGGCGCGCTCCGGCCTTGTCTCCACTTTCCACAACGATGTCACCGGCGGCGACCGGGTTTTCGACATTCTCGACCATTTCCATCAGTCGCCCGGCGCCAGCAAGGATCTGCTGCTGCTGATCTATCTATGCCTGTCGCTGGCTTTCGAAGGGCGCACCCGCGTTTCGCCAAAGGGTGCGCTGGAGCTTTCGCGCATCCGCGACAGCCTCTACAAGACGCTGATAGGCCAATACGGCACCTTCGAACGGGAGCTTTCGCCGCACTGGAAAGGCGTGGAAGCCCGTCATACGCCATTGCGCACGATGGCCGCGCTGTGGACCCTGCTGTCCCTGATGGCGCTTGCCTTCGCGCTTGGTTATCTCTTCTTCACGCTGTCGCTCAACAACGCATCCGATGTCACTTTCGAGAGGCTCGCCCATCTGCCGCCGAACGAGACGCCGAGCGTGCTGATCGCAAGCCCGCCCCAGCCGCCGGCGCAGGTCGAAACGCCCAAGGTCGTGGAACCGCCGAAGCCGGTGGAGCCACGGCAACCCTCCCGGCTTGAAAAGCTGATGGCCTTCCTTCAGCCGGAAGTCGAAAAGAAGCTGGTCACGCTGGCGGATGTAAACGGGCGGCTGCGCATTCGCATCAACAATTCGGGCCTGTTCTCCACCGGCAGCGCCGATGTCAGCCCGCAGTTCCGCGATCTCATCCAGCGTATCGGCGGCGCCCTTGCGGCCGAAAAATTCCGCGCCGTCGTCATCGGCTATACCGATACCGTGCCGATCAAGACGGTGGAATTTCCGTCCAACTGGCACCTTTCCGAAGCCCGCGCCAAGGCGGTCGGGGACATTCTTTCACAATTCACCGGCCCGGAAGCGATCCTGACGGAAGGCCGTGCCGACAGCGACCCGATCGCCGACAACAAAACGGAGGAAGGCCGCCAGATCAACCGCAGAACGGAAATCATGGTCCTGACCAATCCCGATGAAAAACTGAGCGACGCCGGCATTCTCTCGCCGACCATAGAGAACAGTTCGGGACAGCAGCCGCAAGAGGCACAGCCATGAATCCATTGAGCTATTTTTATACGATCCGATCCTATGTCGAGAGCTATGCCGCTCTCATCGGCCGCCGTTTCCTGTCGCTGTTATGGGTGGTCGCGCTCTGCATCGTCATCTGGTTTTACGGCTATCTGGTCGCGCTGGGCGATTTCAAGCCATTGGGAACGACGCAGGCCCGGCTCATCGCTATCGGCATCGTTCTTACCATATGGCTGATCTATATCGCCGTCACCATTTATCGCGGGCGCAAGCAGGACAAGGAACTCGTCGACAGTATCGAGCGCGAAGCTCTGGCCAACCGCCAGGCCGAAGTCGGCGAGATCCAGATGCGTCTCAAGGAAGCGCTGGCGCTGCTGCGACGGGTCACGAAAAAACGTTTCGGTTATATTTACGACCTTCCCTGGTACGTGATCTTCGGCGCACCCGGCTCCGGCAAGACGACGGCGCTCACCAATTCCGGCCTGCAATTTCCGCTTGGCGATGCGCTCGGCGAAAACGCGGTAAAGGGCATCGGCGGCACGCGCAACTGCAACTGGTGGTTCGCCGACGAGGCGATATTGATCGACACCGCCGGCCGTTACACCACGCAGGACGACCTCGATGGCTCATCCAAAGCCGGCTGGGAAGGGTTCCTCGGCCTTCTGAGACGCTATCGCCGGTCGCAGCCGATCAACGGCGCGCTGATGACATTGTCTATCCCCGATCTTCTCACCCGCGATCCCGAGGAACAACGGCAGGAACTGCGCTCCATCCGCCAGCGGCTTTCGGAACTGGACGAATATCTGCATGCCCGCGTTCCGGTCTATATCGTGCTGACCAAGGCCGATCTGCTGCATGGTTTCGTGGAATTCTTCGACGGTTTCAACAAGACCGACCGCCAGCAGGTATGGGGCACCACCTTCAAGCTGGATGAGAGCTATACCGCCGAGAACCTGCCGCAACGCCTGACGGAAGAGTTCGAACTGCTGCAACAACGGGTCGATGCGATGCTGATCGAGCGCCTGCAGCAGGAGCAGAATGCCGAGACGCGCGGCCGCATCTTCCGTTTCCCCGCCGAACTTGCGCGGTTGAAAGACCGGCTCCATGAGGCCCTGACCGAACTTTGCGCACGGTCTCCGCTCATCGAAGCGCCGCTTTTGCGTGGCGTTTATCTCGCTTCGGGAACGCAGCCGGAAACGGAAAGGTCTCCCGCAGCGGCCAGAACCCGCCGAAGCTACTTCCTGTCGCGGCTGTTCAAGGATGTCATCTTCCCCGAAGCCGCGCTGGTGATGCGCGACAAGCGCCTTTCCGGACGGCAATTGCTAGTGCGGCGCATCGCCTATGGTGTTTCGGCCGCAGCAGTCGCCATCGTCTTCACCGGCTGGATTTTCACCTATTTCGCCAACACGCAGGCGCTTGCCGAAGCGGATCGTAAACTTGGCGCTTATGAACAACTCGTTCAGGGCATTCCCGTGCGCGATGTTTCCGACGCCGATTTTCTCCGCATCCTTCCGGCGCTCGACAATCTGCGCGATGTCAATTCCGGCTTTGCCCGCGAGAGAGTGTGGAATGTCAGCTTCGGGCTTGATCAGGAAGACAAGATCGCCGGACGGCAGCGCGACGCCTATCAGCGCGCGCTCAACGCCCTGCTCCTGCCGCGCATGATCGTGCAGCTTCAGAAACAGCTCAAGGACGAAAAGGATATCACGCGCACCTTCAATTCGCTGAAGCTCTATGGAATGCTTGGCGGCATGGGTGCGCTGGACCCCGATTTCCTGACCGTGCAGACGCACCAGATGTTCGCATCCCTCTATCCCGGCGATGGAAGGGCGGCGGCGAGAGAAGCGCTCGACCAGCATGCGAAAGCGCTGGCGGACGGCGTGCTCGCCCCGATTGAGCTGGACGCACGGCTCATCGCCACTGCCCGTGAAACCATCCGCGACCAGGCTGTCGGCACGCGCGCCTATGATATTCTCGCCGGTCTTCCGCAGACGCGGGAACTGATGGAATGGACACCAGCCACGGCCTTCGGCCCGCTGGGAGAGCGCGCCTTCGAGCGGCGCAGCAAAGCGCCGATGGCGGAAGGCATCGAAGGTCTTTTCACCGCGGAGGGATATCGCAGCGTCGTCATCCCGCAGGTCGCCCATGCGGCCCGTATCGCGCTTTCCGAAGGATGGGTGCGTGGTTCCGATGATGCCATAAGGGGTGCCACGGTCGAGCAGGTGGCGCAGGCCGCGCTGCAAATCTATTTCGACCGTTTCGAGAAAAAATGGGCCGATACGCTGGCCGACCTTCGGGTCAAGCCGTCCCAGACCCTTGGCGACGCCGTGGAAACAACCCGCGCGCTTGCCAATGAACGCAATATCTTGGTGGAGGCTGCGAGATCGATCGCGGAGGCGACCGATCTGCGCCCCGGAGCAAACCCCGCCGCCCTCGCCTCCGCCGCTGAAGGCGACGCGACGGCAGCCGTTCTGGCCGCCACGGTGAACGCGGCCGATCCCTATGCGAGACTGCGGGACATGCTGGCGGCGAAGGGCGCGGCCACAACGGGCGAGCAGGCCAATGGCGGCAAGGCCGGAGGCTCGCCATCGGAACAGTTGCTCGCGCACTTCAAGATGCTGAACGAGCAGCTTGCCCGCTCGGCAACCACCTCCGACGAAGTCGCCAAGGTGTTCGACGTGGACAGCCAGCTCACCAAGGCCAATCAGGATCTGTTGCAGCAGGCCCGTGAATTGCCGGCGCCCCTCGATGTGTGGGTGGCGGGCGTTGCGGCGGATGTCGGCTCGCTTGCGGTCAAATCCGCCCGCAGCCGCATTGCCGAACTCTGGGCGGCCGATGCGGCATCGCTGTGCTCTTCCATCGTGACCGGGCGTTATCCTTTCGACAGGTCATCTTCCCGCGATGTCGCCATCGCGGATTTCACCCGTCTCTTCGGGCCGACCGGGGTTTTCCAGTCCTTCTTCAAACAGCGTATGGAAGCCTTTGTCGACAAGACGACCAACCCCTGGAGCTGGAAAGGCACTTTCGGCGCCGCCGGCATTCCAAGCAGCGCCGTCGCCCAGTTCGAAAATGCCGATAAGATTTCGCGTGCCTTTTTCCCGAATGGCAGCGAGACGCCGGCGGTGTCGATCAATGTCAAACCCGTTTCGCTCACCAATGCCTCCAGGGCGGTGATGCTGGAAATCGAAGGCGAGCGGGTGGTTTATTATCACGGCCCCATTCAGGCGAAATCGATCACCTGGCCCTCGCGTGAAAACACGGCGAGCCTGTCGCGCATCGCGTTCCAGCCGGGCGGCTGGCAGCAGGCGAAAACCGAAAACGGCGACTGGTCGCCATTCCGGCTGTTCGACGGCGCCGACATCGAAAACCAGTCGGGTGACCTGCTGCGGGTGCGATTTGCGAATGGCGCTCAGGCTGCCGAATTCGATATTCAGTTCGGCTCGGTTCTCAACCCGTTCAGGCTGGACGCCATCGCCGGCTTTGCCTGCCCCGCGCAATTTTAGCGGCGGGACGGCGCACCGTTTTTTTAAAGGAGGGGGATCTATGATGAAAGCAAAGACGAAAAGCACCGCGGTCAATAACGACTGATGGCCAATCAGGCATCGAGGCCCGCGGAGACCGCAGCGGAAAGTGATCGCATCGGTTTCTTCGGCAAGGTCCCCAGCCATGGCGACTTCATCTCCGACGGGCTTGAACGGGAGCTGATCGGGACATTTGACGACTGGATGCGATCCGGCCTGCATGCCTGCGCGGACCTGTTTTCGGGCCGATGGCCCGAAATATTCACGTCATCGCCGCCCATTCGCTTCATCATCGAAAGCGGTATATGGGGAAACTGCGCCTATGCCGGCGTGCTGGTGCCCAGTGCAGACCGGGTGGGGCGCAAATATCCGCTTGCCATCATTGCCCAGCTCAATAGCTTCCGGAAACATCCGAGAACACTTTATCTCGACGACACCTGGTTCATGGCCGCCGAGGCGCTGGCCGAGACATCCATGACGGGCGATTTCGACATGTCCCGGTTTAACACCTCCGTTAAAAAACTGCGCCTGCCGAAACCACGGGAAGAGGATGACGCGCCGGAAATGGTGCGCGGCCGCGCACCGACCAGCCTCTGGTGGCGCATCGATCCCGTCAGCCGCCGCGCCCGCGGCCTCAAATTCGACGGCAAACCGAAAGCTTCCGATTTCCTTCGCCTCTTCAGCGACATGGCAGGCAAGGGCGAAGAGGACGGCTCGACATCCGTACAGCCGCAGGAAAGTGCGAAACACAAAACTCCGCCGGTGATGACGCCCGCGCCCGCACCGGCAACCGAACAGCCGTCATCGGTCGTCTACAGCTATGCCACGCACCCCGGAACACGGCTCTCCCTGAACGCGGATTCGCTCTTCGTTTCCCAGAGCCCTGCCCTCTTCGCCATAGCAGATGGACAGGGCGACACGCACAGCGCCGTGGAAGCAGCGCGTCTGGCCACCAATATTCTTGCCGAGACACCCGATGCCGAAAGCCCCGAGGTGATGGCGCAGCAGATCAGGGGAAAGCTCGGCACCGTCAACAGCCTGCTTCTTTCCCGACAAGCCATGGGTGCCGACGGCAGGCCGATGGCAAGCGTCATCATTGCCTCCATTATCGGCCGCAGGCTGAGTGTCCTGTGGTCCGGCGATGCGCGCGCCTATCTCCTGAAAAACGGAACCATGCACCAGCTTTCGCGCGATCACGTCGTTGTCGGCATGAAAAGGCAGCTCGCGCAATGTGTCGGCCTTTCCCAGCAGTTCCGGCCGGATATCGTAGGGGAAGACTGGGGGTCGCAGGACAGGCTGCTCCTGTGCAGCTATCCGCTGGTACAAATCCTGAAGGAGCGGGCCATTGCCGAGATTGTCGGCAACACCCCGATCAAGGACTGCGCCAGCGCCCTGATCCAGGAAGCGCTGATCGAGGACGCACGCGAGAATGTCAGCGCCATCGTGATTGGAAACCGCCTTGAGCAAGGGTAAACAACCGGGCGACGGGCCTGCCTATCCGCAGGTTGCCGAGCGCTTCTCCGATCTGTGGCAAAGCATTCGCCATGACGGCACGCGGGAAAGGCCAGCCGAAGAACAGAAAGACCTCATCGATCAGGTCAGAAATGCGCTGGACCGGAAAATCTCGCATTTTTCCGATGCAAGACCCAGCTGGATCGCCGACAGTTTTGCCCTCGAACGGATTGCCTACGAGAGTAAAAACACCCTGCTGCTGCAGGTGCGGCACCGCGATCTCGGCTCCCTTCACGCCCTGAAAACCACGCCGCCGGCGTTGAGAAACGACGCGGCGCTGCTGCAAAGATTACGCGAGGAGGCGCAGCTCGGCCTGACATTGCGCCATCCTTGCCTGGTGGAGACATCGGCGCTGCTGAGACTGGCCGATGGCCGGCCGGGCCTGTTACAGCCTTGGTTTTCGCAATCATTGGCGTCGCTTGCATCGCAGCGGGCGGTTAGCGCGCCGCAGGCGATCGCAATCCTTCGCCGCCTGCTGGAAGGGCTGAGCGCCATACATGCACGGGGATATGTCCACTGCGATGTCACGCCAGCCAATATTCTGCTGGAGGACAGCGATTTCGAAACGGGCAGGCTTGGCGATTTCGGCATTGCGCTGGAGATCGGCCAAAAACACGCAGACCGGGGCATGAGCTTTGCCGCCTCGCGCGAATTTGCAGCACCGGAACGGATGCGGGACGCAACCGCGAAGCCGGATCAGGATATATTCTCCGTGGGGCGGCTTGCCCGGCGGCTTATCGCGACGGATGAGATGCGAACAACGCAAAGGCTGGCGGATTTTGCGGACGCCTGTTGCCAGGACGAACCCGCGTCGCGTCCGCAATCGGCAATGGAAGCGCTACAGCTTCTGTAGCGCCACATTGGTCAGTTGCCGCTGCCAGGAAGCGGTGCTGCCGCCGTCGGCACGCTCTTCTGGAACACGGTCAGGAGCTTGGCCGAATCCACCAGCGGAGCGTTGCTGGCATAGAGCACATCGCCCTTCTGCATCTGGAAGAGCTGCATGAGGGCGATGCTGGAAGCATCGCGCATATTGACGTGATAAATCACCGGCCGCATGGTCGTGGCCGTCGCGACCGGGCCTTTCGCGCCCGATACGGTTGCCGACGGCACCTGAATGATCTCGTTGCGGAAGACATAGACATTGCGCGCGTCCGCACGGTCATCCAGCAACCCGCCGGCGCGGCCGACAGCCTGAGCGAGGGTCAGTTTTCCGGCTTCGAACTGGAATTCGCCGGCGCTCTTGAAAGCGCCGAGCGCGGTGTAGCTCGCGGCGTCGCCATCGATCATGATCTGATCGTCCGGCGACAGGCGGATATTCTGGCGGTCCTCCCGCATGACGCGGTCAAGCGGCGCGCTCGCCCTGTGCGAGCCGCGAACGACGGTAACCGTGGCAGCGCCCGGAGCGACGGTCGGGCCGCCGGCCTGATTGAGCGCATCGAGCACCCGCTCCTGACGGGCGGTGAGCGTTATTTTTCCGGGGTTTTTCACCGCACCGCTCAGCATGACGGCGCTTGTCGGCTTGTCGACGACGGTGACGACGGCCTGCGGGTTCACGGCCGATCCCTTGAGCCCGGCGACGACCTGCGATTGCAGCCCCTCGGGCGTCGAATCCACCACCCTCTGTTTGCCGACGAAGGGGATATTCACCGATCCGCTCTGGTCCACCGTAAAGCGTCCGAGATTGAGCGTCTTGCTTTGCGTTGGGGAGAAAAGCCCGTCTTCGCCGGTATCGAGCACGGTGATGTCGATCACGTCGCCGCGACGCAATCTCTGGGCGTTGTAGCCGGTGTTGCGAAGTGCTGTGAGGCCGGGGCCGGAGGCATTCTGCAGGCTTCCGGCGGAAACCGTGGCCGCCGGTGCATTCGCCAGCTCGATGACGGGGATTTTCTCGTTGGTTCGAGGGAAGGTCGCAGATCGGATATTGCCTGCGGTCGGTCCGTCAGATGGCTTTGCACATGCGCTCAAAAGAGCCACCAGCAAAACCGCCCCCAACTTTTTCATCCCTCATCCCCTTGATGATTCAACCTGACGCAGAGATAACATCCAGACACGTCATCGCAACAACTTTAGCGGTTGCAATTTAGCGAAAACTTGTCTTCCGGAGAAAAGGTGTGACCATTCCGCAACCTTTTCGGAACCGCCTGCCGCAAACCCCAACAATGTACCGATGAGAAATCACCAGTCCTCAGCGGCTGGCGCTGGCCAGCGACATTCGATGGAACGGTTTTGCAGTCGAGGAGTTTGTTTTCTGCAAACCAAGACAGGAGCAAGAACAATGGATCACACCAATCACGTACGCCTGGTTGAAACCGAACTGACGCCGTCCGTTCTTGAAGGCGCCACCGTTTATGGTGCAGACGATCACAAGGTCGGCAAGGTCGATCATGTCCACGGCGTCGGGGCCGGCAGCACCGCCATCATCGATGTCGGCGGCTTTCTTGGTATCGGCGCAAAGCCGGTCGCAGTACCGCTCAGCGATCTTGATTTCATGCGGGATGAGGACGGCGATGTCCACGCGGTCACTTCATGGACCAAGGACCAGCTGAAGGACATGCCCGAGCATCGTCATTAACAGCGTTGTCATTCACTAAGAGGAGCGCCCGGCTGTTTGCCGGGCGTTCTTTTATTTTCGGGCAGGCGTTTGCGCGTCAGCCCCCCGCGCACATCAAACGGCGAGGAAACCGCCATCGACCGGCAATACGGCTCCAGAAATCATGCGGCTGTCATCCGACAGGAGCAGCGCGATGCTCTGAGCCACCTCTTCCGCTTCGGCGAACCTATTGAGCGGATGGCGAACCATCATCGGCTGGCTTTTCGCCGGGTCGTTCCACGCTTCCGCGGCCAGTTCGGTGAGGGTGATGGTCGGCGCAACCGCGTTGACGCGAATGCCGTGCGGGCCAAGCTCCTTGGCAAGAACGCGGGTCGCCCCTTCCAGCCCGGCCTTGGACGCGGCGTAGCAGAGGTGATCCTGAAAACCCCGGTGACCGGCGATGGAGGTGATGTTGACGATGGCGCCGCCGCCGCCCTTCGCGACGCGGGCGCGGGCAAATTCCTGACATGCGACCAAAGCCGCGCGCAGGTTGATGCCGAGAACGGCTTCATAACCCGCATCGCTCATATCCAGCACGCTTTCGAGCACGTTGATGCCGGCGCTGTTGATCAGGAAATCGCAAGGGCCCGCTTCCTTCATGGCGGCGCGGGTGGCGGCGACATCGGCAAGATCGACGCGGATCGAACGGCCGCCGATTTCGCTTTTCAGATTGTCGAGATCGGACTGCGTGCGGCTGATCGCCACCACTTCCGCACCGCGCGCGGCCATCAGGCGAGCGCAGGCGCGGCCGATGCCTTTGCCTGCGCCCGTGATGATGACGGATTTTCCGGAAAACTGCATGGAATCCTCTTTATTTTGCGGCCGATACAGCCGGATGATCTAAACTTTTGACAGCGCTCAGGAATGGCTGGCAGAACGAATGGCGCGCGCCGCATTTTGCAGCGCCAGAAACGCGTCGTAACGCGCCTGATGAACCTTCTGAAAATCTGGATCTGGCGCAGCACAGCTGTCGATACGCGACATCGCGGGCATGGCGACCATCAGGTCCCGATAGGTCCCGGCGGCGACGGCGCCCAGCATGGCCGAGCCGAGAAGCACCGGCTCCTCGCATTCAGTCAGTTCCACGGGAAGCCCCGTCGCGTCCGCCAGCAGCTGCCGGGCAAGCGGATGCGCACCCGCCCCGCCGCTGACGCTGATGGTTTCCACCGGCGCACCATTGCGGGCCTGCGTTTCGATGATCTGGCGAAGCCCGTAACCGAGGCCGAGAAGCCCCGCCACATAAAGCGCGACAAGGGAATCCACACCCGTCTCCATGCCGTAACCGGCGATGACGGCGCGGGCATGGGGATCGGCAAACGGCGCGCGGTTACCGAGAAATTCCGGCACCACGTGAAAATCCTCGGCGATCTTTGCGGCAGCGGACGCGGATGCGGCAAGATTGAGCGCCCGGTCAGCGAGCCAAACCGGCAATGCTTTATCTTCCTTAGCGGCAAGCGCCTTCGCCTCTGCATAGGCCGGGTGCAGTTGCACGAGATAATCGATGGCAGCGCCGGCAGCGGACTGGCCGCCTTCATTGAGCCACGCGCCCGGAACCATGGCGGAATAATAGGGTCCCCAGACGCCGGGCACGAAGGCGGGTTCGGTGGTGGTCGTCATGGTGCAGGACGAAGTGCCGAAAACATAACCGAGGCATCGCGACGCATCGCCGCCCGCGGCCACCGTGCCGACGCCGCCGGCATGGGCGTCGATCAGACCTGCCGCAACCGCGGTTCCCGCAACCAGACCCATGGCTTTTGCAGCGTCTTCCGTCAAACCGTTACCCAGCGCCGTGCCGGGATGGACGACGCTTTGACCGATGCGGCGAAAACCCTGCTCGGCGAGATCGCCAAGCCCGATGCGGGTGAAATACTCCGCATCCCAACGGTTCTCATGGGCCAGATAAGTCCATTTGCAGGTCACCGTGCAGGCGGAGCGATCAAGCGCGCCCGAAGCCTTCCATGTCAGAAAGTCCGTGAGGTCGAAGAAGTGCTCTGCCCGGGCATAGATGTCCGGCCTGTTTTCGCTGAGCCACAGCAGTTTCGGCGTCTGCATTTCCGGGGAAATACGGCCGCCGACATATTTCAGCACGGCGTGTTCGCCGGCATTGATGCGCTCCGCCTGTTCGACGGCGCGGTGATCCATCCAGACGATGATGTCGCGCTCGGGATGATCGGGCGCGCCAACCGGCAGGGTCTCATCTTCCGGTCCACGCACCACCAGCGAGCAGGTGGCATCGAAACCGATACCGGCGACCTCGGCGGGATCGATGCCGGCACGGGAAACGCTTTCCCGAACGCTGTCGCAAACGGCCTGCCATACTTCGCCGCTCGATTGTTCGGCAATGCCGCCATCCTCGCGATGCATGCCGATCGGGCGTTTGGCGGTGGCGAGAAGCTTGCCCGATACGTCGAAGACACCGGCGCGCGCCGAGCCGGTCCCGACATCGACGCCAATCAGATAGGAAGCCATTTGCGATACTCCTCGGAGCGGATCATCCGGTGCTTGAACAGGGTTGAGCGGCGGGACCGTTTCCGGTTGTCCCGCCGCTCCAGAGATTTTTAAACGCGGTCGAAGTTGGTCGGCAAGACCAGCATGTCGCGGATGGTGACCGTGCGCTTGCGCGTCAGCATGTAGACAACGGCATCGGCCACTTCGCTCGCGTCGATAAGGCTGCCCGATTCCTTGGCCTTGCGGAGGTTTTCCTCCGGCCAGTCGGCCAGCAGTGCGGAAACGACAGGGCCGGGAGAAACCTGAGCGACGCGCACGCCGTGCGGGATCATCTGGCGGCGCATGCCCTGCACGAAGCTGGTGATCGCCCATTTCGAGCCCGAATAGACCGGCTCCCAATAGGTGGGGAAGTGGCCGGCAATCGAGCAGGTGACGACGATATCGCCGGTCTTGCGCTCCGACATATGCGGCACGACGGCATGGACGTTCTTCATGACGGCGTTGACGTTGAGGTTAAGCATCTTGTCGATGGCTTCCGGCGTCGTCTCGGTAAGATCGCCGCCGATATAGGTGCCGGCGTTGCAATAGAGAATGTCGATATGATCGACCTTTTTGAGGATCTCGGGGATCATCGCGTTGCAGCTGTCGGCATCGAGCAGATTGGTGACCTGCGGGATGGCGCGGTCGCCGAGCTTGGCGACCAGATCATTCAAGGCTTTCTCATTCCAGTCGACCATGACCACGGTTGCGCCCTGCTCCAGCAGCGCTTCGGTGGTGGCAAGCCCGATGCCGGATGCGGCGCCGGTGATGACCGCAATCTTGCCTTGCAGCGATTCAGACATTTAATTCTCCTGCGTTTATGAAGATGTTTCCGGGCCGGCTCAGCGCCATTCGCGCCCGATATAGATGGCCAGCAGGATGATGCCGCCCTTGATGACATCCTGCAGATAGGGGTTGATGCCCATCAGGTTGAGGCCGTTATTGAGGATGCCGAGCAGTACCGCACCGATGAGCGTGCCGAGGATGAGGCCCCTGCCGCCGGCAATCGCCGTGCCGCCGAGAACGACCGCTGCGATGGCGTCCAGTTCGAAGCCGACGCCAGCATTGGGCTGACCGCTCATCAGGCGGCCGGTGAGGATGAGCGCGGCGAAAGCGGCCGTCACACCCGAAATGCCATAGACGGCGAGCTTGACGCGCTGGGTCTTCACGCCCGAAAGACGGGCCGCCAGTTCGTTTCCGCCGAGAGCATAGACATGGCGGCCGAAAGCCGTGCGCTGCAACAGTACCCAGGCGATGGCATAGATCACCACCATGATGACGACCGGCACCGGAACGACGCCGATACGGCCGACGCCGAACCAGGAAATCCAGCTCGGAATGCCGCTGACGGGGTAGCCACCGGAATAAATGAGGCCGAGACCGCGCGCCATGCCCATGGTGGCGAGCGTGACAATGATCGCCGGCATCTTGCCCCAGGCGACGAGCGCGCCATTGAAGATGCCGATGCCGAGACCGATGAACAGGCCGGCCGGCAGGGCAATTGCAGGCGAGAGGCCGGTATTCACCATCAGGCCAGCGGACAATGTGCCGATCAGCGCCATGACCGCGCCGACCGACAGGTCGATGCCGCCGGTGAGGATAACGAAGGTCATGCCGACGGCGAGGATGCCGACGACAGAAACCTGCCGCAGCACGTTCATGATGTTGTTGAGGCTGAAGAAATTGTCGCTCGCAAGCCCCATGAGGATCGATACGACAATCAGGCCCGCCAGCGGCAGGGCAAGCGGCGAGCGCAGCATGGCGCTGAGACTGAAACCGCCCGTTTTCGCGGCAACGCCGGTGTTTGCATCAAGCGACATGTTCAACTCTCCCGGTGGTGGCGTTTGTCATTATTGTTTCTGAATTGATGTCGTCTCCCTCGACCGTGGCGACGATGCCGCCGGAACGGAAGACGCAGACCCTGTCGGACATGCCGATCACTTCCGGCAGCTCCGAGGAGATCATGATGATCGAATGGCCCCTGGCGGCGAATTCCCGCATCAGCGCATAGATTTCCGCCTTAGCGCCGACATCGATGCCGCGTGTCGGCTCGTCGAAGATCAGCACGCGCATGTCATGGTTCAGCCAGCGGGCGATGACGATCTTCTGCTGGTTGCCGCCCGATAGCGTGTCGACGCGGGCATAAGGCCCCTGCGCCTTCACCTGCACCTGCGCCATGGCCTTTGTCGTGTGTTCCAGTTCCTTTTTGAGATCGAGGAACCAGTGGGCCTTGCGGTATTTGCGGTAATTGTTGAGCGAAATATTCTGCAGGATGGAGAAGCTGGTAATCAGCCCCTCCTCCTTGCGGCTTTCCGGCAGCAAGCCGATGCCGCGCATCAGCGCTTCATCAGGGCCGGAAAAACGCGTCTCCACACCATCGAGCTTGATCTTGCGACGCGAGGCTGAATGCGCCCCGAGCATGGCGAGAACAGTTTCCGTACGGCCCGAGCCAACAAGCCCGGCAAAACCAAGAATTTCGCCCTTGCGCAGCGCGAAACGCGAGACAGGACCGCCCTTCTTCAATTGCAGCTCTTCCACCTCGATAACCTTTGCGGCGGAAGGATCGAGCTCTGGCTTCGGCGGGAAACTGGCTTCGATGCGCCGGCCGACCATCATCTCGACCAGACGGTCATTATCGACCTCCGACGTCAGGCAGGAACCGATCAACTCGCCATCGCGCAGAACGGTGATGCGGTCGCAAATCTCGAATATTTCTTCGAGGTGATGCGAAATGAAGATGATCGCCACGCCCTGACGCCGCAGCTCGCGCATGACCTTGAACAGGTGTTCCGTCTCGGAGGGGGTGAGCGTCGCGGTCGGCTCGTCGAGCACAAGAATGCGGGCATCCAGCGACAGTGCCTTGGCGATTTCGACAAATTGCTGCTGGGCAACCGAAAGGCGATGCACCGGCACATCAAGCGGTACATCCACGGCCAGACGGCCCATGATTTCGGCTGCGCGCCTGCGCATCGCGCCCTTGTTCAAAAGGCGAAGCGGCCCGCGAATTTCGCGGGCAAGGAACATGTTTTCAACGGCATCGAGATAAGGGATCAGGCTGAATTCCTGAAACACGATGCCGACGCCGGCGGCAATCGCCTCGTCATAATTGGCGAAGCGGCGATCCTTGCCGTCGATGCGGATCGTTCCCTCGGATGGCTGCAAAATGCCGCACAGGATTTTCATCAGCGTCGATTTGCCGGCGCCGTTTTCGCCCAGAAGCGCATGCACCTCACCGGCGCGCGCCTCAAGGTCGACGCCGCGCAGGACTTCGATCTTGCCAAAGCTTTTTCTTATTCCATTCAGTTCCAGCATTTCACCCTCCTCAATGGTCGGGATTTAACCCCGCCCCCATACTAGATGGGGACGGGGCCTGGGAGGAGTTCTTTACCAGCTGAACTCGCCGGCGTTCTTGCTATCGACGACCATGACGTCGATCGGAACTTCCTTCGGCACGACGCGAGCGCCCCACTTCTGGGCGAGCGCCATGGCAAGGCCGACGCGAACCTGATCACGCGGGAACTGTGCGGTGGTTTCGATGAAAGGACCACCCTCGGCAATCGCCTTCACAGCTTCCGGAGCACCGTCGACCGAGGTCAGCTTGATGTCCTTGCCGGAACCCTGGATCGCAGCCAGAGCGCCCATCGCACCGCCGTCATTCACCGAGAAGATACCGGCGAGGTTCGGACGCGACTGGATCATGTTTTCAACGACGCCGAGAGCAACGGAGCGGTCCTGACGGCCGTTCTGCGTGTCGACCAGCTTGATGTCGGCGAATTCGGCAAGCGCTGCCTTGCAGCCTTCAACGCGCTGCAGGATCGGCACGACCGGGATACCGTCGAGGATTGCGACTTCACCCTTGCCACCGAGCGCCTCACCGAGATGCTTGCACGACTTGTAACCCGCGTCACGGTTCTTCGAGCCGACGAAGGTGTCGACCGGGCCGTTTGCGTTGGCGTCAACCGCAACGACGATTACACCGGCAGCCTTGGCAGCGTGAACGGCGGCTTCGATGCCGGCGCTGTCGGTGGGGTTCAGAAGCAGGATATCGATCTTCTGCTGCAGCATGTCTTCAACGTCAGAAATCTGCTTTGCCACATCGTGGCCGGCATCAGTCACGACAACGTCGGCGCCGATGCTTGCGGCGGCTTCCTTCAGCGCTTCCTGCATCGATACGAAATAGGGGTTGTTCAGCTCCTGGAAGGTCATGCCGATCTTCAGCTTTTCCTGCGCCAGCGCCGGAGCGGCCATCATTGCAATTGCGGCTGTCGCCATCAGAAACTTGGACTTCATTTTCATCTCACTCTTCCTCCCGGTTGGAAAATTGGGGCAACAAGACCCCGTTTCCGGACAGCCCTCTGCCCGAATTCTAAAAAATTGGCGATGTGTCGCTGGTTTAATCCGCCATCACAGCTGCCTTCTGGGCTGCGAATATCGTGCGGAACCTCGACGGCGACATTCCCTTCAATTTCAGGAAATGCCGGTTGAAATTCGAAAGATTGGAGAAGCCCACATCGTAGCAGACCTCCGCCACCTTGACCTCCTGATCTGCCAGCAGCATCTGGCAGGCAAGATCGATGCGTAACTGATTGCGATACCGCACCAGCGTCGTTCCCGTGTGACGCTTGAAGGCGCGGGAAAAGGCGCTCTGGCTCTGGCCCACCATGTCGGCGAGGTCGATTTCCTCGACCTGTTCGGTCAGGTGCTGGCGCAGATGCGACAGCGCGCGGTTGATGCCGCTGTCGCCAATGCCGGTCAGGTCCAGCTCGTAGCTCAGGCTTGCAAGCACCTCGGAAGACGGCGCGTTGACCAGCAGATCGAGAATTTCCCAGAAAAGCGCGAGCCGCGTCAGCCCCTGCGCCTCGATCAGCCGAAGGATCAGCGGACGAACGCGATCGCTTGTCTCATCGTCGAACAGAATGCCGCGGCGGCTGCGGTCCAGCAGCGCACGCACCACCTCCATCTCGGACATTGAGGCGCAGGCATCCTCGATAAAAGCCTCCGGAAACTGGATCACGAGAGAGCGTGTGGGCACGATCTCGTCCGGCTCGATCTCGCTGATCCAGTTCTGGGGGAGATTGGGACCGGTCATGATGAGCTGACCGGGGCCGAAACGACCGACGAAATCACCGATATAAAACGTGCCTGACGTGGCGACGACCAGATGGATTTCGTATTCGGGATGATAATGCCAGCGCACGGTACGGAACGGATAGCCATGCCGCCAGGCGGCGAAAGATTCGCCCTTGCGGATGTGCACCAGTTCCAGATCGGGCTGCATCATAGTTCCTCCCATCAGTCGCGTCCGCCGTATTTGCGGACAGGAGCCATTTCCTCTTTATGGCTCGTCCCAGGCGTTGATGAGGAGCATATGGCGGGCGGCTGCGGTACATCCACATCACGCCGAAGAAATTGCCGATACTTTTTTGACTCTTTTTTGTCGAAAATTGAAGAGTCGCCCGAAAGGGCTGACCATAAACGCGGCGATGGGGCCGATTTTTCCGCTCAATTTGGCGTGATGCGCTCAAACAATGCGCAACCAGAAGCGATTTTCGTTGAAATTTTGACGTGTAGCCTGCCGGATGCCGGCAGGCTACACTCATACTTTTCCGCAACATCTTTGCCGCTCAATCATCAGCGGCTGGCTTCGTTACTGCGGCATCACGATCTGCAGTTTCACATCCGTTTCCCGTGCTTCAACCGCACGGTCGAAACCGGCAATGCTGTCTTCGAAGGGAATGGTCGCGGAAATCAGCGGCTTCAGATCAACCTTGCCGGAGGCGATGAGCGCAACTGCCCGGTCGTAAACATTGGCATAACGGAAAACCGTTTCGACCCGCAGTTCCTTGGCCTGCAGGCCGACAATATCGACCGGAACCGGATCGACAGGCATGCCGACCAGCACGATCGCGCCGCCCGGCCGCGCCAGCTTTGCCATGCCGAGCACGGCGGGTGCTGCGCCCGAGCATTCGAAGACGATATCGCAGCCCCAGCCGTCGGTCGCCGCCGAGACGGCCTCGGCGAGATTGCGTTCGCGGATGTTGACGGTTTCGATGCCATCATATGCACCGATGATATCGAGCTTCGGCTGGGCGAGATCGGCAACGATGACCTTGGCGCAACCGCCGGCAAGCGCCGCCAGCGCTACCATCATGCCGATCGGACCAGCTCCAGTGACGACAGCGATATCGCCCGGCTGGATACGTGCCCTAAGCGCCGCCTGCATGCCGATGGCGAAAGGTTCGACCATGGCGCCTTCGGCGAAGGACACATTGTCGGGCAGCTTATAAGTGAAGGCGGCGGGATGAATGACCTCGGGCGTCAGGCAGCCATGGATTGGCGGCGTCGCCCAGAAGCGGACAGCCGGATCGACATTGTAGATGCCGAGCTTGGTGGCGCGCGATGTGGGATCGGGAATGCCGGGCTCCATGCAGACGCGGTCGCCCACCTTCAGATGCGTCACCTCGTCGCCGGTTTCGATCACCGTTCCAGACGCTTCATGGCCGAGCACCATCGGCGCGTTGACGACGAAATGACCGATCTTGCCATGGGTGTAATAATGGACGTCCGAGCCGCAGATACCGACCGTGTGGGTGCGGATGCGCACATCCCTGGGCCCGAGTTCACCGGATCCTGCTCCACCCGGAATGTCAAAATCCCTGAGCGAGAGCTTGCCCTTTTCTTCCAGCACCAGTGCCTTCATCTCATCCTCCGTGGTTTGCGATACGTCTGGCAGCGAATTCAGTGAGCGTGATGGCGTGCAACCCCGGCAAAAGTAAACAGAAATCGGCCGGAACGGCCGGTTTTTCTTCGCTCCGGAAAAACTGTATCGGACAGCCCGCGATTTCTCATCATCCGCGGCGCGACACTATCCTCAAGAGGCAGGAAAACCGGCATGATTCGTCCGCCCATTTCGCGATCATCGCGTGCTTGAAAGCCTCTGGGACCGGTAAACCCGTTCGCTCACATTTTTTCGCCGGGCAACACGCTTGCCTGCCTCACCCACTCCACGAACTGCGCTTCATCGAACGCATCCTCGCGGATATCGAGGTAACGGACTTTCGGATGTTTGGAAGTGCCGGGCGGCAAGGGCTGCAAGGATGCGCCGTTAAGGAAGGTCACCTTGATATATTTCGTGAAGCAGTGAAGGCTGAGGAACCAGATGTCGTCCTCCATGCCGTAAAAGGGCGAATTCCACTTCACAGCCTTGCGCACACCGGGCACGACACCTTCGATCAACCTGTCGATACGGCCACCCACCGCGCTTTTCCAACCCGGCATGGCGGCGATATAGGCCTGCACCGGGGTGTCGCCATATCCTTTTGCAATCTGAGGATTGCCACCCGACAGAAGCTTCGGCGTCGCAACCGATGGCTTGCTTCCGGAGACTTTGTCTGACTTCTTGCCGACCATCACCTTGGCCTCATGGGTCTCACAACAAGTGCTACCAATAACATGATCTGTGTCTATTCCAGATCTTTCTACACATTTTCCGTGATGATCGCCCAGCCGACGCGGAATAACAGATCGGCAGCTTTGCGGGTCAGTCTTTCCTGACCCGCAATCCCTCCAGAAAGGTTCGGAAACTTCCGACAGCCCGTTTCGAGGTCGTTTCCGGGTCGTCGGAATTGGCTATCCATTGGGCGGCGCTGCTGCTCGCCGCATTGATGAAGCGGGCGCATGCCTCCGGATCGATGTCGCCGATGGTGCCTTCTTCCCGGAGCGCATCCAGGCTTCGGGCGACAGCCGAGATACAGCCATTGGCATTCGGCCAGCGCGACGGATCGCCGAGCACGGCCGGCCCGTCACGAAACATGATCCGCTGGATTTCCGGTTCGAGAGCCATGCGCACATAACCGACATTCTCCTCGACGAAACCCTCCCATCGGGTCGCGGCCCTCGAGGAGATGTCACAGAGCCTCTTCGTCATCTCCGCATCGATCTCGGCCACAACCGCCAGCAACAGGCCTTTCTTGTCGCCGAAATGGTGATAGAGCGCGCCACGGGTGAGACCGGCTTCGGCGGTGAAGTCGTCCATCGACGCTTCCGCATAACCGATGCTGCCAAAGGCCTTGCGGCCGGCAGCCAGAAGCTTCGCCCGCGTCTCGGCAATCATTTCACTGCGAGGTTTGCGCATTTCTTCTCCATTTTCCACATACGACGCGTATATTAGTTGACATACGCGTCGTATGCAATTATCTCATTCACATACGCCACGTATGTATGTGGTGGACACCCTTAGAACAAGGTGCATCCCGATGTCTAATCCATACAGAGAAATTTTCCGGGCTCCAGGCGCAAAAGGCTTTTCCGCCGCCGGTTTCTTCGCCCGCCTTCCCATTGCCATGGCCCCGATCGGCATCGTCGCCATGCTTTCCCAGACTCATGGCGAATATTGGCTGGCCGGCGCCGTCTCGGCAACCTTCGCATTGACCAATGCCGCCCTCTCCCCGCAAATCTCCCGGCTGGTGGACCGCAAGGGGCAGAGCAAGGTCCTCATCCCCGCCACCATCGTCTCGGTCATCGCCTTTGCGGCGCTGATTATCGCGACAAATCAGAGATGGCCCGCCTGGACACAGTTCCTTTCCGCCTTCCTCGCCGCCGCCATGCCGAGCATTCCCGCCATGATGCGCGCCCGCTGGACGGAAATCTTCCGCGACCGGCCGGAGTTGAACACCGCCTTCGCCTTTGAATCCGCCGCCGACGAACTTGTCTACATCTCCGGCGCCTCGCTTTCCGTTGGCCTTGCGGTTTCGCTCTTTCCGGAAGCGGGCATGATGATCAGCACCACCTTCCTGGCGCTTGGCACCTTTGCCTTCCTTCTGCAACGCGCGACCGAGCCCAAGGTGCGGCCGGTTGAAAGCGGCCGCCGGCAGCGTTCGGCCATCTTCCTGCGGCCGGTCCAGATCATCACGCTCGCGCTGATCTTCGTCGGCTCCACTTTCGCCACGGCCGAGGTGAGCGCCGTCGCAATCACCAAGGCGCTTGGTCAACCGGAAGCCGCCAGCCTCGTCATCGGCGTCTATGCCATTGG
This sequence comes from Agrobacterium sp. 16-172Ci, assembly GCF_053522725.1. NCBI lineage: Bacteria > Pseudomonadati > Pseudomonadota > Alphaproteobacteria > Hyphomicrobiales > Rhizobiaceae > Agrobacterium > Agrobacterium sp. 16-172Ci. The sequence goes on from NZ_JBNWBW010000019.1 coordinate 37,506, forward strand.
CTCCTTCGTGGTCGGCCTCATCCTCGGCGCGCTCAACCCCAAAATGCCGCTGCAACGGCAATTGCTGATCGCCGTCAGCTTGCTTGCACTCACCGCCCTGCCGCTGCTTGTCGCCAACACCTCGGTAGCACTCCTCGCTTTCGCCGTTTTCCTCAGCGGCGTTGCAATCTCGCCGATTTTCATCACCTCGTTCGGCCTGATCGAGCGCCGCGTGCCGGAATCGATGCTGACGGAAGGCGTGACCTGGGTAATGACCGGCATCGGTATCGGCATGGCGCTCGGCGCCTTCGTCTCCGGCTGGGTGATCGACAATTTCGGCCCGGATAACGGTTTCTGGGTCTCCGTCGCCGCAAGCCTTTCGACAGTCGCCATCATCGCGCTCGGCCAGCGCAGCCTCTCCGGAGATCGCGGACGGCCCGGCCCGGTAGCTGCAATGCAGCAGCCCGCGGAGTAAGAACAGAGGATCAAGGTCATCCCGGGCGAGAAGCCGCTCGGGATAAGCCTGAATTGCATGGGCTGGGACTGCGCATTCAGCCCATGCGTTCGGACACATGTTCTCCGGGAGACGCGGGAAAGACGACCGTCCTGTTTCCGTTCAGAAAGACCCGGTGATGAATATGGGCGTGGATGGCCCGTGCAAGAACCTGGCTTTCCACATCCCGGCCGAGGCTGACATAATCCATCGCACTCTGGGCATGGGTCACGCGGATCGTATCCTGCTCGATGATCGGCCCTTCATCGAGATCGGCGGTGACGTAGTGGGCGGTCGCACCGATCAGCCGCACGCCGCGCTCATAGGCCTGCTTGTAAGGGTTGGCGCCCTTGAAAGACGGCAGGAAGGAATGATGGATGTTGATGATACGGCCTGACATTTCCTGACATAGCCGGTCCGACAGGACCTGCATGTAGCGCGCCAGCACCACGAGCTCCGCTCCGGTATCCTGCACCACCTGCAGGATCGCAGCTTCCGCCTCGGGCTTCGTTTCCGGCGTGACACGAATGTGGTGAAAGGGAATATCCTCATTCACCACCTGCTTCTGATAATCAAGATGATTGGAAATTACGGCGACGATCTCGACCGGCAGCGCACCGATGCGGGAGCGATACAGCAGATCGTTCAGGCAATGGCCGAAGCGCGAGACCATGATCACGACTTTCGTCTTTCGCGAAAGGTCATGAATATCGTAATCCATATCGAAATCGGCCGCGACGGAACCAAACCCGTCAAGCAGTGCATCGCGTCCCGATCCCTGTTCGGAAACGAAGCTCAGCCGCATGAAGAAGCGGCCCGTCTCCTGGTCGGTGAACTGCGAACTGTCGTTGATGTTGCAGCCGGACCGGGCAAGATAACCGGAGACGGCGGCGACGATGCCGCTGCGCGCCGGACACGCGACTTTCATGATATAGGTGGTCAAATCCTGCTCCCCTGGGTCTTTGCGGCGCGGACGGATCGCCCGCGCTTTCGCGCCGATTGCCGATGAACCGCCGGCCGTGGCCAGGACGGCGATTGAGACTTGCCGAAGCCCGGCAGGGCCGCTTACGAACCGTAGATCGGGAAGGCGTCGCAAAGCGCTGCGACCTGCTCCCGCACGTCGGCCTCGACTGCGGCGTCACCCTCGGCATTCGCCGCCAGCGCATCGATGACACGCAGGATCAGCGCACCGATCTGTTCGAATTCGGCGACGCCAAAACCGCGCGTGGTGCCGGCGGAGCTGCCGAGCCGGATACCCGAGGTGACGAAGGGCTTTTCCGGATCGTTGGGAATGGCGTTCTTGTTGCAGGTAAGCCCCGCCCTGTCCAGCGCGATTTCGGCGATCTTGCCGGTCACGCCTTTCGGGCGCAGATCGACCAGCACCATATGGCTGTCGGTTCCGCCAGAGACGATCCCCAGACCACCCTTTGTCAGCACGGCGGCAAGCGCCTGCGCATTGGCGATGACCTGGCTGGCGTAATCCGCAAAGTCCGGGCGCAGCGCCTCGCCGAAAGCCACGGCCTTGGCGGCGATGACATGCATCAGCGGACCGCCCTGATTGCCGGGGAATACCGCCGAATTGAGCTTTTTGGCGAGATCGGCATCGTTGGTGAGGATAACGCCGCCGCGCGGACCGCGCAGGGTCTTGTGGGTGGTGGAGGTGACCACATGGGCGTGCGGCACGGGGTTCGGATATTTGCCGCCGGCGATCAGCCCGGCATAATGGGCCATATCGACCATTAGATAAGCGCCTACCTCGTCAGCGATCTTACGGAAGCCGGCGAAATCGATCTGGCGCGGATAGGCCGATGCGCCCGCCACGATCAGCTTCGGTTTCGTCTCCAGCGCCCGTGCCCGTACCTTCTCCATATCGATCAGATGGGTTTCGGCGTCGACCTCATAGGAGACGACATCGAACCATTTGCCGGACATGGTGACCGGCGAACCATGCGTAAGATGGCCGCCATGGGCCAGCGAAAGCCCCATGATCCGGTCGCCGGGCTGAAGCAGCGCCAGAAACACCGCCTGATTGGCCTGCGCGCCGGAATGCGGCTGCACATTGGCGAATTCCGCGCCGAAGAGCTGCTTCAGCCGGTCGATGGCGACCGCCTCGACCTTATCGACGAATTCGCAGCCACCGTAATAACGCTTGCCGGGATATCCCTCGGCATATTTGTTGGTCAGCTCCGAGCCTTGCGCCGCCAGAACATCGGCGGAAACGATGTTTTCCGAAGCGATCAGCTCGATCTGCGTCTTCTGGCGGTCGAGTTCCTCGGCGATGGCGTCGGCGATCACCGTGTCCGAAACGGTATTATGCGACAGTCGGTTGAGCATTGTTTCCTCCTTCGAGATCAGGCGATGTCCGCCGCAAGTTCCTTGCAGCCGGTTTCAAGCAGATGGCCAAGATGCGATACGAAACTGTTCCAGACATCCATGCGGAAACGGTTTTCCGCATCGCGCCGGAGCACCACGCTGACGCCATCGAAAATCGTCCGGCGTCCCTCGCCGACGGCAATCGTATCGATGTCGCGGGCGCAGCCCAGCGTCAGCAATTCGGCAGCCTGCGGACCTTCGATCAGGAGCGTCATTTCTCGTCCGGAAATATCGACGAGACTATGCGGATGGCTGGCGTAAACGCCTGCGCAGGCGGCAATCAGCCTGTCGACCGCGCTGACAGGTGCAAGCACGGTCCATTCGTCGGGGCCAAGGCGCAGGACCTCGATGTCGCCTGAAGCGGCGCGGAGGCCGATCCGGTCCGGCAGGGTAAGGCCAAGGGCGGCGTTGAGCGAGGCGAGATCGCCACGCGCCCGCAGCGACAGCCGCGCCTGCGCGGCCAGAATGCTGACCCGGGCTGCTTTGCTCTCGGCCAGCGTGCCGTGAACGGGGGAGGAAACGCGCATGTTCATTGTCATCTCCTAGAGCATTTCCAGTAAAGGCGAATTCGCCTTTACGTCCGGAAAATGCGCAAAAACAAAGAGTTATAGCATATCTTGCGAACTTGTGTTCGCCGGATATGCGCTAGTCAAATCTTCAGGCGGGTATTTTCGGGATCGACAAAGACCATCCCGGTGATTTTCGCGGCAATGGTGCGGTCCAGCATCGGAATGTAGACGGTCTCGCCCATCCGATCATGGCCGCCCTCAACCAGCGCCAGCGCAATCGGTTGGCCGACGGCGTCCGAGTGATAGGACGAGGTGACGTGACCCACCATTTTCATGGGGATCGGCTGTTTCGCATCGAAGACGATCTGCGCGCCCTCTTCCAACTTCGAGCGGTCTTCGGTCAGAAGACCGACGAGATGGCGACGACCCTTGGCGACGAGATCGGGGCGGGCAAGGCCGCGCTTGCCGACGAAATCCGGCTTGTTCTTGCCCACGGCCCAGCCCATCGCCGCATCATAGGGCGTAACCGTACCATCGGTGTCCTGGCCGACGATGATGTAACCCTTTTCGGCGCGCAGCACATGCATGGTTTCCGTGCCGTAAGGCGTGATGCCATATTGCTGGCCGGCCTCCCACAGGATTTCCCAGAGCTTGCGGCCGAGCGGCGCCGGCACATTGACCTCGAAGCCGATCTCGCCGGTGAAGCTGACGCGGAACAACCGCGCCGGCATGCCGGCAACGGTGCATTCCACGCAGGACATGTGCGGGAAAGCCTCTTCCGTCAGTTCGATGCCTTGCACCAGCGGCGCGAGCAGCTTCGCCGCGTTCGGGCCGTTCAGCGCAATGGTCGACCACTGTTCGGTGGTCGAGGTCAGCCAGACATTGAGATCGGGCCATTCGGTCTGGAGGTAATCCTCCATCATGTTCAGCACGCGGGCGGCGCCGCCGGTTGTGGTGGTGACATGGAAACGGTCCTCGGTCATGCGGCCGATGACGCCGTCATCGCGGATGAAGCCATCATCGCCGAGCAGCAGGCCATAACGGCAGCGGCCGGCGGCAAGCTTCGTCCAGGGATTGGTATACATGCGGTTCATGAACTCGACCGCATCGGGACCGACCACCTCGATCTTGCCGAGCGTCGAGGCATCGAAAATGCCAACGCTCTGGCGCACCGCCCGGCATTCACGGCTGACCGCCGCATCCATGTCTTCACCCGGCTTCGGGAAATACCAGGCGCGACGCCATTGCCCGACCGGCTCGTAAACCGCACCGTGCTCCTCAGCCCAACCGTCGATCTGAGTCTTGCGCGTCACTTCGAAATGCGCACCACGGTGATAACCCGCAAAAGCGCCGAAGGTCGTTGGCGTATAGGGCGGACGGAAGGTGGTCAGCCCCACCTGCGGCTGGCGCTTGCCCAGCGCTTCTGCCGCGATGTTGAGACCGTTGATGTTGGACATCTTGCCCTGATCGGTCGCCATGCCGTTGGTGGTGTAGCGCTTGACATGTTCGATGGAGCGCATGCCCTCACGCACGGCAAGCCGCAGATCCTTGGCGGTCACGTCATTCTGGTAATCTACGAAAGCCTTGGCCTTGCCGGCATCGCGGTCGCTCGGCAGTTCCGTGTGCGAGACGCCGTTGCCGGTACGGTCATGTTCCACCGCATGGCTGGAACTATTGGCGGCCTTGCCGAGTGCGTCGGCGACTTCGCGACCCCGTTCCGCACCGTCCTTCAGCGCCGCCTCGATGCCCCACAGCCCTCGCCCGGCCCCGGCAATGACGCAATCCTCGTTAGTGAGGGCAGGAAGGAACGTAGTCCGTTCATCATCCCAGGCGATCTTGCCCTGCGTATGGGAAAAGAGATGTAGCGACGGCGTCCAGCCGCCCGACATCAGCACCGCATCACAGGCAATCTCCTGTCCCGCACCGACCGACGCGCCACTAACCGCATTGACCCGGACGGACTTGACCCGCAGCCGGCCCGAGGTCGCCGTGACCGTATGCGACAGCTTGACCGGAATGCCGAGCGCGCGCGCTTCATTGACCAGTTCCTCGCGCACCTTGGCGCGGGTATCGACAATAGCCTGAACACGCGCGCCCGCGCCATGAAGATCGAAGGCCGCATACCAGGCGCTGTCATGGCTCGTCACCACCACCGGCCGGTTACCGACCTTGACGCCGTAACGGTTGAGATAGGTCTGGGCAGCCCCCGCCAGCATCACGCCCGGACGGTCGTTGCCGTGGAAGACCAGCGGCTTTTCCAGCGCGCCCTGCGCCAGCACCACCTGGCGAGCCCGCACCCGCCACAGGCGCTCGCGCGGCGTATCTTTCGGCACGGTTTCCAGATGGTCGGTCAGCTTTTCGCAAAGGCCGATCATGTTCTGGTGGTAATAGGCAATCGCCGTCGTGCGGGTCATGACCCTGACGCCGCGCTCCTTCAGCGCCTTCAACTCATCCGCAAGCCAGTTCCATGCGGGCTTGCCGTCGATCTTCGCCTGCGGTTCGGACAAAAGCGTGCCGCCGGCTTCGGCATTTTCATCGACCAGCACGACCTTCAGACCATCGACCGCCGCCGCACGCGCTGCCGCAAGACCGGCGGGACCGGCACCGACGATCAGCACATCGCAATGCAGGTTGCGCGAGGCATAGGTGTCGGGGTCCTCCTCCGTCGGCGAAACGCCGAGACCCGCAGCCGCGCGGATGAAGGGCTCATAGACCTTGTTCCAGAAGCTCTTCGGCCACATGAAGGTCTTGTAATAGAAGCCCGCCGAAAACAGCATATAGGCCATGTCGTTTACCGCGCCGATATCGAATTTCAGGCTCGGATATTTGTTCTGCGAGGTGGTTTCCAGCCCGTTCCAGATTTCCTGCACCGTGGCGCGGGTGTTCGGTTCGAAACGTCCGGCACTGCGGCGGGTGCCGATCAGCGCATTCGGCTCCTCGGAACCCGCTGCCACCGGGCCGCGCGGGCGGTGGTATTTGAACGAGCGGCCCATCAGATGCACGCCATTGGCGAGAAGTGCGGAGGCGACCGTATCGCCCTTCACGCCGCGATAGGTCTTGCCGTCGAAGGTGAAGCTCACGGAGCGGGCGGCATCCACGCGGCCACGGCCGGAAACGCGATAGGAGTTCATTTCGACACCTCGGAACTGGCTGGTGCACGGGTCAGGGAAGAAAGTTCAGGACGCGGCTCGCCGGCCCGATAGGTCGTGAGGAAACGGTCGCTCACCGTATCACGCACGGCGTTGAAGAAGCGGCCGCAGCCATGCAGGTGCCGCCAGCGCTCGAAATGCGGACCTTTCACGTTTTCGCGGATGAACAGGAATTCTTCCCATTGCTCATCGGTCTGCGACGAGGGATCGGCGGCGCGGGTAATATGGGCCTGCCCGGCATAGGTGAATTCGGCTTCCGGCAGAGTTTCGTTGCAATAGGGGCAGCGGATCAGCAGCATGATTCTATCCTCAGTGCGCCACGGCTGCGGCGGCGGCCTCGTCGATCAGGCGGCCGGAACGGAAGCGTTCCAGCGTGAAAGGCGCGTTGATCGGGTGCGGTTCGTTTTTGGCGATGGTCCAGGCGAAGGTATGGGCAGCGCCGGGCGTGGCCTTGAAACCGCCGGTACCCCAGCCGCAATTGACGTAAAGGCCGGCAACCGGCGTCTTGCCGAGAATGGCCGAGCGATCCGGAGTCACATCAACGATGCCGCCCCATTTACGCAGCATCCGCATGCGGTTGAAGATCGGGAAGATTTCGACGATGGCCGCGATCGTATGTTCGATCAGCGGCAAGCCGCCGCGCTGCGAATAGGACGTATATTGGTCCGTGCCCGAACCGATCACCAGTTCGCCCTTGTCCGACTGGCTGATATAGGCGTGAACCGCGTTCGACATTACCACGCAGGGGAAGATCGGCTTGATCGGCTCCGACACCAGCGCCTGCAACGGATAGCTTTCGAGCGGCAGACGCACACCGGCCGTGTCCATGACGACCGAAGTGTGACCGGCGGCGGAAACCGCGACCTTCTTTGCCTTGATGAAACCCCTCGCCGTCTCGACGCCCGCGACGGAGCCGTCAGCGTTGCGGCGAATGGCCGTGACCGGGCAGTTCTGGATGATATCGACGCCGCGGGCGGCAGCGCCGCGCGCATAACCCCAGGCGACCGCATCGTGGCGCGCCGTGCCGGCCCGTTCCTGAAGCGCGCCGCCCATGACCGGATAGCGGGCATTCGGCGCAATGCTGAGCGGCGGGCAGTATTCCTTGCATTCTTCCGGGGTGAGCCAGCGATTATCGACGCCATTCAAACGGTTGGAATGGATGTGGCGCTTGAAGCTCTGCACATCGTGCACATTATGCGCCAGCATCAGCACACCGCGCCTTGAATACATGACGTTGTAGTTCAATTCCTGGCTCAAGTTCTCCCACAGATCGACGGCGTGATCGTAAAGACGGGCGCTCTCGTCATAGAGATAGTTCGAGCGGATGATCGTGGTGTTGCGGCCGGTATTGCCGCCGCCGAGCCAGCCCTTGTCGATGACAGCGACATTGGTGATGCCGTGCTGGCTGGCCAGATAATAGGCAGCGCCAAGACCATGGCCGCCGGCGCCGACGATGACCACGTCATATTCGGCTTTCGGCTGACTGTCGGGCCATTGCTCGTCCCAGTTCTTGTGGCCGGTCACGGCATTCCGCAAAAGATTGAAAGCATTAAAACGCGTCATGAGCGGACCCGATGGTTGGAAAATCTCGTGTCGCAAAAGCTAGGAGCATTTGCCGCGCCCCGGCTGGACAATCGCGTCTGTTTGCATGAATATTTGCGTCATGACCTTACCCCGCGCCAGAAAACGCCTCAGCGTCGCCTTCCTGCTTGCCGACCGCTTCACGCTGTCGGCCTTCGCGAATTTCGTCGATGTGCTGCGCCTTGCGGCCGATGAGGCGGACCGTTCGCGGCCTATCCTGTGCGAATGGTCGGTGCTCTCGGCGACCATGAGCAGCGTACAATCGAGTTGCGGCGTGAAGGTGCAGCCGGATACACGGCTGATGGACGCCGGGCACTACGACTATATCGTCGTTGTCGGCGGTTTGATCAGCGATCACAGCGCCCTGCCGCAGGAGGCGCTGCGCTTCCTGAAGGAACGGGCGGCGGCGGGCGTTCCCATCGTCGGGCTATGCACCGGCGTTTTCATCCTGCACGAGGCCGGCCTGCTCGATGGTTATCGCTGCTGCGTAAGCTGGTTCCACCGTCAGGATTTTCTCGACCGTTTCGATACCGTCCAGATGATCTCCGACCAGATCTTCGTCATCGACCGCGACCGACTGACCTGTTCCGGTGGCCACGGCGCAGCGCATCTGGCAGCCTTCCTCGTCGAGCGTCATGTCGGCCAGTCCGCCGCCATCAAAAGCCTCAACATCATGATGATCGACAGCGCGCTGAGCGGCGAAAAGCCTCAACCCGGCCAGCAGAGCACGCGCAAGGCCAACGATCCCCTCGTCAAAAAAGCAATCCTGCGGATGCAGCAGAATATCGAGGTTCCGAGAACCGTGCTGGAACTGGCGAATGATCTCGGCCTTGGCCGCCGCAGCCTCGAACGGCGTTTCCTGAACGACCTCAGCGCAACGCCTTCGAAGGTCTATCTCGAGCTTCGACTGGATCGCGCTCTGTCGCTGCTGCGCACGACGCGTGACAGCATCACCCAGATTTCGCTCGCCACCGGTTTTTGCGATGCGCCGCACCTTTCCCGCACGCTACGAGCCGAGCGCGGTTTCACCCCCAGCGAATATCGCAAGACTCAGGCCGGCCACGTCGCAACCGAAGAGGAATTCGCCGTCGGCGTGCTGCTTCCACAATCCTGAAAATCTTGCCTCTGTTCTAGGAACCCGCCCCCATGAAGGTCAGCCGGGTAAGAGCCGTATAGCTGGATTCCGAGGCCATCAGGGCTGCGAAGACGAGCACGAGAACCGGCGGAAGCAGGATGGCGTAGACCAGAACCAGCCGTTCCCAGGCCATATGCATGAAAATCGCCATGATCAGCCCCGCCTTCAGGATCATGAAGAGGATGATGAGAGACCATCTCGGATAACTCTGAATGCCAAGATAATCGACCATATAGGAGAAGGCGCTGAGGACGAAAAGCAGTCCCCAGACCACCATGTAAAGTCTTATCGGATGCTGCTGTCCCTGTTGTGACTGTTGCTGTGCCATGATGCCATCCTCACTCACCACAGATAGAAGAATGCGAAGATAAAGACCCACACCAGATCCACGAAGTGCCAGTAAAGCCCGGTTATCTCGACGATCTCATATTGCCCCTTTCGGCTGGTGAAGAACCCCCGCCTTTCCTCATCGAAATCTCCCCGCCACACCTTGCGCGCGACGATGAGAAGAAACAGGACGCCGATGGACACATGGGTGCCGTGAAAGCCCGTGATCATGAAGAAAGCCGAACCGAACTGCGCCGCACCCCACGGGTTTTCCCAGGGGCGAACGCCCTCCGCGATCAGCTTGCTCCATTCGAATGCCTGCATTCCCACGAATGTCGCTCCAAGCGCTGCCGTCGCCACCATCAGCGCGGCGGTTTTGCGACGGTCGCGGCGATATGCGAAGTTGACGGCCATGGCCATCGTGCCGCTGCTGCTGATGAGAACAAAGGTCATGATGGCAATCAGGATCAGCGGAATGTGCCGGCCGGCAATCGTGAGCGCGAAAACCTCGCTCGGATTGGGCCAGGCCGCGGTGGCCGACATGCGCGCCGCCATATAGGCCAGCAGGAAACAGCCGAAAATGAAGATATCGCTCAGGATGAATATCCACATCATCGCCTTGCCCCAGGAGACGTTCTTGAACGCCCGCTGGTCCGATGACAGATCGGCGGCGACGCCGCGCAGTCCCGCCGGCCGCAGATGCGGATCACTTACCGCTCTTTCCTCCATGGATGCGGCCATGATCGACACTCCTCAGGTGACCAATTGACGGCAGAGATCGACGAAACTGTTCGCCCAACCGGCGAAAAGCGCAAAAAGGACCAGCCAGACGATCAGCATGAAATGCCAGTAGATGGCGCACAGCTCCACACTCAGGCGCATCCTTGCCGACAAGGGCTCGCTCCGGGCACGGATTGCGGTGCGTCCAAGCACGAAGAGCCCGCCCAATATATGCAGGCCGTGCAGGCCCGTGATCATGTAGAAGAAGCTGTTCGATGGGTTATCCGCCAGAACATAGCCTGCGGAGATGAGTTGCTGCCACGCCAGGAATTGACCGGCGACAAAGAAAACAGCCGTTGCAAAGGCTGTCACAAGAGCCGCGTTCAGCCTGTCGCGATGATCTGGACGGATTTCGGTTTTCGCCCATTGCAGCGCCAGACTGCTGGCGGCAAGCGTCGCAGTATTCACCCATAACAGTCTGGGGATCGGGATACCCCACCAGTCGGCGCCGCCCATGCGGCCGAGATAGGCGCTGATGAGCAAGGTGAACAACGCACCGACAACCGCCAGAAATATCCCAAGTCCGACTTTCGCAATCGTCGCCGACGATCCCTGCATCTGCTGCGCATCGCCTGCCAAACCGACTTCCAGCCAGGGCTTCGAGGCCAGCCGCTGCCGCGCCATCCACCAGCCGATGATGCCGGCGATCCCGGCCATGAAGACGAGGATGGCGCTCATGACAGGGCCCTTTCGGAAGGTCCGGCCGCCGCCGGCTGGTTTTGCGGCAGGAAGTCCTCAGCCGCGCCGGGCACGCTGTAATCATACGGCCAGCGATAAACGACCGGCAGTTCCTTGCCCCAGTTGCCATGAACCGGCGGGGTCTGCGGCGTCTGCCATTCCAGTGTCGTGGCCCGCCACGGATTGCCGACCGCCTTTTTGCCCCAGCGCAGGCTCCACTCGAGATTGAACACGAACAGCAGTTGAGCCGCACCGACGATGAGCGCGGCCACGGTGATGAATATGTTCAACGTGTGCGCCGAATCTGGAATGAAGGCGGTTTCGCCCAGCTCATAATAGCGGCGCGGCACACCCATCAGCCCGAGATAATGCATCGGGAAGAAGATGGCATAGGCACCGAGAAAGGTGATCCAGAAATGGACGTGCCCCATCGCCTCGTTCAGCATCCGGCCCGTGACTTTCGGATACCAGTGGTGAATCGCACCGAAGATCACCATGATCGGCGCGACCCCCATCACCATATGAAAATGGGCGACCACAAACATCGTATCCGAAAGCGGCACATCGACGACGACATTGCCGAGGAAGAGGCCCGTCAATCCGCCATTTATGAATGTGACGATGAAGGCGAGCGCAAACAGCATCGGCAGGGTGAGATGGATATCGCCGCGCCAGAGCGTCAGCACCCAGTTATAGACCTTGATCGCCGTCGGCACGGCGATGATCAGCGTCGTGGTTGCGAAAAAGAACCCGAAATTCGGGTTCATGCCGCTGACATACATATGATGCGCCCAGACGACGAAGCTCAGCGCCGCGATGATGACGATCGCCCAGACCATCATGCGGTAGCCGAAGATATTCTTGCGCGCATGGGTGCTGATCAGATCCGAGACGATACCGAAGGCGGGAAGTGCGACGATATAGACTTCCGGATGGCCGAAGAACCAGAACAGGTGCTGGAACAGGATGGGACTGCCGCCATCCTGCTTCAATTGTTCGCCCATCTCCACGATGGCCGGCATGAAGAAGCTCGTGCCGAGCAGCCGGTCGAACAGCATCATGACCGCGGCGACGAAGAGCGCCGGGAAAGCGAGCAGCGCCATGGCCGTCGCCGTGAATATGCCCCATATCGTCAGTGGCATGCGCATCAGCGTCATGCCCCGCGTGCGTCCCTGCAACACGGTGACGACGTAATTCAGCCCGCCCAAAGTAAAGCCGATGATGAACAGGATCAGCGATGACAGCATCAGGATGATGCCCCAGTCGCGCCCGCCCGGCGTTCCAGAAAGAAGCGCCTGCGGCGGATAGAGCGTCCAGCCTGCGCCCGTCGGCCCGCCGGGTGCGAAGAAACCGGCCACCAGCACAAGGACGGCGGAGAGGTAGAGCCAGTAGCTTAGCATATTGGCATAGGGAAACACCATGTCGCGCGCGCCGAGCATCAGCGGGATCAGGTAGTTGCCGAAACCGCCGAGAAACAATGCAGTCAGCAGGTAGATCACCATGATCATGCCATGCATGGTGATGAACTGATAATAATATTCCGCATCGATGAAGGAGAAATAGCCGGGAAAAGCGAGCTGCAGCCGCATCAGCCAGGAAAGCACCAGCGCCACCATGCCTATTGCGATGGCTGTCAGGAAATATTGAATGGCAATGATCTTGGCATCCTGGCTGAAGACATATTTCGTCCACCAGCTTTTCGGATGATAAAGCTCGACGTCCTCGACTTCAGCGGGCTGAATGACCTGCCCGGCGCCGGATCCAATCTCGACCATGTTCCATCCTCCCTGTTCTCCCGATGCGGCCTTCCCTTCCAATCTGCACGGCGCTTATCTGGCCGCCGACGTTTCCGCCGAAGCCAGCAGTTTCGAGAAAGTCGGCTGCTGCTGCAGCCAGGCCTGATAATCGGTCTCGGTATCGACGACGACGGTACCGCGCATCTGCGGATGGCCCACACCGCACAGTTCCGCGCAGAGAACCTCGAAAGTTCCCGTCCGGGTCGGCGTAAACCAGTAATAGGTGACCGAGCCGGGGATCATGTCCATTTTGGCCCGGAACTCCGGCACATAGAAATCATGCACGACATCGACCGCGCGCAGCAGCATTTTCACCGGCCTGCCGGCGGGCAGATGCAACTCTCCGCCTTCAATGATGACGTCGTCCATTCCGGCGGGATCGTTCCTGTTCAGGCCGAGCGGATTGCCGGGTCCAATAGCGCGCGTATCCGCCCGCCCGAGCCGTCCGTCCGCTCCCGGCAGGCGGAAACTCCATTGCCATTGCTGACCGACGACTTCCACTTCGCTTGCACCGTCCGGTACGGTTACGAACTGGTTCCATACGAAGAGGCCCGGCAGAAGCATTGCAGCCACCCCAACCCCGGTTCCGCCCGCCAGCCACCATTCCAGGCGCTTGTTTTCGGGCTCGTATGCCGCCCGGTTTCCGGCGCGGTGCCGGAAGCGGAACACGCAATAGGCGACGAACAGCACAACGGCCGAGAAAACGAAGCCGGTGATCCAGAAAGTGATGATGATCGTATTGTCGATATAGCTCCAGTTCGAGGCTATCGGCGTCCACCACCACGGGCTTAGCAGGTGGAATACGATCGATCCCACCACCAGCAGAACGAGAATCACAACGACAGCCATCGTCTCCTCCCGTGACCCGGCCACGAACGCTTCACAACTCCATCGCGAGGTATATTAGAATTATCTCATAAATTGATCGGGCGAGCAATTATGGTAGCGCCTGCGGCAGGGTCCCCTTCCTGTACTACGGCCTCAATCAAGAAGGCACTCGCGGAAAGCAGACAGATCGGAAGAAACGATACCACATGGCATCCCCGCACTCTCCATGGTCATCCCAACCGCTGCGGCTTCCTCAGCGGGGCCGCAACGGCAGTAAGGATGATCTACGGATAGATTTCCTCTATGAATTCAGGGCGTACGGCGTGAATAATCGGACACGATCAGTTTCCGATAGAGGTGCCAGGTCGCGTGGCCGAGGATGGGCATGACGACCGCGAGGCCGATAAATACCGGGATCGTGCCGACGACGAGCAAGGCCGCGACGATCAATCCCCAAAGCGCCACCGGAACCGGGTTGGCAAGCGTGGCGCGGATGCTCGCATCCACCGCCGCAACTGCGCCGACATCCCGGTCGAGCAGCAGTGGGAACGCCACCACCGTTGTCGCCAGCACGACGACCGCGAAAACGAAGCCGGCCAGATTGCCCCAGACGATGAGGGAGAGACCTTGCGAGGTCGTCAATACGTCCGACAGAAAGGTGGAGAGGGAGACCGGACCGGTCGCATCGAAAGTCGCAGTGTAGATGCTCTGCGCAACAATCAACCAGACGACGAAAAGCACGAAAAGCATGACGGCGACCGCGATGATCGACGGCAGGGCCGGAGAGTGCCGAACCTCCAGTGCGTGCCGCCAGGAGCTATCCAACCCCTGCTCGCGTCGTCGACTGATTTCATAAAGCCCGATGGCCGCGATCGGACCAATCAGTGCAAAACCCGACATCAGCGGATAAATAACCGGCAGCAGATTGGCGCCGGAACTCCACATCACCAGAAAAACACCGGCGATCGGATACATAAGACAGAGAAAAACATAGTGGGACGGCTTTTCTTTAAAGTCCTCAAGTCCCAGCTTCAACGCATCCACAATATCCGGGATGCCAATCTTGCGGACTTCCGGGCGGGCAAATTCGCCACTCGCACCGGCCATGACATGGAATGCCGTCATAGCACTTCTCCTCCTGCGCCATGATCCGGCTGGCGGTACAGGAACGCTCGGTGACCTCTATCGACGCGTCAAACCGCAACCGGCTGTTTTGTAATTTATCAAATTCTGTCGCCTTTGTCGCCTGTTCTTTAAATTGGAGAAATCAGATGCCCGCTGCCGGCATGGTCGACAGAACCGCACTCGTGCAGGTTTTGGATCGTTGCCAGCTCCGTGCACTGTCTATGGCGCGTGCGAAGCGAGCATGGTCTTTGGCATCGACCGATCCGTCGGGCGCGAATATCTCGGCATCGCCTCGTAGGGCCGCGACATCGACGCCGCACAGTTCCGCCAGGCCGAGCGCCGTCAACTCGCGCATGGCGGGCACGCAGATGGTTCGACCGCTGGCGGCAGCCAGAAAGCGGGCGAAATAGCGGCTGTTCGACAAGCCGCCATCGATGGAGATCGTATCGCCTATGGGGGCGACCGCCGATGCCGCCTCGATCAACCGCGCCGTCAGCAGGGCAATGCCTTCCAGCACGGCGCGCACCATGTCACGCCGCTCGGTCGCGTGGTCCATGCCGATGAACAAAGGCACCGCCTGCCTGTCCCAATAGGGCGCGGCAAGGCCCGAAAGGGCGGGCACGAAGACAAGGCCGCGGCGAATGGCCGATGGTCCCTCGAAACCGTCGAGTTCGGCATTTTCAGCATAGAGGCCGATCTTTTTCGCCCATTCGAGCGCCGCGCCGGCATCATAGATCCCGCCTTCGATGGCGAAAACAGCGGGGGCGCCCTGCATTTGCCAGCCAATGGTCGGCAGAAGCTCTCCCGTCGCCGGCCGCCCGTGACCGGCAACGGCCAGCAGAAAGGCTCCGGTTCCGAAGGTTATCTTGCAATCGCCGGCCTTGCGGCAGCCATGCCCATAAAGCGCTGCCTGCTGATCGACGATGGAAACGCGGATAGGCGTTCCCTCGGCCGCGCCGAAGCCGCCATCGACAGGGCCGATTGTGGGCAGGCAATCCAGCGGCACGCCGTGAAGCGCGCAGAGTTCCGGGCTCCAGTCTCCGGTTGAAAGATCGAGCAGACCCGTGCGCGACGCCGTTGCAAGGTCGGTGCGGAAACAGCCCGTCAGCCGGTCCAGAAAAAACGCATCGGTGGTGCCCAGCCGCAAACGGCCTGCCGCGCGTGCCTGTGCCACCGCCGGATTGTGCCTGACCAGCCAGGCCAGTTTGCTGGCCGAAAAATAGGGATCGAGCGGCAGCCCGCAAATCGCTTTCGAACGATCCGTTGCCGAAGGCGGCAGGGCGGAGAGCGCTTCGGCGGTGCGGGCATCCTGCCAGACGATGACCGGCGACAGCGCCTCCCCGCTCACGGCATCCCACGCCAGGCAACTCTCGCCCTGATTGGCGATGGCGATGGCATCCACCGGCCCGGCGGCAGCCAGCACTGCGCGGATGTTGCCCAGCAGTTCTTCCGGATCATGTTCCACATGGCCGGCGGCCGGATAAAATTGTGCGTGACGCCGGCTCGCCACGACCTCCGCCGTGCCGCCATCGCTCACCACAAGGCACCGGGTCGATGTCGTTCCCTGATCGATTGCGGCAATGCGCATCAATTGGTCTCCTGAAAGTGAAAAGCAATCCGCCCCGCTTCAAACGCAGCGCCGGGAATGGGCACCAACACACGGCGTTCAGGACGCCAACGGCCGGTCTTGCTCCACACGTCCGTCCCGTCGAGATGCAGCGAAAGCCGGCCTTGAACGGGTCTGGTGAAACGAAGCTGAAAATCGCGAAATGCGGGTCTGTCGAGCCCACCCGGCCGCAACATGGCGGGAACCGCCAGCTTGAGCGGATCGGCGAAGGTGACGGGCACTCCCGGCGCGCCGCATGGTTCCCGGGCGAGATCGTCGGCCACCGCCGCGCCAACCCGACGCCCTTCGCGAAACGCCCAGCCGCCCGTTTCCACGGCTCGCAAGACATTCCCGCCGGCGAAGAATATCGGGTTGGGCATCCGTCCGTCCTGATCGATCAGCGGCCCGGCACTGCCTGCCGCAACATCCACGGCGGATGCATTGAGAAGCGCTGCTTCCGGCGTGAAGCGCCCGGTGAGCAGAACACCGTCGCATTGGACCGTCATGATGCGACCATCCGCCAGACGGATATCGGCCTCCTCCACCCGGCCGCGTCCGCGAATATCCGTAAGTACCGCGCCACAATGAAAGGGCACCCCGGCCAGTCGCGGAAACCAATGGAAAGGCGACCGCGCCAGCGGATGCGGTTCCGGCTCGATCATCGCCACAGGCCGGGCGCGATGCGTCAGGCAGGTTAGAAGCGCGGAAAAGGAAACCAGTTCCGAACCGACGATGAGCGGCCGACGAAAGGGCATGATGCCGTGAAAGGCGACATAGGATTGCAGCGTGCCGGTGGTGACCACACCCACCGGCCGGTCGCCGGGTAAAAGCCGCGCGGAGCGTGGTTTTTCCCGCGCGCCGGTCGCAAGCACGATACGCCGGGCCTTCAGCGTCTCGACGCCGCGCGCCGACGTCACCAGCAGCGCGCCATCCTGTCCGAGTTCCACCACGGAATGACCGGTGCGGATATCGACACCCGCATCCTGCGCCTGCCGCTGCAGGCGTTGCGCATAGGCCGGGCCGAAATAGACGCGTCCGAACTCACGCATGCCGAAGGGCGAATGCAGGCAATGCCGGGTTGCGCCACCAAGGGCCGGCTCACGCTCGAGGATCATCACGCGGGCGATACCGCGCGCTTTCAGCTCCAGCGCCGCCGACACACCTGCCGGGCCGCCGCCGACCACGATTACATCCGCACTCATCGGTCGCCTCCCTCGTGAACGGCAAGCGGGATCGCCAGGCGGTCGCCCGTCATCGCGGCCAGCCGGGCGTTGCAATAAAAGCCCAGACAGCGACCCATGCCGGCGCGGGTGCGGCGCCGCAGCCCACCGAAATCGCCCGGCGGCACCGGGCTTAAAAAGGTCGCCTCGATCTCGCGCCGCGTGACGAGTTCGCAATGACAGACGATTTCGCCGTGATCGGCACGCTGCCAGTCCCGCTCGCAGGTTTCCGTCAGGTTGGGTATCGTCACGTCGGGAACTGAGGGCGGTGGGACAAAATGCGTGCCGAAACCTTCGTGAAGCTTCAGCGCATGTTGCGCCAGACCGAGGGCGGCGCTGAGGCCGGTGGAGCGAATGCCGCCGAGCGTGATGGCCCGCCGGTCCGGCCGGGCGGAAATGCGGTAATGCTTCTTTTCAGACGCCGGTCGCAGACCGGCATAAACGGCGGTTACGGAAACGGAAGCTAGCGCCGGAACGATCTCCGCACCGCGCTCCAGCAGTACTTCCAGCGTCGCCGTCTCGACCGTCGCGCGCTCGCGGTCTTCCTGCTCTTCCGCCGTCGGGCCGACGAGAACATTACCGAAGGCGGTGGGGCACACGACGATGCCCTTGGTGATTTCGGTCGGAACGGGCAGGACGATGCGCGGCACATGCCGGCGGGCAGCCTTGTCCAGCACCACGAACTGCCCCTTGCGGGGCTTGATGGCAAAGTCAGGCGAAAGCCCCAGACGCGCGTCGACAATATCGCCGAACAGCCCGGCGGCATTGACAATGCTTGCGGCAAGGATAACGCCGGCCGTCGTCTCGATCCGCCACGTGCCGTCGAACGCACCGGACAGAACTTCCGCGTTGCGCACCAGCTGCGCGCCGAGCGCCACCGCCTGCGTGAGATAGCCGAGCGGCGCGGACCACGGATCGATGATATGTTCGCCCGGAACGTCAAGCGCAGCGACAAGGCGGTCGGACAGGCCCGGCATGGTTTCGCGAGCGTGCCCCGCTGTAAGAAGCTCAAGCCCGGCAATGCCGTTGCGCCGCCCCTGATCCGCAATCGCCTGCAGTTTTTCCGCCTCGTCCGGGTTCCAGGCGCAGACCAGTGCGCCTGTTTCGACGAGGCTGAGGCCCATCTGCCCATGAATGGAGAGATATTCCGCCCGGCCTGCCTTCACCAGTTCCAGTTCCAGACTGCCTTCCGGCGCATCGAAGCCGGTATGGAGGATGGCGCTATTGGCCTTGGAGGCACCGGAGAGGATATCGGGGCCTTTCTCGATGACCACCACCTTCGCACCGGCCAGCGCGAAACGGCGGGCGACCGCGCAACCGACCACACCGGCGCCAATGACGGCGACATCAAATTCCGTGGAGGGAGTTTCAGCCATGGGCTTCCCTTTGCCTTCGTCTTTCAAAGCGAAATCAGCAGGCGCGACGGATCGCGCCGATGCAGCAGCGGCGTTCATAAACGGGAGTGAAATTCGCGCCTGTGACAGTAGGGGCAGCCAGCGCCAGCCGGCAGCCCCCACGACTTTATTTCACGAAAGTCTTGGTCAGGCCCGCCGTGCGGTCGACGATGAGGACGACGGCAAGGGTGAGGACGATCAAGAGAACGGAAATGGCCGCAACGAGCGGATCCGCCTGCGTTTCCACATGCTGATACATGGCGACGGGAAGCGTGGTGATGCGCGGACCGGTGAGGAACAGCGAAATTACCGCTTCGTCGAACGACACCAGAAAGGAAAGTGCCGCCGTCGCCACGACGCCCGGCGCGATCATCGGCATGGTCACGCGTCGGAAAATCGTGAGCGGCGATGCCCCGAGCGTGGAGGCGGCCTCCTCGAAAATCAGCGGCAGGCCGGCAAGCGAGGTGGTGAGAACACGCAGCGCATAGGGCAGCACGATGATGAGATGGGCGATCACCAGACCGGTGAAGGTGCCGAGCAGGCCCGCACCGGCAAAGACGATCAGGATCGCGAGGCCGAGAACGATGGTCGGCAGCAGCAGCGGCGCGGTGAAGAAGGCGAGAAGCGCATCCGCTCCGATCACCCGCATGCGCACGATGGCATAGGAGGCCGGCAGCGCTATCAGCATGGAGAGCGCGGTGACGATGATGGCGAGAAGGGTGCTGGTGCCGAGCGCTCCCATCATCTTGGAATTGTGCATGAGATCGACATACCAGCGCAGGCTCCAGCCGGAGGGAGGAAAGGTCATGTAGCTATCGGCTGAAAATGAGATCGGCACGACGAGAACCACGGGTGCCAGCAGGAAAAGGAACATGATGAAGGCGACGATTTTCAGCGCCAGCGGAGCGGGACGTTCTTCCATCTTCGATCTCCTTTAAAGAATGGCCCGCAGAAGCCGGGAATAGAGCACCAGGGCAGCGCCGAAAATCACGAGGATGATCATCGACAGCGTCGCGGCGAGCGGCCAGTTGAGCGTCACGATGGCCTGATCGTAGATTTCCGTCGCGAGAAGGAAGACGCGCCCGCCGCCAAGCAGCTTGGGGGTGATGAACGAACTGACGGCGAGAACGAAGGAAAGCAGGCAACCGAGCGCGACGCCGGGCATGGTGAGCGGCACGATGATCCGCCAGAATACCTTCCACGGCGATGCGCCGAGCGTTTCCGCCGCCTCTTCGACACGCGGATCGAGCCTGCCGAAACCGGCAAGCAGCGCCAGGATCATATAGGGCATCAGGATTTCGGTTAGCCCGATGACGACGCCGACCTTGTTGAACAGCAACCGCACGCCGCTTTCGGCACCGAGCGCTAAGAGGATGTTGTTGATGAGGCCGTCATCGGCAAGGATCGCGATCCAGCCATAGGTGCGCACCACGGCCGATGTGAGCAACGGCGAAATGACGAGCACCAGCAGCAACGTCTTCCAGCGGCCCTGCGCCCGGTGAAGATAAAGCGCGATGGGATAGGAGGCGATGAGTGTGAGAACCGTAATCAGAAGGCTGGTCAGGATACTCTGGCCGATCAGTTCAATATAAAAACCGTCGGTCAGGGTGGACGACCAGTTGTCGAGCGTGTGGGCTTCGCCGAGACCGCCGCCGCCAAGGCTTTCACGGAAGGAAAGCAGGAGCAGGTTGAAGACAGGCATGACGAAGGCCAGCCCATTGACCGCAATGATCGGCCCGAGAAGAAGCGTTGCTAGAAACACCATGGAGGATGTGCGGCTGCCGGGAGCCGTGATCATGACCGCCGCTGTCATTGGCCTGCTCCGAAGACCAGCGTGTCCTCCACGCGCCAGACGAGGCTGACCGCGCTGCCCGCCGCCACAGGTGTTTCCCCGCCGGAAGTCGCGCGCTCCACCGACAATGTCTGTCCGCCCGCGGTAATCTCGTAGTGAAGGATATCGCCCGCATAATAGACATCGCGAACCTCACCGGCGATGCGATTGACCGGCGCTCCGTCGAAATCGGGTGCGGCGTCACCGGCAACCGTCATGGCCATGCGGTGCGGCCGTACCATAAGGTCGATCTTGCCATTGTGCGAGCCGGGCGCACGCAGTGTCGCGTCGCCGACCGTGATGTGATCGCCGACCGCGTTTCCGACCAGCCTGTTGGTGCGGCCGACGAAAGAGGCGACGAAAGCCGTTGCCGGGCGCTCGTAAAGATCATGCGGCGTGCCGAGCTGTTCCAGACGCCCGCCATTGAGCACGGCGACCTTGTCGCACATGCTGAGCGCCTCCACCTGATCATGGGTGACGAAGATGGAGGTGATGCCGAGCTGTTTCTGGATGCGGCGGATTTCAGAGCGCATCTCGTCGCGCAGCTTGGCGTCGAGATTGGAAAGAGGTTCGTCAAACAAAAGGATGGAGGGCTGGATGACCAGTGCACGCGCCAGTGCGACGCGCTGCTGCTGGCCGCCGGAAAGCTGGGCGGGCCGGCGATCCTCGCGCCCTTCCAGACGCACCATGGCAATCGCTTCGCGTGCACGCCGTTCCGCTTCGGCAGCCGGTACCTTGCGCATTTCAAGACCGAACATGACGTTCTTGAGAACCGTCATATGCGGGAAAAGCGCGTAACTCTGAAAAACGAGGCCGATATCGCGCTTGTAGGGAGCAAGCTGGGTCACATCCTTGCCGTCGATCAGGATCGAACCCGACGTCACGGGGGCAAGGCCGGCAATCATGCGCAGCGATGTCGACTTGCCGCAGCCGGATGGACCGAGGAAGGCAACCAGTTCGCCCTTGGGAATCTCGAGATTGAGATTATCCACGGCGACCATGGTTTCGTAGCGCTTGGTCAATGAACGAATCGAGAGAAATCCTGGCTGCATGATGTCTGAAGTTCCCATTCTGGCTTTTTGCCTTTCTCCAGAACATGTCCCATCCCGGCGGGGTCGCGGACATGCCCTGTCCCTTGATCTATGCAATCGCGGCGGAAATTCACCTGCACTGTGCGCGGCGCTTTCCCCAAGCAGGCCTTCGGGCCACCCACCCCTCCATCGATCCCAACACCGACGGAGGAAATGAGCCGGGGCCTATGCCGTTTCCGCATCCGCCCGAAGGGGATGCGGAAGACTTGCCATTTTTCACGACAGAGACGCGAAAGCCTTAGCGGCTGAGCGGGATGACCTTGCGGCGCCAGTCCTGCGTGATCTGGTCACGAACCTTCGAGAGGCCGATCCAGTCGACCGGGATAACCTTGTCCATCGCCTTGACGACCGTGCGATCGCTGACATCGGGAGCCACCGTGGCCTTGGCGTTCGTCGGCGCATAATACATGGCGGCGGTGAAGGCGGCCTGAGCTTCCGGGCTCAGCGCGTAATCGATGAACTTGCGGGCCGCCTCGGACGACGGGCCGCCCTTGACGAGATTGAGCGTGTTGATCTGCAGGATCGTGCCTTCCTTCGGAAGAACGACCTTCATCTTGCCCTTGGAACCATCGGCATTCACCTGGCTGCGGGCGTTCCAGCCCACGCCCAGCGACACCTGACCGTTGACGACAGTCGGATAGACTTCCGGCTTCGGTTCCCAGGTCTGGACGTTCGGCGCGACTTCAGCCATGGCATTGATGCCGGCGTCGATATTCTTGATGAAATCGGTGCCGCCATTCATATGGTCCATGATGATGGTCGTGCCGATACCGACGATGTCAGGAGCGCTCAACATGGCGATCTTGCCCTTGAAGGCGCTGTCTTTCAGGGCATTCCAGCTGTCCGGCGCGGTCTTGATTGCATCGGTATTGTAGATGAGAACGAGGTTGTCGAAGGTCACGCCGACACCGGCGACGCCCTCGAAGCGGGCGTTCGGATAGAGGTCGGCAACGTTCTTGGTAACGCTTTCATCGACCTTGTCGAACAGGCCTTCGTCCGTGCCGGTCTTGGCGACGGAGACGTCCATCAGCGCGATATCGGATTGCGGCGCAGCTTTCTGGGCACGCAGCGAGCCGAGCATGGCGGCGGAACCCTGCTGCGGGAAATAGTCGACCTTGATATCCGGGTTGGCGGCCATGAAAGGCTCGATGACGGCCTTGGTGTAACGCTCCTGGAAAAGGCCACTATAGCCGAGGAACGTCACGGTCTGCTGGGCGTGCGCCGGCATGGCGGCCGCACCCAGCATGAGAATCCCACTCAGAAGTATCGATTTCTTCATTGTCCTGTTCTCCTCTATTGTTATTGGGAGTGGCGAACGGATCCGCCACCCGAAAGATTGTGTCAGGCGCTGAGCTTCGCCTGGACGAATTTGTTGGCGCCGGAAATATCCGGCAGCTTCTCGCCGTTGCGCAGGCGTTCCAGAAGCACGATCTCGGCTTCCTGCATGCCGATGGCGCGTTCCGCCATGGCGCGGGCCTGGCTCGGATGAAGGGCGACAACGCCGCTTTCGTCGCACAGGATCGCATCGCCCGGATTGATCATCTGGCCGCCGACGCTGATCGGAACGTTGATCGCGCCTTCCAGACCAAGGATCTTGGTGGTGATCGGCGACGGGCCGCGGCACCACATTGGCATGTCTACCTTGGTGAACTCCGAGAAGTCGGTCGCCGGGCCATCGACGACACCGGCTTTGACGCCGGCCATCTTCATGGTGTTGGTGATGACACCGCCCCAGCAGGCGTGGCGGGTGTCGCCGCAACGGTCGATGAGAACGATATCACCCGGACGCACGAGTTGCGTCAGGTAGTGGAGCATGGTCGAATCCGCATTCGGGATGCGCAGCGTGACGGCGGTGCCCGCCACGCGCTTGCCCGGAAGAACGGCCCGGATTTCAGGATCGACGAAACCGGAATGAAGCACATGGCCGATCGTTGCGACTTCGACCTTTTCAAGAAGCTCGATGATGTCGGCGCCGATCTGTTCCGGCATGGGGTTGACGATAAACATTGGGTCTTTCTCCGATCAGAGAACGTGGTGGTTCGCCACCGGCACGTTGGCGCGCACCTTGGCCGAATAGTCGAAGTCGAGAGCGGCGCCAGCAGTCCCGACGGTGTCGGAGCATTGCGCGACGATGTGACCCCACGGATCGATGACCATGGAATGACCCCAGCAGGCCTTCTTGCCGCCCGCATGGGTGCCGATCTGGCCGACAGCGAGGAAATAGGTCTGGGTTTCGACAGCGCGGGCGCGGGCCAGCACTTCCCAATGGTCCTTGCCGGTCATCAGCGTGAAGGCGGCCGGCAGAACGATGACATCTGCACCCTTGTCCCGCAGGGCGCGGAACAGTTCCGGGAAGCGGATATCGTAGCAGATGCCGCAACCGACCGTCCTGTCGCCAACCTTGTAGGTCACGACCTCTTCGCCACGGGCAACGGAATCGGATTCGCGGTAGCTGATACCGTTCGGCGTATCGACGTCGAACAGGTGAATTTTGCGGTAACGGGCGATCTGTTTGCCGTCCGGGCCGAAAACGAGCGTCGAATTGTAAAAGCGGTTGCCTTCCTTCTCGACGATGGAACCGGCATGCAGCGTGATCGCGTGCTTTCTGGCCAGATCCGAAAGCAGCGAGTAGATCTCGCCGCCGGGGAATTCTTCCCCGCTCTCATGCATTTCCTGAGGATTATCTCCAAGAAATGCGAAGTATTCCGGAAGAACAACAAGATCAGGACTATCCGCCTTGACTGCCTTCTCAATTAAATCGGCAGCAACCCTGAGGTTTTCTGCCTTGTCGTTCTGGGTATTCATTTGAACAAGTGAGACTTTCACGTTGCTCTCCTCTCATGTTGCGAGGAGAATTAAGAACGGGAACTGTTTTCCTGACAAACGGAAAAACTCTATCGAAACCCATAAGGTAAGCTTATAGATTAATCATTTTGCGTTGCAGCATAAATTTTAAGCTGCGGCCGTCATCCATTGCGTGGTGGTTTCCCTGACGATTTCCGTCGCCATGTCGGCAATGGCACGGGCAAGCGCATTGTCGCCGCGCTCCTGATAAACCGTGTGGAAGGTAAGAGGCGGCACCGCCGGTGTGATGTCGAGAATACGCGCTTCGCCCGATTTGATGATGCCGTCCACCAAAACGCGCGGCAAGGCGCCCACCCCGACAGCCGTGGCCACAAGGCGCGTCATGATCGACAGCGAATTGGAATTGTAGATGCGGCTATCGGACAGTCCGTGGGAATCGAGAAGCGCCCGCAAGGCCTGATGCGGCTGTGAGCCGGTCGAGAAGGTAAGAAGCGGAAAATGCGCTATATCTTCAAGCGTCACACCGGTTTCCGGCAGCGGCAGCTCGACGGCGCCGACCCAACAGGATTCGAAGGTGCAGAGCGGTGAATTATAAATATCCGCAGCCATGATCGGCCCCATGATAAAACCGACATCCACCTCGCCGTTCTGAATGCGCTGCGAGAGTTTCAGACTGGTATCGATGGTCAGATCGAGGCTTACACCGGGATATTGTTCGTTCACACGGCGGATGAGCAGCGGCAGCCAGGCATAGACGATCGTATCGGCGGCACCGATCCGCACCGTACCCCTCAGCGCCTCGCGGTTACTGACGATCTGCCGGAACTCGCCGGTGAGGTTGACGATCTTTTCGGCATGTTGCAGCGCCAGACGACCCGCGGGCGTGAGGTTGACGCAGCGCACATCGCGCGTGAACAGCACGACACCAAGCTCCCGCTCCAAAGCGGCAATCCGGTTGGACACCGATGCTTGCGTTGTGTGCAAACGTTCCGCGGCTGCCGAAAAGCTGCTCAATCGGGCAGCCCAGAGAAAAGTTTCGAGGAATCGCGTATTCATGGGCTCAATCTTCTCGCATGGCTCCGCGATCCAGCTCCAAGTCTCTGGCTTCGTCTTGCCCTTGGCCTTTGTGGTTCAAGGGGCAGTATGTCCGATGCGCGCGCCCATAGGCAAGCGATCAAAGCCGGCGCCTCCCTTTCTCAAGGGATTGCGCCGGCCTCCCTGAATGGAGGCATTGGATGGGGATCAGCGTGCCGTGATCTTTTCCTGCAAGAGCCGGATGGCGAGATGCTGGATCAGAATGATCGTCTTGGCATCGCGAATATCGCCGCGGCCGATCATCCGCATCGCCTCGGGCAAGGCGATTTCCAGCACGTCGATGTCTTCGCCCTCGTCCGCTGAACCGCCACCTGCCCCGACCTTATGTTTCTCGGCATATTCACCGTAGAAAAAGGCGAGATATTCCGTGACCGATCCGGGGCTCATATAGATATCGAACAGATGCGTAAGTTCGGAAACCTCATAACCGGTTTCCTCGATCAGTTCCGCACGCATGCGCGTCGCCGGGTCAGCGCCTTCCAGCAGCCCCGCCGGTGTCTCGATCAGCGATTCCAGACCGCCATTCAAAAGCACCGGCAACCGGAACTGGCGGGTCAGCAGCACATTGTCGCTTGCCGGATTGTACAAAAGGCATGTCGCGCCGTTGCCGCGATCATATGCCTCCCGGGTCTGCCGTTGCCAGCTTCCGTCCCTCAGCTGAAGTTCATACTCATACTTGGTCAGCCGTCCCCAATCATCCGCCAATACGCGTTCGGAAATGGGGCGGTAAACACTGCTAGTCATCAAATTCACCTCGTTTTCGTCTGTCTTTTCAAAGGCCATGCAACCGGCCTTCGACATGCGTGCGCGTTTCGCCGCCAACCCATATCTGGCCGGCATCGTCGCGGGTCAGATAAATGCGGCCGTGGCGGCCAAGGTACGTTCCCTGCGCCGCGACATAGTCTTCGTCAACCACGCCCGTCGCGAAAAGCCATTGCGCCACCGAGGCGTTGAGGCTTCCGGTGACGGGGTCTTCGACGATGACGCCCAGATGATCGCTGAAGAAGGCCCGAACCTCAAAGGCGGTCTCGCCGCCTTGCGCATGAGGACCAACCACACCGATATCGATGCGGCCGGGCCAATTGCGGGCCGGGTCGAGGCCCAGCACCTTTTCGGCCGATGCCAGCCTGATTCCCAGCCAGCCGGGACCATTATCGATCCAGGCGGCATCGATGATATCGCAAGCCTCGATCCTCAACAGCTGCCGCGCCTCTTCCAGTTCGGTCGGCGTCGGTGCGCCGGAACGGATAAGCGGCGGAGCGGCAAAACAAAGTAGCCCATGCAAGCGCCTGATCGTGACCAGTCCCGCACCGCATTCCTGAACAATGGCGGTTTGATTTTTTGCCATGCCGTTGGCCGAAAGCCAGGCATGGCAGCTGCCAAGTGTGGGATGCCCGGCAAAGGGCAACTCCCTGTCCAGCGAGAATATCCTGACCCGGTAATCAGCCTGCGGATGGGTGGGCCGCAACAGGAAGGTGGTTTCGGAAAGGTTGAACCAGCGCGTCAATCGCTGCATTTCATCCGTCGATAAAGCATCGGCGCCGATGACGACCGCCAGCGGATTGCCGGAAAGCGGCCCGGAGCCGAACAGGTCGATCATATGGATAGCAAAACTCATGACACGGCTCTTTCAGTTGGGATTGATCGGCAACACGGACGGCGGGGCTGTCAGCTCTGCGAGAGAAGTAATTTCAACCCCGCAACGGCAAGTACCGCAGAAAGCACGGATTCGATCCAGCGCCGCAATCTGGTGTAAAGCGCAATCATCGAGGCGGTGGAAAAAAGAAGCGCATAGCTGCCGAATACGATGACGCCGAGAAGGGCGCAGCCACCAACGATCGCCGGCAACATGCCCGCCGGCGCGTCCTCGCGAAACCCCAGCGACATGATCGCTATCCGAGCCATGATCGCCTTCGGATTTCCGATATGCATGAGGAGACCCTGCCGGTAGAGCGCCCGATAGGGTGGCGTCGCACGCCCGGTGTTCATCCCCGCAAGGTCGGAAACCGGCTTCAGGGCCGACCTGCCCGCTCGAAAGGCCAGATACAGCAGGTAGACGCCGCCAAATATCTTGATGATGAAAAGCGCCTGGGCATAGGCGGCCAGCACGGCGGACATGCCCGTCGCCGCAAGGATCGCCCAGAAGAGCGAGCCGGTGATGACACCGGCAGCCAAAGCGAGGGCGGGCAGACGGCCATCACGCATTGCCGTGCCCATAATCGCCATGTTGCTCGGCCCAGGGCTGGCGGTGGCGACGATATAGGTGCCGTAGACGAGGGCGATCTGGCTGGCGATCATTCAGATTTCTCCAGAAGCAGGACACTTTCCCCAGCACTATTGCTGGAGGTCTCCGCGATGAACGATGTGGACCTTGTTGCCGTCAGGGTCACGCAGATAGGCGCCGAAATAGCCGTCTCCGTAATGCGGGCGTGGCCCCGGACCTCCTTCATCCGTGCCGCCATGCGCAAGGCCGCCGGCATAGGCAATCTCCAACGCCTCTTTCGACGGCGCCAGAAAGGCGACCATGCCGCCGTTGCCAACCGTGGCTGGCTCGCCGTTGAAAGGACGATAGACATAAAAGCGGGGCAACGGGGAGTGTGCTGCCACCCAGCAAAGCGCCGCAGGCCCGCCATCCGGGGTAACGACCCGCCGCGTCAAGCCGAGCGGGACAAGCACAGCATCGTAGAAGCGTTCCGCCCGCTCAAGATCACGCGTTCCGACGGTTACATGGCTGAACATTCGATCCTCCAAGCGCCGGCATGATCGCCGATCGCCCGCCGTAAAGTGTGGATTTCAGTCAGCGTCGTCATAGCCTATGTTACACTTGCTGTTTATTGAAATAGTGTAACGTGACACTTTTATCGAAGGTATGATCGTGCTGCTGCAATCCCCCTGGACTCCCCGTCTTGCAGATATTGAGGCGAATGCCGCAGAACGGCTGATGCTTGCTCTTGCCGATGACATCATCGAAGGGCGACTGACGGGCGGCGACCGTCTGCCCGCCCACCGCGACCTTGCATGGAAACTGGGGGTGGGGCTTGGCACGGTGACAAAAGCCTATTCAGTTCTCGAACGGCGAGGACTGACACGTAGCGTCAAGGGCCGGGGAACATTCGTGGCGCTCCAGGAGGCGCACAAGGATCGGCAGTTCGACCTCTCCTCAAATGCGCCGCCGGCCACGCTCAACGCCCGCATTCTGGCCAAGACGCTAACGGGGATCGCCCGCAGGATCGATGCGGATCACATCAATCTTTACGCCCCGCCCGCCGGACATCTGGAACACCGCCGTATTCTGGCCCACTGGCTCGAAACGCTGGGTCTGACTGTCGATCCGTCACATCTGGTGCTGACGAGCGGCGCCCGCCAGGCGCTGGCCCTGGCCTTCGATCTCGCCTGCGGCCCAAAGGGCCTGCTCCTGACCGAACGGATCACCTATCCCGGCGCGATCGCACTGGCCCGGCGTAAAGGATACCGGATGCAGGGTGTTGAAATCGATGCCGAGGGCATGGTGCCGGAAGCGCTTGCCGCAGCGCTCGCCGGCACGGCGTCGCGTGATGGCACAGCAGTCTACGTGACGCCGACGCTGCATAATCCGACAACCGTCACCATGGGCGCGGCGCGGCGGCAGATCATTGCGGATATTTGCCGTCGGGCAGGCGTATGGATCATCGAGGACGGTGTTTATGCGGCATCGGCCGAGTCCTTGCCGCCGCTCGCCTCATTGGCTCCTGAAATCTCGTTTCATGTGAACGGGCTCTCCAAGTCCCTTGGTCCCGGCCTGCAGATCGGTGTGCTTGCATTACCGGCAGGGCTGCACGACACCGCCGAAGACCTTCTGCAGGACATGCCGATGGCCCCATCCGCACTCTCCTGCGCGGTGGTTGAAGATTGGCTGACCTCCGGCATCATCTCGTCAATCCAGCGGGACTTGCGCCACGAGGCCCGACGGCGCTCCAGCCTGGCGGTTTCACTGCTCGGCACGAACCAGCTTGGCTCGCATTCCGATGCATACAACGTCTGGCTGCCGATGGAACGCTACGCCGCCAATCGTTTCGCATTCGCCGCTGCGGCAATACGTATCAAGTTGACCAGTCCGGAATCCATGCTGGTGAACCCCGACGATCAGGCGAGCGGTATTCGGCTCTGCCTCGGCGGCCCGTCATTCGACGATCTCACGGAGGCGCTGACGCTTCTGGCGGGACTGCTGAAGCGTTGGCCTTGAGGCCATCGGCAAATAAACGAGAATACGAAAATTGCATGGAAGCGACCGTATATTATGAGTGATCACCCGCTTGTGCCGGACCAGAATGCATGGAACCCCTGGAGCCCTGTCGAACTGTCCCAGCGACTGGACGGCGTATCGCTGCCATGGTGCGTTGTCGGCGGCTGGGCTCTCGATCTGTGGCAGGGGAGCAAGACGCGAGCATGACGATCTCGAATTCACGGTCCTGCGCGAAGATCTGAGTATTTTTCGCCGGAAACTGGGTGACATGGAGTTCTATACCGTCAACGATGGCATTATCGAACCGCTGCTGGCGGACCAGCACCCGGCTCCCGAGATTTTTCAAATATGGTGCTTCGATCGCCCTGCAGGGTGCTGGCGCGCCGATATGATGATCGAGCCGGGGACGAATGACACCTGGGTTTACAAGAGAAATCGGGAAATGACGCGGCCGCGGATCGAAATGGTGTCGCTGACCGCAGACGGCATCCCTTATCTCAATGCCTCCGCCGTGCTTCTGTTCAAGGCAAAGCACAGGCGCCCCAAGGACGAGGACGATTTCGGAAGAGCCCAGCCAAAGCTATCTCTTTCGGAACGCCTCTGGCTGCGAGAATGCCTTGACCGCCTGCACCCGGGTCACGACTGGGTACGGGCGCTGTGATCTCGGGAAGCGGCGACCGCGTTATCTCCGCCTCCTCCGAAATTCGAAAACAGTAATTTCAGGCTCGTGGGGACTGAAATGCCCGCGTGATCCGTCGCAGCACGGCGTTCGCATGATCGCCTGTGACCGCGGAAATCATCACCACGTCCAGTTTCGAAAGCTGTGGGAGCAGGCCTTCCCTCACCTCCCGCAGACCGGCGGGCGCTACACTTCGCGCCAGCAGTGCGACGCCGATCCCGGCTTCGGCAGCCGCTCCCACCGCCGTTGCCCCGGTTCCGACGAATACCTCACGCCAGGCGATGTCCGCCGCCTCCAGCGCCCGAAGGGCCATGGCTCGCAAATTGCAGGGCTCCGGTTGAAGCACCAGCGGCACCGGCAGGTTCGAAGGCAGATCGAAATCCGCGCTACAGTACCAGCCGAAGCTTTCCTGAAACAGCAACTCGCCATCGCGGCGAATGTCGTCATGCCGCAACACGACGATCGCATCGAGCGCGCCGGCATCGTAGAGCTCAAGCAGGGTCCTGGTGCCGGCGGTGCGCAAATGAAGCGTAACGCTCGTCTCACGCTCGCTGATCACCCGGAGTATCCGGGGCAGATCGGCCCCGATCAAATGATGCGTGAAACCGATTGCGAGGCGGGTCGGCTCCTGCCCAAAGACATCGAGCGCACGCCGGCCGGCCGCAACATAAGCCCGCGCGGGCTCCAGAAAGCGTTCGCCGGCCGCCGTCAAACGCACGCGACGCGGCGTCCGTTCGACGAGGCGATGCCCCAGCATGTCCTCAAGCCGGCGCAGGCGCAGCGATATTGCCGCCTGTGACGTGTTCATCATGCCTGCAACCCGTGTGAAAGACTGCAATTCGGCAACGAGAAGAAAAGCCTCGACGGCCTCGGGATCCAATGAGCGCATGTTTTGCATAACAAGCTGTTATCGCTGAAATGCGCAAGCCCCTAATTCTATCGGGTTCTCGCGAGCGCTATTGCACGAAAACTCTCTATAGGAGCTTTTCGTGTCTTCACAGATTTCCTCGACCTCGCCCACGCCCGCCACCGACCGCCGGATCTGGGCAGTCCTTGCCGTCGCCGTCGCAACGCAAACCGCCGGCTCGTTCGTATCGCAGGGGATTTACATCCTCGTGCCCTTCTGGCGAGAAGCATTCGGCATCTCCCTTGCATCCGCATCACTGGCCGTGACCGTCATGAACGGTGTGCAGATCGTGACGATGTTCACGCTCGGCCGCGCCATCGATATTCACGGTGAGCGCCGCATCGTCGGCATTGCCATGCTCGGCATGGCGCTCGCGATGGCCTGCGCGGCGTCATTCGCAAACAGCCTGCCGGCGCTGCTTTTGTGCATCGCGTTTCTGGGCGGCACCTATGCCGCTGTCCAACCGGGCGGCACGCGGGCGATCATGCGCTGGTTCCCGCCTGCCAAGCGCGGCATAGCGACTGGGTTTCGGCAGGCTGCGGTTCCTTTCGGAACGATGATCGCGGCCGCCCTCCTCCCGTTCATGTCGGTTCGTTACGGATGGCATGCGGCAGCATGGCTCTGCGCCGGTGTTTCCGTCACGGGCGCCGCACTCTTCTGGGGTCTCTATCGCGAGGGAGGCGATGTGGCCGCAAAAACCGAGCGCCCGCTTCCCCTGGCAAGACTCGCCCGCGAGGTCGGGCAGAATTCGAGCTTCTGGCCCGTATTACGGCTTGGTATAGCCATGTCCGCGTTTCAATTCACCCTCACCGCACACGTCATCGGCTTCATGGCGGATGGATTGGGGCTAGGCCTTTTTGCCGCATCGTCCATGTTTGCCGCAACGCAGTTTGCGGGCATTCCCGGCCGGATTTTGCTGCCATGGCTCAGCGACCGTTTCCGGCCCGGCCTTCGTACGCAATCCTTCGGCCTGGTATCCGTCATTGCCGCAGGCGCTGCCGCAATCCTCGCGGCACTGCCCATCGGCGTTCCGACGCCGTTTATCCTCGTCGTGCTTGTCGTGCTGGGAATATTCGGTATCGGGTGGTTTCCACTTTATCTTTTGCAGATCGCCGAAAGCGCACCGAAAGGTTCGATAGCGTCGACGATTGCCTTCGCTTCCACGATCTGCCTGGGTGTCATGGCAATCGGCCCCTATATATTCGGCCTTCTGGTCGATCATCTCGGCTACGGGGCAGCATGGTCCGCACTGATCGTGCCGGTGGTCGCAACAGCGCTGCCCCTCACAATCTCATCGCCGCGCCTGCCGAAAGCTCAGATCGGCTCTTCATGAAACGGGATAGGTGCGGTTCACCGAAACCGGCAAGGTGGTGGTGCGCGGCGAGCCGCAATTGGGCATCGTGACAGTCGGGCGTTTTCCGCTTGGACAGGATGACGTGACCGCGCAGGTCACGGCGGACCTCAACAGGGCAGGATATCTTGCCGAGGCAAGCGACGACATCCATGAGGACACCTCCGTCGCCATTCTCGGACGCGCCGCCTTTGACCGCTGGAAAACGAGCGGGAATGACCGGTCGGCACCCAACCTGTGGATCCTGAAGACGGCTTGAAACGCGGTGACAAACCGCCTTTCCTTCGGATCACGACGTCCAGCATATCGTTGCTTTTAGCCTCCATTGCGAATGGCGGGTTGAGATGCCGTCCGGCAAAGGGTATCAGGTGCCACTCCCAGGCGGAGCTTCCGCAAGCAACAAGGCGCATCCTGACATGATCCCGGACTTCCTCGTTACCCATTCCGGTGGCTTCCATGCCGACGAACTGCTGTCGAGCGTCGTGCTGACCCGGCTTTTCCCGCAGGCACGCCTGATCCGGAGCAGGGCGCCCGAATGGATCGCACCTGGCGCAGACCGCGTCGTCTACGACGTCGGCGGTGTTTATGACGCGGCGAAGGGCGCCTTCGATCATCACCAGCGCGGTGCACCGTTGCGCGAAGACGGTCAGCCCTATAGTTCGTTCGGACTGATCTGGAAGCATTTCGGCCGCGATTATCTCGCCGCCTTTGGCGTTCCTGAAGACCATATCGAAACCGTTCACGCCTCTTTCGATGCCAGCTTCGTGCTGCCGGTCGATCTGGTCGACAATGGCGCGCTCAGCCCCTCCACCGCCGGGGCACTCGCCGGGCTGACCCTGCCCGTCCTGCTGGAAACTCTGAAACCTGTTTTCGACGAGACAGATCCCGAAGCGGACAATCGCAGTTTCCACGCGGCGCTGGCCATCGCCCGCAGCTTCGTGGAGGCAAAGATTGCCAACAGCGCCGCGAAATTGCGGGCTGAAGCGCTCGTGAGCCGGGCTATCGTGGATGCCGGCGAGGGACATATTCTGGAACTGCCGATGGGAATGCCGTTTCGGCCCGCCATCAAGAAGGCGGGCGCCGACCATCTGCTGTTCGTCGTTCACCCACGCAACAATGACTGGTGCCTGACGGGCATCCGCCGCGAGGATGAAGGCTTTGAACTGCGGGCGGATTTGCCGGCGGCCTGGGCCGGCCTGACGGACAAAGATCTGGAAGCGGTTTGCGGCGTCGAAGGCGCGAGCTTCTGCCACAACGGCCGATTTGTCGCGGCGGCCAGAACCCGCGATGCGGCACTCGCCATGGCGGAGCTGGCGGTAAAAGAGGCGACCGCAGCCAAACAGTGACATCGCAGCCGACCATGCAACCACGCATTCGGCCCGGCAGCAGGAGGCGAAATTAAGCCCGGGTGCGGGTTTTGATCTCGCCCATACCCAGTTCTCGGTACGTCTCAGGAAATTCGCTGGCGCGCGCCCTTGAGCGTCAGGCCCCCATGGTTATCCTGCCCGAATTATGGCGGTCACACACGTATTGAGGAGTACGCGGCCGCTTTCGGGGAGGATATCATGAAGTTTCTGCTGGCCGTTTCGCGCGCCATCGATGCCGCCAATGCAGCCATTGGCAAAGGCATTTCCTGGCTGCTTCTCGCGGCCATTTTCATCAGCGCCATCAATGCCGTCATGCGCAAGGCGTTTTCGATGAGCTCCAACGCCTGGCTTGAATCGCAGTGGTATTTGTTTTCCGCCGTGTTTCTGATCGCCGCCGCCTACACGCTTCTTAACAACGAGCACGTGAAGGTCGATCTGGTCTACGGAAATCTTCCGCGCAAGGGGCAGCTGTGGGTCGACATTCTCGGGACCATCTTCTTTCTCATGCCTTTCTGCCTCATCACGGTCTATCTCTCCTGGCCGGTGTTTCTGCAGAAACTTGCTTCCGGTGAGGTTTCAAACAACACGGGCGGCCTCATTCAATGGCCCGTCTGGGCGCTGATACCGATTGGCTTCAGCCTTCTCGCCATCCAGGGCGTTTCGGAACTCATCAAGCGTGTCGCGATCCTGCGCGGCGATATCCCCGATCCCGTTGCAGAGGCTGACGCCGCGGCGGCAATGCTCTGATCGAAGGAAAAAACAACAATGGCATTCATTGCGGAAAATCTCGCGCCGATCATGTTTGCGGCGCTCATCATCGTGCTGTTGCTCGGCTATCCCGTGGCATTCGCGCTAGCCTTTGTCGGCTTTTTCTTCGGCTTCATCGGGATCGAACTCGGCCTGCTGCCAGCGACGCTGTTCCAGGCCATTCCCGATCGCATATTCGGCCAGATGTCGAACGAAACGCTGCTGGCGATACCGTTCTTCACCTTCATGGGGCTCATTCTTGAAAAGAGCGGCATGGCGGAGGATTTGCTGGACACAATCGGCCAGCTGTTTGGGCCGGTCCGCGGCGGCATTGCGTTTGCCGTGATCTTCGTCGGGGCAATTCTGGCCGCCACCACCGGCGTCGTCGCCGCCTCGGTTATCTCGATGGGCCTCATCTCGCTTCCCATCATGTTGCGCTATGGTTATGACCGCAAGGTCGCCGCCGGCACGATCGCGGCTTCCGGCACGCTGGCGCAGATCATCCCGCCCAGCCTCGTGTTGATCGTGCTGGCCGACCAGCTTGGCCGTTCGGTGGGCGACATGTACAAGGGCGCGCTCGTTCCGGGTCTCATGCTCGTGGCGGCCTATGCGCTTTATATCATCGTGACCTCGATCATCAGCCCCACGAAAGTCCCGGCCCTGCCGTTGGAGGCGCGGACCCTGCGCGGCACCAAGCTGCTGCTCAAGGTCATCACCTCGCTGGTGCCGCCGCTCGTCTTGATATTCCTCGTGCTCGGCACGATCTTCCTTGGGATCGCCACCCCCACGGAAGGCGGTGCCATGGGTGCTGTCGGCGCGCTTGCCCTTGCGCTTGCCAACCGCAAGCTCAATTTCGGTCTGATCCAGCAGTCGCTGCACGCCACGGCGAAGCTGTCGTCCTTCGTGCTGCTCATCCTGCTCGGCGCGCGCGTCTTTTCCCTGACCTTCTATGGCGTGAACGGCCACGTCTGGGTCGAGCATCTGATGACATCGATCCCGGGCGGCGAGATCGGCTTCCTGATCGTCGCCAACCTGCTGGTCTTTTTCCTGGCCTTCTTCCTTGATTATTTCGAGCTGGCCTTCATCATCATCCCGCTGCTGGCGCCGGTCGCCGATGCGCTTGGCATCGACCTGATCTGGTTTGGCGTGATGCTAGCGGTCAACATGCAGACGTCGTTCATGCACCCGCCCTTCGGTTTCTCTCTGTTCTTCCTGCGATCCGTCGCACCGACGCGGGTCTACAAGGATCGGATCACGGGACAGACGATCCAGCCGGTCACCTCGTCCCAGATCTACCTGGGCGCCATTCCCTATCTGTTCATCCAGCTGACCATGGTCGTCATCATCATCGCCTTCCCCGGCATCGTGATGCACTACAAGTCAGGCGCCAAGGTGGCGGATCCTTCGTCCGTCCATATCAACGTTCCCATGCCGAGTGCGGGAACGGACGCCGATCCCTTCGCCAATCCTTTCTCGGCACCCGGCAACAGCGCACCGAGCTTCGGAAAGCCGGCCACCCCATGACAATCGGCCGGGCGCAAAAGCGCCCGCCGCAACAAAAATCGCTGACGTTCAATAGGAGGAGGTAATCTATGAAGGTCAACCCAGGTCGCAGACAACTCTTGTCGGGCGGCGTACTTGCAGGGGCTGCTGCGGCTGCTTCGGCACTTGCGACACCCGCCATAGCCCAGTCTTTGCCAACCGTTCGCTGGCGTCTCACGTCCGGCTTCCCGAACAATCTGGACACGATCTATGGCGGCGCCGTCGTCATGGCCAATGCATTGAAGGCGATTACAGGCGGAAAGTTCGAAATCCAGGTCTTCCAGGCCGGTGAAATCGTTCCCGGCGCCCAGGCCATCGACGCCGTAAAAGCCAATACCGTCGAGATTTCCCATACCTGCGGCTATTATTTCACCGGGAAAGATCCGACATTCGCCATCGGTTCGACCATCCCCTTCGGCCTGAACGCCCGCCAGCAGAACGCATGGCTCTACCACGGCGGCGGCAACGAGGCTTACAACGAATTCCTTTCCGATTACGGCGTCATCGGCATTCCCGGTGGAGCAACGGGCGCCCAGATGGGCGGCTGGTATCGCAAGGAGATCAAGAGCCTCGAGGATATCAAGGGCCTCAAGATGCGTATTGCCGGCGTCGCCGGACAGGTGCTCGCCAAGCTTGGCGCGGTGCCGCAGCAGCTTCCGGGCGGCGACATCTATCCGGCGCTGGAACGGGGCACCATTGATGCCGCGGAATGGGTCGGTCCCTATGACGACGAAAAGCTCGGCTTCTACCAGATCGCGCCATACTACTATTATCCCGCATTCTGGGAAGGCGGACTGACGATCCACTTCTTCGTCAACAAGGACCAGTACGCAGCATTGCCTGATGAATACAAGGCAGCGCTCGACACCGCCTGCAAGGCCGCCAACATCAACATGCAGGCGCTGTACGACGTCAAGAACAAGGATGCGATCCGCTCGCTGGTTTCCACGGGCACGCAGCTTCGCCCGCTGCCCCGCGATGTGCTCGACGCCGCCTACAAGGCGACCTTCGAGCTTTATGACGAGTACACGCAGAAGCATCCCGCATGGGCCAAGATCTATCCGGGCTGGAAGAAGTTCCGCGACGAGAGCTTCGAATGGTTCCGCGTCGCCGAATATACCTATGACAGCTACGGCTATGCCATGCAGACGGCCGGCAAATAAGCCGACATAGACTTTACTGAGGCCCCCGAATGGCGACATTCCGGGGCCTCAACCCTTTGGCGGCTATTCTTTGATAAGCCCGTTATCGATCGCATAGCGGATGAGACCGGCGGTCGTCGCTATATCCAGTTTCCTCTTGATGTTCTTGCGATGGGTTTCCATCGTGCGCTCGGCGATGTCGAGCGCCAGGGCAGCGTCGCGATTGCTCTTTCCGCGCGCGATCAGCAGCAGAACTTCCTGCTCGCGTGTCGTCAGCGCCTTCAGCCTGCCGGAAGACCCTTCCATCAGCACATCGCGAACGCCAGAGGAAAAATAGGTGCCGCCGGCAGCCACGGTTTCGATTGCGGCGACTATTTCTTCGGTCGCCACGTCCTTCAGAATGTAACCGGCCGCACCATACATAACCGATGTCGATATATATTCCCGGCTGTCATGCATCGACAGCATCAGCACCCGGGCGGAAAGCTGCTTTTCCTTGAACAGCTCCAGGGCATCGATGCCATTGATCTGCGGCATGTTGATATCCATCAGCACCACATCGGGCCGCGCGGCGACAGCCGCGTCGATACCGGCCATGGCGGACACGGCGGTTCCAACGACTGCGAGATGCTCGTAAGTCTCGAGGACGGCCCTCAACCCATCCAGAACCAGAGGATGGTTGTCTATCAACAACACACGGATCGGATGAACGGTCACTCGGCGGCCTCCTGCAAGCCGCCATTGCGATCCTTCATGGCGGTGATGGGCAGCACCGCCCGCAGAACGGTTCCCTTTGCCGAGCTTTCGACATCCAGCCTGCCCCCGAAATGCGTCATGCGTTCCTGCATGTTTCTCAAACCGAGCCCCTTGCTCGCCGGCATCCCGTTTTCCGTCCGAACGGCCGGAAAGCCGCGGCCATTGTCGCTGACATCCATCTGGACCCGTTCATCGCGACTGGAGAACCGGATGGCGACCTGCGTCGCGCCGGCATGGCGCTCGATATTGGTCAGCGCCTCCTGCGCGACACGGTAAAGCGCAACCCGTGCCTCCGGGACAAGCATATGCTTGAAGGTCACGGATTCAAGCGTCGCCGCTATTCCCGTGCGTTCGGAAAAACTCGAGATGAGGGATTCCAGAGCCGCCGTCAGCCCCAGATCGTCGAGGACACGCGGGCGAAGATCGTGGGAGATGCGGCGGACTTCCTTGATCGCTTCGTTCAGCGCAATGGCGCCTTTGCCGATTGCCTCAACAGCGCGGACATTATCCGGCGTGACCTTGCGCCGCGCGAGATCGATCGCAAAACGCACGCCGACGAGATTTTGGGAAATGCCGTCATGCAGCTCCCGGGCAATGCGCAGACGCTCCTCCTCCTGGGTATCGATGATCCTTTGCATCAATTCCTTGAGCCGACCATCCGCCAGCCGCTGCTGGCGCAGATTGAGCAGCATGCAGGTGGCAAACACCAGCAATACGGCGGGAACCGCAAACAGGGCGACGATCAGGAAGTTCCAGGTGATCGAATGCCGCAACTCCTCCTTCGCCGCTGCCGTCGTCGCAAAAACGTCGTCGAGGTAAACGCCGGTACCGATCATCCAGCGCCATTTGTCGAGGCCGGCGGCAAAAGAAAGCTTGTCGGCCATTTTTTTGGTGGAAGGCTTTTCCCACTTGTACTGGACCAGCCCTCCCCCCTTTTTCGCCTCGACGATCAGATCGTAGATCACCCGGTTGCCATCGGGATCGTGGAGATCCAGCCAGTTGTTCCCCGGACGGAAATTCTGTCGCGGATGGACCACGTTCAGCCCGTCATAGTCATAGACGAAGAAATAGCCGTCAGTGCCGTAGTCGAGACCGGTCAGGATGCGCTTGACCTCTTCCTTCGCGGCCTCGTCATCAGGTCCTGCCTTGTCATAGACCGAGCGGATCGCCGAAAGGGCAAGATTGGTGAGGTTAAGGAGTTCAGCCTCCTTTGCCGCGAGCATGTTTCGTTCGAACGCATCGATGCTCGTGCGCGCCAGCGTCATGGACTGCCACGTGATCAGCGCTGTGATGACGATAATCGCAAGAACGAGAGGCCCGATGGCCAATGCGAGAATCTGGCTCCTGAGTTTCATGCGCCCCCCGACACATTCATCTTGCACACTTCACTTCACAACACTTAATGCCGCAAATCGGCGACGTTGGAAAGCGAGCCGCGCGACGCGACCGTGAGTGACCCTATCCAGGTTTGCAACCTGAGGGCAGCCTTCAATCATTTCTGTGGCGCGTGGGGTAAACGGCGTTCCCGTTTTCGTCAGGCCTGATCCAGGGCAAGGGTCAGGTCGGCGACAAGATCGTCGGGATGTTCTATGCCGATTGACAGCCGGATCGTGGAATCCAGCACACCGATGCGCTGGCGGACATCGGCAGGAACTCCCGAATGCGTCATCGTTGCAGGGTGAGACGCAAGAGACTCCGTGCCGCCGAGGCTTACCGCGAGTTTGAATATGTTGAGCGCATTGAGAAATTTGAAAGATGCGGCCTGCCCGCCGACGATGTCGAACGAGAAGGTCGATCCCGCGCCGGAGCATTGAGCAGCGAATACCCTGCCAACCGCGGACGCCGGATCGCTGAACGGCAGGTAATGGATTTTCTCGACCTTGGGGTGCGTATTCAGGAATTCCGCCACCACCCTGGCGTTGCTGTCCGCCCGCTCCATCCGGATCTGCAGCGTCTCAAGGGAACGTCCGAGCATCCAGCACGAATGCGGATCGAGCTGCGTGCCGATTGCTCCACGCAATGCCTTCACCTGTTTCATGACATCCTTCCGGCCGAGCGCTGCCCCGGCAATGAGGTCGGAATGCCCGCCAACATACTTCGTCAACGAATAGAGCGAGATGTCCGCACCGTATTCGATGGGCCGCTGGAACACCGGGCCGAGAAGCGTATTATCGCAGGCGATGATTGGCCTGTGCCCCTGCCTTTCGCTGATCACATCGGCGACCCGGCTCATCATCGAAATATCGACAATGCTGTTTGTCGGATTGGCGGGGGTCTCGATGAGGATGACGGAGACCCTGCCTTTCGTCATCGCCTCTTCTGCGGCAGCCATCACCGAGGTTTCGCTGACACCATCGGCGAAACCCACTGCCGAGACGCCGAAATTATGGAAGGTCTTGGCCAGCAGCGTCTCCGTGCCGCCATACAGCGGCTGGGAATGGAGCACGGTGTCACCGGGTCGCACGAAGGCGAAAAGTGTCGTCGAAATGGCGGACATGCCCGAGGAGAACAGCGCACAGCTCTCGGTGCGCTCATAAACGGCAAGACGATCCTCGACGATTTCGCTGTTCGGATGGTTGAAGCGCGAATAGACGAGGCCCGCGCCCCTGCCCTCCGGCGGCTCCTTGCGGCCGGAGACGTAGTCGAAGAAGTCGCGCCCGTCTTCCGCCGATTTGAAAACGAAGGTCGATGTCAGGAACACGGGAGGCTTGACGGCGCCCTCCGACAATTCCGGATCATAACCGTAATTGAGCATCTGGGTTTCAGGATGGAGAGCGTGGTTGCCGATATGGGTTTTGGACGGATGCGGCGCGGTCATTTCCGATGATCCCTGAGCTGGCGTTGAACTACCCGCAGGTTACACGCAGTGAAACCAAAATACCTTGCATTCTGAAGCGTCAAGTTATCTCATGAAGCAATATATTGCGGAGAACGGTCATTTATGTCGCAAAAAATTGCAGACCCGATCGACAGGCGGATACTCAAGGAATTGTCTGCCGATGCGCGGATCACCAACAACGAACTTGCCGAGCGGGTCGGACTGTCGGCATCGGCGTGCCTGCGGCGGCTTCGACGCCTGGAAGAGATGGGCGCCATCAAAGGGTACTCCGCGATCATCAATCCGGCAATCGAGGGATGGACCATGACCGCCCTTGCGTCCGTCCGCCTCAGCCGCCAGCACGATGACGAAATCCGGATGTTCGAGGCGGCCGTGCTTGACTGGGACGAGGTTCTCGAATGTCATCTCGTCACGGGTCCGAGGGACTACATGCTCAAGGTCATGTGCGGTGGGCTGGAGGATTACGAGCGTTTCATCAAGGACAAGATTGCAAAGCTGAAATGCGTCGAGACCATTGAGACCAGCTTCGTCATGAACACCATCAAGGCGCGGCGCATCTGAGCTTCGCGGCCACGGCGGTAACCCGCTTTCTCATCAGGCCCGCCGCCCATCGGCGCTAATCGTTCCCGATTGCTTCAAGCCAGATGCTGACGGCGACAGCTCCCGCATCGGGATGTCCTATAGCTCGCTCGCCAAGATAGCTCGCGCGCCCGAGCCGCGGCTTCATAGACGCGGTCGCCTCGGCGCCTGCGATGCCTGCCGCCGAGGCGGATCGCCAGGCCTCGTCGGTCAAAGCTCCGGCTGCGAGCTTGTCCCGGAACGTTTCCGCCGCCGGATTAAGCGCATCTATCATCGTACGGTCCCCCGGTCTCGCACCACCGAGTTCCGAGACGGCAAGAACGGCAGCCACGAACGCCTCCGCCATCTGTTGGTCCGTCGGCTTTTCGATCCCGGCAAGATGGCGCGAAGCGCGCATCAGGCCCGTGGCGTAAAAGGGGCCCGAGCTTCCGCCGATTGCCTTCCGCATCGCATTCGCCATCGCCATCAAGCCACCGGACACATCTGCGAAGCTCTCCCCCGGCAGCGCCAATATTGCTTCGGCGCCTCGCACCATGCTTGTCCCAAGGTCACCGTCGCCCGTAACACTGTCGAGCTGCGTCAGTTTAGGCTCTGCAGCGATCAGGGCTCGGGCGACCCGCTCCGCCGCGGAACGCAGTCGTTCACCGGCTGCTGTTATTTCGATTTCCGCAGTCACGCTCTTCTCGACACCTGCCGAAGGCAAGACGCGGTTGCGGTTCACCGCACCGCCGCGCGGCCATGCGCCGGCGTCGGTCGGCGCATCGATGAGGTTGAGCATTGCGTCGTCCACATGCATGACCGACAAAGAAAAGCCGGGCATATCGAGGGCGGAGAGGAAGGTACCGGCCCATGCCCGTTCGACCACGACGCCCTTTGCTTCCAGGCGTGTGATGGCGGATCGCGCCACGACCGCAAGTTCCATTGGCGGCGTCGATCCCAGTCCGTTGACCAGAAGCGCAACCCGGTCTCCGCTCTTCAGCCCGCCATCGGCTTCGATCGTCTCGAGGACCAGCTTCACAAGCTCGTCCGCCGATGCGATGGACATCCGCCGGACGCCCTGTTCGCCATGGATGCCGAGCCCGACTTCGATTTCAGCGTCGCCAAGGACGAAGCCCGGTCTGCCGACGGCAGGGAGCGTGCAGGAGCCCAGCGATATTCCCATGGAGGACAATTTTTCGGCGGCTTCCCGGGCGATGCGAGCCACCTCTTGAAGGGGAAGTCCTTGCTCCGCGGCCGCGCCGGCGAGCTTGTGAACGAGCACTGTGCCTGCAATACCCCGGCGGCGGTCGTCGGGAACTGTGTCCTTCAAGGCGACATCATCGGCGACGACCACGATCTCGACCGGAATTCCTTCAGCCCGCGCCAGTTCGGCCGCCAATCCGAAATTCAGCCGGTCGCCCGTGTAGTTCTTGACGATAACCAGAGC
Organism: Agrobacterium sp. 16-172Ci; assembly: GCF_053522725.1. Taxonomy (NCBI): domain Bacteria; kingdom Pseudomonadati; phylum Pseudomonadota; class Alphaproteobacteria; order Hyphomicrobiales; family Rhizobiaceae; genus Agrobacterium; species Agrobacterium sp. 16-172Ci. The sequence continues at coordinate 80,858 of NZ_JBNWBW010000019.1, forward strand.
GCCGGCGGGTCCGGCCGCAGCCCTGATCCCGGCAAGAACCGCATCGGTGCTTGGCGAGGTGAAGACATCGCCTGCCACCGCAACGGTCAGCATGCCCGCGCCGACATAACCCGCATGGGCTGGCTCATGGCCACTGCCCCCGCCCGACAGCACCGCCACCCTGCGCTTTTCAGGGGCCTGAAGGCCAGACCGGATAACGACATTCTCATCCGCAAGCAGGACCGTCGCGGGGCTGAGGGCCACCACGCCTTCGAGCATGTCCCGCACAACGGTGGCTGGATCGTTGATGAGCTTCTTCATGCCTTACTCCTCGATGCAGTTCGTTGGCCGGCGGGGACACGCACGTGCCCTGCTGACCGTGAACAAGCACGATCTCCCGGCCAATTTCAAGTTCCAGCTATTCGAACTCGCGACATCGATTGTGGGCGCGCGAGGGAAACACAGGTGCATATCCGCCATTGCCTCTCGCGGCGGAGGCGCTATCATGATCGCGCTGTATGACGGTAAGCTTTGGGAGGAGCGATACGTGAGACGGATGTGGCCAGACGAATTTGCGTTTCTGCTGGACGGTGCAGAAGAGGTTGACCTACATATTCCATCGACGGCGCATGACGATGGTTCGCCCGGAAAAACAATATCCAGAAAGGCCTTGAAAGCCCGGATCAGCCAGCAGGATTTTGAAAATATCTGGCATCTCGCAGAGGCCCGCTACCGGCTGAACGGCAGGTTCTCTGACAAGGCGATTACGCTGATCGCCAACAACCCCCACTACCAGAAATGGCACCCTTCCGACGGCGGCAGCATCGAAAGCGTCTCCGATAGCGGTCAGAAATACACGACACGCTATGTGATCGTGCATTTTCTTCTGGATGATGTCAGCGAAGCTGTCGAAGCCTGAGATCCGGAGGGGCGGTTCCTGCCGGTGAGTGGTGGAGGGGCCTCGAAAGCCATATTTCGGGGATTTAGAACTGGGAGCAACAGTTTGCGCTTGGCCCATTGCTCATGTCGTCAGCTAACTGTCGTGACAAACGCAGAACCCCGCAAGGTCTCCGTTTGTCACTGCCGTGCGTGCCAGCATCGTACCGGCTCAGCGTTCGGTGTCGCGGTATTTTATGAAGCCGATCAAGTTACTGCGTCGGGAGAATACCAAACCTACATGCGGCCCGGAGATAGCGGGAAGAGCCTGGAGTTCCGCTTCTGCCCCGTCTGTGGATCGACCGTCTATTGGATACCGGAATTTCGGCCCAATCTCGTCGCCATCGCCTTGGGCTGTTTTGAAGATGCAAGCGCTATGGAACCAACTCAGAGCGTTATGAGGAGACCCGCCATGCTTGGGTTTCCCTTTCTTTTCGAGATTCTGGAGAGAAACGTTAACGGGCAAATTCATTGCAGGGACGTCGAATTCCGTCGGATCGATACAGGGTCATACAAAGTTTGAGTTGACCCTCTTGGACGGTGAGGCGAGACTTGAATGCCTGAACGATGGGGGAAATGATGGATCAACCACACCGATGGCGCCATATGGCAAGCGCGCCGAAAAACGGAGATCGGATTCTCATCACGATACGTCCGTCCGAACAAGGGCCATCCCAAGTTGACCTTGCGTACTGGTCGAAGGGCGACCAGTACGGTTCAGAAGGCTGGCGTGCCTCAGACTCGTCGCCAGGGCGGATCATCGAATACTCGGAGCCGGAATTGAAGTGCTGGATGCCTATGCCCTCAGCCAATACCGATGGCCTTGCGATGCCCGCTCCCTGGGAAGGTGACGATGCCCGGGAGCTTGATGGGTCCGGGATCTGAGGATAAACGCCAAAGCAATGAGCCCGCGCAAGGCGGGACATTCCATCGCGATAGACGATTTCGGCACCGGCTATTCCAGCCTTCAATATTGGCAGGGGCTCCCCATGGATGCCCTGAAGATCGACAAGTCCTTCGTCGACACGACTGGCAGGAAATCCGCAACCAGCACCGTTACGCTGCATATTACCGGAATGGCGCGTGAACTTGGCCTGTTGACCCTCTGCGACGGTATCGAGACGGAGGAGCAGGCAGCGTATCTGCGGGAACACGGCGTGGACTTCGCTCAGGGCTGGCTTTTTTCGAGGGCCCGGCCTGCCCCCGAAACGCTTTCGCTCGGCTCCTTCACTTCTCCGTGCTGTTTATTTTTCGAACGCTTCTTCTGGTCGCGTTCTTGAGAAGGTGCAGCGCCAGAACGCAAATTTTCTGCGGAACAATCGGTAGATGTTGAAGTTACTCTTCTTCAGGAGGAGGACAATCTATGATCACCAAAGCCATTTTTGTGGGGGCAGCCGCTGCCTTGACGACGCTTTTTTCCACTGTGGCACTGGCGCAGACCGACCTGACCATGTGGTATCACGGCGCGGGCAATGTGGAAGAACGCAAGATTCTGGCCGGCATCATCGAGGACTTCAATTCGTCCCAATCGGACTGGCGGGTCTCGCTTCAGGAATTTCCCCAAACCGCCTATAACGAATCCGTCACCGCCGCCGCGCTCTCCAACAAGCTGCCAGACATTCTGGATGTCGACGGCCCGAACATGCCGAACTGGGCCTGGTCCGGTTATCTGCAGCCACTGCAGATCGACGAGGCAAAGCTTGCCAATTTCCTGCCCGGCGCGGTGGGAAAGTGGGGAGACAAGCTCTATTCGGTCGGCCTGTGGGACGCGGCTGTCGCGGTCTTTGCCCGCAAATCGGTTCTCGATGAAAATGGCATTCGCATTCCAACGCTGGACCGGCCGTGGAGCGGCGAGGAATTTAATGCCGCGCTCGAAAAGCTCGCGGCCAGCGGCAAGTTCGAATATGCGATCGACCTCGGTATGGCCGATAAAACCGAATGGTACAGCTATGCCTTCAGCCCATTTCTGGAAAGCTTCGGCGGAAGCCTGATCGACAAGGAAAATTATCAAACCGCCGAGAACGCCCTTAACGGAGACAATGCCATCAAGTTCGGAGAATGGTGGCAGTCCCTGTTCCAGAAAAAACTGGCACCCGGAACATCGCAATCGCCTGCCGACCATGAAACCGGCTTTCTGGAAGGCCGTCACGCGCTGCAATGGATGGGCAACTGGGTTGCGGTGAAGGCTCTGGAGAAATATGGAGACGACCTGCTGTTCCTGCCTGCCCCTGATTTCGGAAACGGTCCGAAGATAGGTGCGGGATCCTGGCAGTTTGGTGTATCGGCCACCAGCAAGCATCCCGAAGGCGCATCCGCCTTCATCGAGTTCGCCATACAGGACAAATATCTCGCGCAGTTCTCCGATGCGATCGGCCTGATCCCGGCCACGTCTTCGGCAGCCCAGATGACGGAGAACTATAAACAGGGCGGCCCGCTCGAAGTTTTCTTCGAGCTCTCCAAGCGTCAGGGAACGTTGCGCCCGGTGACGCCGGCTTACGCCTTCATCTCGCCGGTGTTTTCGAAAGCGGTGTCTGACATTGCCAATGGCGCGGATGTCGCCGATACGCTGGACAACGCGGCCGACGAGATAAACAACAACATAGAACGCAATTCCGGTTACCAACCCAAATAGGGGAAGGTTGTCGATGGCGCTCTTGTCTTCAAAGGGAAAATTGACCCGGGACAGCTTTACGGGCTGGTTCATGGCCGCACCGGCGATGGCGCTGATCGGGCTATTCCTGATCACGCCCTTTCTGCTGGGGCTCGGGTTTTCCTTCACCAACCAGCGGCTGACATCTCCCAATCCGACCGAGTTTGTCGGCGTTGAAAATTACACCCGGCTGCTGGGTATCGGCGTGTTGAAGCTTGAGCCGGAAAGGGAGGCGGATGGGAGCCTCAAGCAGGATGCGGATGGCGCAACCTCCTATCCGCGAATTCGCACTTTCACCCGCAACAATCCAGAATATCCCCATCTGGACGGGATGCGGGAATATAAGAGCTTCAGCTGGGGTGAGAACCAGATCGTCATTCTGGCGCGCGACGTCGTGTTTTTGACAGCGCTCGTCAACACGCTTTCCTTCGTGGCGGTCGTTGCCCCGGTTCAGGCGGCGCTGGCGTTGTTTCTTGCCCTGTTGGTGAACCAGAAGATTCCCGGCGTCACGATTTTCCGCGCGGTCTACTTCATGCCCGTCGTGCTGTCGGTTGTGGTGGTGGCGTTGCTCTGGCGGTTTATTTATGCGGCGGATAACGGGCTCCTGAACAGCCTTTTGAGTTACATGAGCTTCGGGCTGTTCCAGCCAGTCGACTGGCTGGGCAGAACCGATACCGCCCTGTGGGCCATTCTGGTCATGTCCGTCTGGCAGGGGGTCGGTTTTCACATGGTCATATGGCTTTCCGGCCTGCAAACAATCTCTCCGGATCTTTACGAGGCAGCCGATATCGAAGGCGCGAGCCGCTGGCAAAAGTTCAGCATGATAACCTGGCCGCTGCTGCGCAACACGGCCGTGCTAATTATCATCGTCATCACCATGCAGGCTTTTGCCCTTTTTGCGCAGATCGATGTGATGACCAAGGGCGGCCCCCGCGATTCGACACAAAGCATCGTCTATCAGGCGGTTGAGCGGGGATACCGACAACAGGACATCGCGGCAGGTTCGGCAATCTCGGTCGTCCTCTTCCTGCTTGTCCTGTGCATCTCACTGACCCAACGATACCTGACAAGGGAGAAGCAATGATGCAGGCCGGACAACGCAAGAGCCTCGCTTTTCTCATCGGCAACTATCTACTCATGCTCGCTTTCGCGGCGATCTTCATTTTGCCTCTCTTGTTCATGGGCTTCTCGTCGCTGAAACCGAACGACCAGCTGCTCAGTGATGCGACCTCGATACGCGCTTTCCTGCCGGTTGGAGATCTGTCGCTTGAAAACTACACCGCGGCTTTCGCCCGGGCGCCGATTGCGACCTTCATATTCAACTCGGTTCTGGTAACGGCCGTTACCGTGTTTCTCGCCCTGCTGCTTGGCTCGCTTGCCGCATTCGCCTTCACCTTTTTGAACTGGCGCGGAAAGGATATTCTCTTTTCGGTCATCCTCGCCACGCTCATCATTCCCTTTGAAACCATTGCCGTGCCTCTGCTGCTCGAAGTCAACAATCTGCCATGGATCGGCAGCAACGGGTTTACCTGGGGATGGCTCAATTCGTGGCATGTGCAGATCATCCCATGGATCGCAGACGGGCTGACGATTTTCCTTTTCGTGCAATATTTCAAGGATCTGCCAAAGGAGTTGCTGGAGGCGGCGCGCATCGACGGGGCCGGCTGGCTGCGGATTTACGCGCAGGTGGTGATGCCGCTTAGCGGCCCGGTCATCGCAACGGCTGCGATCCTGAAGTTTCTCGTCATGTACAGCCAGCAATATCTATGGCCGCTTCTCGTTACCCAGTCCGAGGCCTACAGGCCGGTGATGGTGGGGCTGCAATATTTCTTCCAGCTCAACACACCCTGGGGTGAGGTGATGGCCTATCTCACCATCATCACGCTGCCGGTGCTGATCTTTTATCTCTGCCTGCAGAGGCTGTTTATCTCCAGTATCGCGGCAAGCGGTATAAAGGGATAGCGCCTCATCCTGCACGGGGTGAAGGCCTGACACAGGGCTTTAGTGAGAATACACTGGGACTTGCGGGAGCTTGCTGCATTCCATTAGCGCCGAATATTCTGGCCAACCCGGAGGCTGTTGTGTTTTCTTACGAACTTGAACGCTGAACGGCGCCCGGCAGATCGTCGTTCCAGATTGGCTGATTACACTGCCATTAAAATCGAATGTTTGACCGGGAAGGGCAGTCGCCCGAGAGTTGATCTTAAGCGCCCTGCGAGATTTGCCCTTCTCACATTCATGGTTTGCGCCGCTCTGAAGGATGAGGCCGATGAAAATGAGATTTTTCTGTGAGGCTGTTGTTGCCTTGATGTTTTCCACCGCAATCGCCTCCGCCCAGCAGGCGTCCGACACGGTGGCGCCGGAAAAGGCAACCGGGCTTGCCACCGCCAAACGTGTCGAGTCGAAGAACTTCATGGTCGCCGCAGCCAATCCGCTCGCGACCAAAGCGGGACGCGACGTGATCGCCGCAGGCGGCAACGCCATAGATGCGATGGTGGCGGTGCAGACTGTGCTGGGCCTCGTTGAACCGCAAAGTTCCGGTCTCGGCGGCGGCGCCTTCCTCGTCTATTACCACGCTAAAAGCGGCAGGCTGACGACGTTGGACGGCCGGGAGACGGCACCGATGGAAGCCACGCCAAAGCTCTTCCTGGATGACAAAGGTCAGCCGCTTAAATTCATGAACGCAGTCATCGGCGGTCGTTCCGTTGGCACGCCGGGAACGGTGCGACTTCTGGAGGAAGCTCACAAACGCTATGGAAAGGCGGAATGGGCAAGCCTGCTGAAGCCGGCGGAAACGCTGGCGACCGAAGGTTTTCAGGTGTCGCCGCGCCTTGCCTCTCTGATCGCATCAGAGGGTGACCGGCTGAAGACATATCCAGAGGCACGGTCCTATTTCTTCGACACCTCCGGGGCCGCGCTGCAGGCCGGTGCTCCGTTGAAGAACCCGGCCTATGCCGAGACGCTTGCAGCGATCGCCAAGGGCAGCGCCGATGCCTTTTACAAGGGGAAAATTGCCGAGGCGATCGTCAAGACCGTGCGCGAGGCAGCCGACAATCCTGGCGTGCTATCGCTTTCCGATCTTTCCAACTATCGCGTCATCGAGCGCGAGCCAGTCTGCTTTGTCTATCGTGCACTTGACGTTTGCGGCATGGGACCGCCATCGTCAGGCGGCATCGCCATCGGCCAGATGCTCGGCATGGCGGAGAATTTCGATCTTAGATCGCTGGGGCCGAAAAATGTCGAAAGCTGGCGCATTATCGGCGACGCGCAGCGTCTCGCCTTCGCCGACCGCGAGCGTTACGTCGCTGACATCGATTTCGTGCCGCTACCGGTCAAGGGCATGCTGGACAAGACCTATCTAGGGGAGAGGGCAAAGCTGCTCGACGGCGACAAGGCGCTGGCCAAAGACGCGGTCAATGCCGGTGAGCCGGAATGGGACCACGCGCTGCTTTTCGGCCGGGATGCCGCGCTTGAGTTGCCGTCGACGAGCCATTTCGTCATCGTCGACAAGGACGGCAACGTGGTCTCGATGACGACAACGATCGAAAGCGGCTTCGGCTCGCGTCTGATGACTAATGGCTTCCTGCTGAACAACGAGTTGACGGACTTTTCCTTCAAGACGCATGACGGCGGTCTGCCGATTGCCAACCGCGTCGAACCCGGTAAACGACCGCGCTCCTCCATGGCTCCCACTATCGTAATGAAGGATGGAAAACCGCTGCTCGCCATTGGTTCGCCCGGAGGAAGCCAGATCATCGGCTATGTGGCGCAGGCGCTGATCGCCTATATCGACTGGGGCATGCCGGTGGAAGTGATCGTCGCCCAGCCGCATCTCATCAACCGGTTCGGCACCTATGACATCGAGGCCGGCACCAGCGCGGAAGAACTGGTCGGTCCGCTGAAGGCGCTGGGTTACGAGGTGAAACCGGGTGAGATGAATTCCGGTCTGCATGCTGTCGAAATCACCGCCGAAGGCTTGGCCGGCAGCGCCGACCCACGACGCGAGGGAGTGGTGATGGGGGAGTGAACGCTCAGCCTGCGGAAAAACGGCGGCCTGAAGAGACTGAGCATAGCGTTCGTGTGGAGGTTAGATGATTACCCCGCAGGGTGTTCTGTTTTTAGCGAGGAAACCGTAAATAACAGGGCCTTACGTCCAAAAACAACTCTTGCTGCGCCATGGAAGCCGTCAAAGCGTCAGAGCATTCCTTGAGTTCCATTTTTACTCTTAGTGCACGTCGGGGAACTGGTAACAACCAACGCCGTTCGATGTTTGCATGACCAATGGAGGAAGGCATGAAAAACTTCGCCCTTTATTACTGGCCAGTTCCTTTTCGAGGTCAGTTCATCCGCGGAATTCTGGCCCATTGTGGGTACTCCTGGGATGAACACGATGCCGATGCGATTGAAAATATTATGGATTGTGCGGTGGAAAAGCAGCCGGTTGCCTTCATGGGGCCACCGGTTCTGATTGACCGTGAGCGCAATTTTGCGATCTCCCAGATGCCGGCGATCGCCATCTACCTGGGTGAACGGCTGGAGATGTTGCCGACAACTATTGAGGGCCGCGCACGCAGCGCCAAGATCGTTAACGATGCCAACGATGTCCTTGATGAGTTGACTCTCAACGGCGGGCGCGAAATGTGGGCACCTGAAAAATGGGAAGAGTTCGTCCCACGCCTGCAAAAATGGATCCGTATTTTCGCGGATACCGGGGCACGAAACGGCTTGAGCCCTACTTCCGGCTTTATGCTCGGAACAGAAAAGATTGGCGTAGCAGATATAGCGACTGCAATCCTTTGGACTACGGTCGCCGACCGGTTCCCTGTCATTCAGGGCATCATTGAGGATACGTCACCTACAATCTGGGGCCTTTCCAGAAGAGTGGTAGCCACAACTTCGCTGGCCGCCTTGAACGATAAAAGTTTCGAGGAATACGGCAACGCTTATTGCGGAGGAGAGATTGAGAAATCGCTCCGAAAGGTAGCGGGTTGATTCACGTCTGCGCGGCGCCATCGCTTTGTCTGCTTTGCAGCCGGACAAAAGTCTTGAAGAGATACGCACCCCGACGCACCATTTCACAGCCACGCGGTTGAAAGGAACCCGAACCAACGCCACTGTCATTACAAAAGTCCGATAGCGGAAGATTAGTCACTTGGATTTACAACTCCGCCCGATCGTAAGCGCGCCGGCTTGCTCTGATGGTGTCCAGATTGTCGTGAACCAGAGGTTAAATTCCTCAAGGGCGCGCAAAGCTCCGTGTGAGCGTCAGCATGCGCTGGGTGACCTCACCGACCTCTTTTCAAAAGCGGAGCCGATGATCTTCCGCGAGAGAACGACGCCAAAGAACCGGCACAATCCATTTGTCACTCAGCAGGCTGCAGACTCCGTTTGACGGAATGGGTCTGAAGTGTCTGTCGTTTGGCAGCGCGCAGAGATGATTGCTCCACCATGTCTCTGTCGCGTCGGACAGCCGGTATGGCGCCAGTTATCCTGGGTCAGCCTCTGGCAGACCTTCTCCAAGCATCATTGTCCGCAGCGGCTCGCGCGCCATATTCTCTTCTATCTGCCGATGCCCCGGCGTATCGGGCAGCGCTTTCTTGAAGTTCGCCGCATAGTCGCCCGGCATTTTCGGCGGCATCATCGGCTCGTATTTATCGACAATCGACTGGATGATAACAGGGCCATCCTCGGCGAACGCCGCGTCAAGGACCGGTTCTATCTCGCCAAACCCGGAAATCGTAAAACCCTTTCCGCCCATTGCATCGGCCGCCCGGGCAAAGTCTATCGGTGCGAGTTCGCAGGCGAATTGCGGATGGCCGAGGAACATCATCTTTTCCCATGCAATCTGATTCAGCATCCCATTGCAGATAACCAGAATCTTCAGAGGCAACCGATGCCGGACGGCGGTGGAGAATTCGCCGAGTTGCATGGCAAGTCCGCCATCGCCCACAACCGCATATACGTTACGGCCGGAATAGGCCAATCCGGCGGCAATGGCGTAGGGCAAGCCGGAGGCCATCGAGGCGAGTGCACCCGAAACGGCAAAGGCGTTACTGGTTTTCAGGTCGATGTGACGCGCAGCCAGTTCCGTGTTCTGACCGGAATCGGTCACAAGCATTCCGTCTCCATCGATACGCCTGCCGAAGGCACGCACCACTGGCTGCGGTTTCAACTGTGTTGATTGCTCCGATGTCAGGGCGTCCATCTGTTCGCGCCAGGTGTGCATCCCTTTCCGCGCGGCTTCCAGAAAACTCCGGTCGCTCTTTTTCTCCAGCAGGGAATTCAACCGGTTCAGTATGTCACCTGCGTCACCCACCAAGCCACACTGCACGGGATGCCGAAGTCCGATGCGCTGCGGGTCAAGATCGATCTGAACCGCCTTGACGGTGTTTGGATCCGGATAAAATTCGATGTAAGGAAATGTCGACCCCACGATAAGCAGGGTATCGCAATTTTTCATGATGTCCTGGGAGGCGGCGGTTCCCAGAATGCCAATTCCGCCGGTGGTGAATGGGTCGTCATCATCCATGACCGTCTTGCCCAGAAGAGCTTTCGCCACCGGCGCGCCAAGCAGTTCGGCGGTTCGCTTCAATTCTTTCTCAGCGCCAAGGACACCGCGTCCGGCAAGTATCGCAACCCTGCTGCCACGATTGAGCAAGGATGCCGCCTCGTGGATGAGTTCGTCAGCGGGTTTCGGACGATACGCGAACCAGTCATTCGGAACATGCCTGGGCAGATTACGGCGAGACCGTCCTTCCTCGGCTGGCTTTTCCTGCGTGTCGTTTGCTATCGAGAGATGCGCGACGCCACGCCGCGCGATCGCCGTGCGGCAGGCGAGGCTGGCGACATTTTCCATATGCGCAGCGTCGCTGACGACGGTGTTATAAATGCTGACATCCTCAAAAACGCGGGTCAGGTTGACGTCCTGCTGCGTGAAAGTTTCGATCAGGTCGTGATATGCATCCCGGTGATTGCGAGGACAGGAACCTGGTCCAGCTTGGCGTCATAAAGACCGGTCAGAAGATTGGTGCCACCGGGACCCGAAGTGGCAAGACAGACGCCGAGCCTGCCGGTCCATTTGGCATAGGCCGTCGCCATGAAGGCGGCGGATTGCTCGTGTCGGGTCTGGACAAACCTTATCGCATCCTGACGTTTGCGAAGCGCCTCCATGACGCCATTGATGCCGTCTCCCGGAAGGCCGAAGATCGTGTCGACCTTCCATTCGATCAAGGTTTCCACCAGAACGTCTGCTGCGGTCGTCATGATCAGTTCCTCAACTCTCGGCGGTCGTTCCAGACTGGCCATCGAAAGCGGTCATGAAACGTCCTGTCCCGTCAGGGAATAAAACAAGGAAATCCCCACGACGCGCGCGGGGATTCCCAATCTGTCAGCGTTAGGAGTTTTTGTGGCTCTGCTGGCCCGCCTTCACATGTTGCTCATGCGTGCCACCGCGGGTCTTGCCATTGTCGTCGTTATTGGAGGCCGATGCCGACTGCGAACGCTTGTCGCTGTTCTTGTGGCTCTGCTGGCCGGCCTTCACGTGCTGTTCGTGCGTACCACCTTGATTTGGCATGATATGTCACTCCTCATATGGTGATTTTTCACTTGCGCACCCTGTGGCGCGCCCTAGACCAACCATGCCGCGCCACGGGAGTTCCGAGATTTAATATTTCGTGAGGAGCTATTGACGGAACGGCCCCGAGCCCGGCTGTCGCGCGCAGGGCCGTCGCAATCGCCGTCTGTACACTTGCGTACGTCTACCTTTGGAGGTTTCCCTGTAGCCGGAATTTTCCTAAACGCCGACAGCAATATCGTTAAGGCAGCGGACGACACTGTTATGTCGGCGGAACGCGACCCTGCTCTACGCCGTGCAGACGTCGCCCGACCCAGCACCTCGCCGTCGGAGCTTGCGGCGTTTTTACATTTCGGTGCATCCCTAAATTACTTGCGCGCGGGATAAAACGTAGCCGGCGGACGGGAACAAACCTCTGCAAGCAAGGTTCGGGTCGCTCCACGGAACCTGTACCCGGAGAGGTGTAACATGACCAGGAAAACGCTCTGCATTCCTGAAGAAAACCGCAGCCATCACTATCCCGGCGACAATGGCCGTCAGAGCACAGAAGATTCCTCTTCCGACAACACCCAGACGGGCCGATAGGCAACATCAAAACAGACACGACACATAAAGGCCAGCAGCAGGACAGGCAGGGTCCCCCTGTTCCGGGCAGGCGAGCTGGTTGCACCAACCTTTTTCCGGGCTCCTCGCAGTCTGAGATCAATACGTTCCCTGGAGGCGCCAAATGCGGATTCTTGCCGTCACGGCCGAAATGTTTCCATTCGTCAAAACCGGCGGATTGGCCGATGCGGCAGGCGCTCTGCCGGAGGCACTAGCAAGACACGGCGCGGAAGTTCGTACATTGCTACCCCTCTACCGTAGGCTCACGCCGCTCGTCCGCGGCAAGAAGCCGTGTCTGGTCGCCAATATTCTAAAGCAAGCGGTATCGGTTTACTCCCTTGACGCCGACGGTCACAAGCTTCTGCTTCTTGAAGCGGCAGACCTGTTTGACAGGGAAGGTCCTCCCTATGGCATGAATGGCAAACCTTTTGCCGACAATGATCTGCGCTTTGCGGTCCTGTCCAAGGCGGCGGCGGAAATTGCCCTCGGCGCGATTGACGACTGGAAGCCTGATCTTGTTCATGCCCATGACTGGCACGCGGCCTTGACCTGCGTTTATATCGCGGAGTCGGCGGCGGCGGTGCCCTCCGTCCTCACCCTTCACAATCTCGCATTTCAGGGACAATATCCACTCGAGCGGGCGGGTATGCTTGAGTTGCCCCAACATCTCTGTACCGTCGATTGCCTCGAATATTATGGCGACCTGTCGTTTTTAAAGGGTGGCCTGACGACCGCGTCGGCCGTAACGACAGTAAGCCCCACTTACGCAAGAGAAATTCTGACACCGGAAATGGGAATGGGTATGCACGGCGTGCTTGCCACGCGGCGCGAGGACCTGCGTGACATCGTCAACGGTGTCGACCAGGAAGTCTGGGACCCGGCAACAGACCCCTACATTCTTACAAATTTCACGGCTGCGACGGCCACGCGCCGGAGCCTTAACAAATATGCCTTGCTTCAGGCCCTTGGCCTCGCCCCGACCCAAGGCCCTGTTTTCGGTGTGGTCAGCCGTCTGACCTGGCAAAAGGGCATCGACCTCCTCCCTCAGGTCGTTCCACTTATCATTGCGAGAAAAGGAAGATTGGTGATTCACGGAGAAGGCGACACCGCACTGGAAGACAGCTTACGCGCGCTGGCAAAACGTTATCCTGAACTGGTCTGCGCCCATATCGGTTACGATGAGCGTCTGGCGCATATGATTCAGGCGGGCTCAGACTTCATTATCCAGCCTTCACGGTTCGAACCCTGCGGCCTGACACAGCTTTACGCCCTGCGATACGGCGCACTGCCCATCGTCAGCCGCACTGGCGGGCTAGCGGAAACCATCATCGATGCAAATGACGCAGCCATTGAGGCGGGCGTGGCAACAGGCTTTCAATTCGAGCCTGCAAATGAGGACGATCTACGCGCGGCGCTCGATCGTGCCATCAGTGCCTATAGTGACCGAGAACTTTTCAGACGGCTTCAGGCACAAGCCATGCGGGCCAATTTTTCCTGGGACAAGAGTGCCGCACAGTATATGGCGCTTTTTGAAAGCCTTGTCGGCGACAACAAGCCCAAAACGGGTGCTGTCGCCGATATTAGGCCCGAGACTTTTGCAAAGCTAAGAGCTGACAGACGGCAGGCGGGAACCCTGGGATCACCAACAGGTCAGGCCACTGGCAACAGGAGGCTTTGATGATGAATGCAGCGAATTATCGCAAATGGGGCGCGCAGCGCAATCAATCCGGCGAAACGGATTTCAGCATCTGGGCACCCGCCTCAGCAGCGGTGAAACTGTGGCTGAACGATGCGGAATTCGACATGCACACGGCTGGTGATGGCTGGCACCACATCACAAAACCCGCCCTCCCCGGCGATCGCTATTGCTTCGTGCTGGCCGACAGGACGAGGGTTGCAGATCCCGCTTCCAATCAGCAACAGGTAGGCCCGCTTGGCCCCTCCCTGATCGTCAACCATGATTTCATCTGGAAAAACCCGGACTGGAAGGGCCGACAGTGGCACGAAACAGTCGTCTATGAGCTACATGTCGGGACTTTTACACCTGAGGGCACCTTTGCGGCCGCGGCGGAGAAACTTGAATATCTCGCAGACGTGGGCATTACCGCGATCGAACTCATGCCGCTTGCGACCTTTGCTGGAAGTCGCGGCTGGGGTTACGACGGCGTCCTGCAATTTTCACCCCAACGGGATTATGGCTCCCCAGACGAGCTCAAGGCCTTCATTGATCAAGCCCATGGCCACGGTATCATGGTGCTGCTGGATGTCGTCTACAATCACTTCGGCCCCGCAGGAAATACGCTTCAGGCCTACGCGCCGGCATTTTTCAAGAAGGATGAGACACCATGGGGACCGGCGCCGGACTTCAACCGGGCCGAAGTTCGGTCATTCTTTCTTCAGAACGCATTCTACTGGCTCGAGACCTATCGCTTCGACGGATTGCGGATCGATGCCGCTGATCATCTCGCTGGCGGCGGAGAGGTCGATTTCCTCATCGAGATGGCGCGAGAGGTGAAGCGAACAATAAGAAACAGGCATGTGCATCTGGTCATAGAGGACGCGAGAAACGCGGCCTCGCCAATGACGCCCTTGGCTGATGGCACCGTCCTGATTGATGCGCAGTGGAACGATGACTTTCACCACGTCGTCCATGTTGCGACCACGAAGGAAAAGGGCGGCATCTATGGCGACTTCGCGGCACGGCCCTACGACAAGCTTTGCCGCTCGCTTGCGACCGGTTTTGTCTACCAGGGCGAACCGCGCCCTTCCCGGGATTTTGGCAGCAGCGGAGAACCGAGTGAGCATCTGCCACCGCAACGATTCGTGAATTTTCTCCATAATCATGATCAGGCCGGAAACAGGTTACGCGGTGAAAGGCTTCGTGCCCTTATTGCGCTGCCCCTCTTTGAGACGCTTGAAACAATTCTACTCCTTTCCCCACAGACGCCGTTAATTTTCATGGGTGACGACCATGGCTCGGCCAACCCTTTTTTCTTTTTCTCCGACCATCCGGATGACGACCGGGAACAGGAAATAGAAAATCGGCTTAAACAGGCGGAAATGTTCCAGGGAGAACTCCCACCCAATGCCCGGCAGCTGGTACGTGATCCAAACGATCCCCACACGATGCAGCTTTCGACCTTGAACTGGCAAGGGGCTGAAACGACCGATGGAAAACTGGCAAGGGCGAGGATGACCGCGTTGCTTTCAAAACGGCGCTGGCACATCTGGCCTCTCCTTTGCTCTCACTTCGAGAAAGGTGTTGTCCTCGAATGTGAGTCAAAATGCCTTGCAATCGACTGGCATTTCCAAATGGGACGGCTCCAAATGCGGGCAAATCTTTCGGCAAACACATGTGAGCTGCCGCCGGTAAAGGGAAAACTCCTTCACCAGTATGGCAGCATCAATAACACAAACTACGGAGGTTATGCGGCACAGTTTGCAGTTGACGGACCGCGCTCAGTCCAGATTTCGACGTAGCGTCTCCCTCGCCCTGTTGACGCGGCTTTTGATGGTACCCACCCGGCAGCCGCAGATGGCGGCGGCATCGGCATAACCCGTCCCTGCCGCCACGAGCAGCAGAGCTTTTTTCTGGTCCTTGTCGAGATGGCGGATAGCCGCATGACCTCCTGATGCCGCACACGCCATTCCTTGCTGGCAGGGGTAATCCGGCCGCAAACCACAATCTTCACCGTGCGAGGTCCTCGATCACAAGTTCGATGGATTGTGGCTCGGCGCCATCTTTCGTCTGCACCGTCAAAACGCTGCCGGTGTTCAAAACACCCTCAAGCACGGTGCGTTCGTCTACAATGATCCTGATCACCTTGGGGGTCGCAGCTTCGATGTTCAGGCTGTTGCTGGTTTCGTACTCAACTGGCTGGGTCAAGGCTGGCCTCCGGATCGTGGAAAGATAGGCGGTCTAACTTCGCTCCGGCAAGCTTGTTCCCTCTCTAACGGCGCACCGCCAGCCGCCATCGCTCGAACAGCCCCGGAACTTTGACGATGGGGCCGGGTTAGGCGTGAACCCGGCGCACCCGCTGCTCCACCGATCCAGAAGGAACACCGATCATGAAGGCACTGACTTGGCACGGCAAACACGACATTCGCTGTGAGAGCGTCCCTGATCCACAAATCGAGGACGGCCGCGACGCGATCATCAAGGTGACCGCCTGCGCAATCTGCGGTTCCGATCTTCATCTCTACAACGGGATCATGCCCGACATGCATGGTGGCGATATAATGGGCCACGAGACTATGGGCGAAGTCGTTGACGTCGGCAGGGACAATAAGACGCTGAAGGTCGGAGACCGGGTTGTCGTTCCCTTCACGATTGCCTGTGGAGAGTGTTTCTTCTGCAAAAGAGGATTTTACTCCGGCTGCGAGCGCAGCAACCCCAACCCCCATAAGGTCCGGGAAATGTGGGGAAACTCCCCCGCCGGGCTGTTCGGCTACACGCACCTTCTGGGAGGTTTCAGCGGCGGCCAGGCCGAATATATGCGCGTTCCCTATGCCGATGTCGGGCCTATCAAGGTTCCTGACGGGCTGACAGACGAGCAGGTCCTGTTCCTGTCAGACATTTTCCCGACCGGTTACATGGCGGCGGATTTCTGTAATATCCAGCCCGGCGATACGATCGCGATCTGGGGCTGTGGTCCTGTCGGCCAGATGGCCATCCGCTCCGCCTTCC
Organism: Agrobacterium sp. 16-172Ci; assembly: GCF_053522725.1. Taxonomy (NCBI): domain Bacteria; kingdom Pseudomonadati; phylum Pseudomonadota; class Alphaproteobacteria; order Hyphomicrobiales; family Rhizobiaceae; genus Agrobacterium; species Agrobacterium sp. 16-172Ci. The sequence continues at coordinate 97,286 of NZ_JBNWBW010000019.1, forward strand.
TGTTGGGTGCGGAACGGGTCATCGCTATCGATTCCGTGCCGGAACGGATCGCCCTTGCGGCCGCCGCCGGCGCGCTCACACTGAATTATCTGGATGATGATATTTACGAGCAGATCATGGAATTAACCCATGGCCGGGGCGCAGACGCCTCCATCGACGCCGTGGGGACGGAACCCGATCCGGCCGCCGGCTGGGATTCCCGTCTTGACCGTATCAAGGTGGCGACATTCATGGGGACGGACCGCCCGCATGTGCTGCGGCAGGCTATTTATTGCTGCCGCAACTTCGGCACAGTCTCGATCGTCGGGGTCTATGGCGGTTTTCTCGACAAAATCCCGATGGGCTCCGCGATCAATCGCGGCCTGACATTCCGGATGGCGCAGACACCGGTGCAGGCCTATCTGCCCACCCTTATGGGTCGGATCGAGAAGGGAGAGATCGACCCCTCCTTCGTCATCACCCACCGCGCCACCCTCGATGAAGGTCCTGATCTTTATAAAACATTCAGCCACCGCGACGACGGCTGTATCAAGGTCGTCCTCAAGCCATAGGAGAAGAATCATGCCTGCGGAAAAATCAATCAAAGGCCTTGCTGTCGTCACCGGCGCCTCCTCAGGCATCGGTTACGAACTGGCAAGATGCGCGGCGCAGGACGGCTACAATCTCATCATCGTGGCTGACGAGGCGGAAATCGAAACGGCGGCGACACAGTTGCGGGCAGCGGGAACGGAAGTGGAAGCCGTGCAAGCCGACCTTTCGACACAGGCAGGCGTGGAAAAACTTCTCTCCCGCATAGCGACGAAAGAGTGGCCGGTCGATCTGCTGTTTGCGAACGCGGGACAGGGGCTGGGCAACGGTTTTCTCGATCAGAAAATGGAAGCGGTCCAGCGGGTGATAGCCACCAATATCAGCGGTACCGTTGCGCTGGTGCATGCGATCGGCAACGGCATGCGCCAGCGCGGCAGCGGCCGGATTCTACTCACGGGCTCCATTGCCGGTTTCATGCCCGGCACCTTTCAGGCGGTCTATAACGCGACAAAAGCCTTCATTAATTCCTTCTCATTCGCACTTCGCGAAGAGCTGGATGGCACCGGGGTCACCGTCACGTGCCTGATGCCCGGCGCGACCGAGACAGCGTTTTTCAAGCGCGCGGACATGCTCGACACGGCGGTTGGCAAACAGAAAAAGGACGACCCCGGCTTCGTTGCACAAATCGGCTACGATGCGATGATGAATGGTGACGGAGACGTCGTGTCCGGCTGGAAGAACAAGCTGATATCGGCCGCGGCAAACGTGACCCCTTCGCATATCCTCGCAAAACAACACCGCAAAATGGCTGCCCGGGAAGGAAAGTGACGCTGGCTTACGCGGATCCTGTAAACCGCAGAGTGGATTGCGAAGGGAGGCGTCCAAAGAGCGTCGTCATACCCGCGGCGCGTTTCGCCAGGCTCATGATCTCGCGCAAAGATTACAACGACTATCGGACCAGTCTTGCGGTCATTCAGACAACCCTGCTTTCCTGAAGTCGATATCGAGCGCTGCGCGGATCGCATCAAGTGTTTTCATCGTGTCAAGTGATGCATCAAGCGGTCTGCAAGGACTTTCAACGTCGCCGTCGCTGATACTGTAAGCGACCCCAGCAGCCTGATGGTAAAGCCCTTCGAAATGCGCGCCACGAGGTTCCGCGTATTTCAACCTGACAGTCCCGTCCAGCGACCACACTTCGAACGCGCCTGGCAAATGGAACTCGTTGACAAACCGGATCGAGCCCTCCGTGCCGACCATGGTCGCGCCGGTTGGCGTAAACCCATAAAGGGTCGTTGCCATGGTCCCCTGGCAGCCCCGGGAATTCATCATGGCTACAGCCAGCTGCCCATTCACTCCGGCCGGATCGGGACTTGCAACGCCGACGACCTTGGAAGGAACGCCAAGCAGCTTGCTTATTAACGACACTGGATACGTACCTAGATCAAGCAGCGGCCCGCCCGCCAGTTTTGGGTTGAAGATGCGGTGCTCACGCGGAAGATACTCGCCATATTCCGTGTAGACCGATTGGATGTCCCCAATAACGCCCGCATCAAGGACCTGCTGGACAATGTCGAATTTCGGCAGGAAATACGTCCAGAGCGCTTCTGCAAAAAAGACGCCTTTCTTACGAGCAGCAGTGACCATTTCGGCAGCCTGGGCATGATTCAGCGCCATCGGCTTTTCGACGAGCACGTGCTTACCGGCGTTGATCGCGAGCAGGACGTGCTCATGGTGCCAACCATGTGGGGTAGCCACATAGATGATATCGATATCGAGTGATTGAACGAGCGCCTCGTAACTTCCATAAGCGTTCTCGACACCCCACTCAGATGCAAACCGCTTGGCAGTTTCTTCCGATCTCGAACCCACGGCCGCGATTACTTGCCGAGTGTGTGCCTTTACCGATTCTGTGAACTTTGCCGCTATCCAGCCAGTCCCCAAAATGCCCCAGCGCAGTGGAGGAGCGTCCAGGGGTGCTCGCAATCGGGACGGTGGAAGAGCGGTTGGAAATGTCATCTTAAATCTCCTCAAAAAGCCTCTCGATTGCTCAGGACGCCGTCTGTTCCCACTGGCCCGTTGCCAGAGACCGCTCCATGGCGTCAATAATCTGTTCGTTGGCTAGCCCGAATTCGAAATTTGGGTAACAGTCGGCATCGCGCATGATGCCTTCGATCAGGTCACGTACCTCGATAACCTTGACGTCGAAGTAGCCGAGGCCACCGCCAGCGAAATCAAAGCCGAAAAATGCCGAAAACTGCGGCACTTGGCTTCCCGCTAGGATCGTCTTGAATCCGCGGTCAGGCTTGGGGTCGTTGAAACGCGATATCTTCAGCTCGTTGAAGCGCTCTCCGTCCATGATGATCGTGCCCTCCGTCCCGGATATTTCCCAGTAGACGCCAAAGACCTTGCCGGCAGCTACGCGGGATGCCTCAATGGTGCCACCTGCGCCGGATTTGAAGCGGACCAGCGCCTGGATCTGATCCTCGTTCTCGACCATCGCGCGAGGCGCATCATTGCCCGCCTTTGCACCGTAACCCGAACCACCCCGGGGCACGGGCCTCGTCGGAAAAAACGTCTGACTTTGGGCGATGACGCTTTCAACCGGACCCAGCAGATATTGTGCAACGGAAATTACGTGGCTGCCGAGATCGCCCAGCGCCCCTGATCCTGCATCGCGACGCGTACAGCGCCACGAAAATGGCAAATCGGGATCATTGAAAAAGCCTTGATCGAACCAGCCGCGAAAGCGCATGGGCTGTCCGATATCGCCTCTGTCGATCAATTGCTTGGCCAACATTGCCGCCGGTGTCTTGATGTTGTTGAAGGCGACCATCGTCTTGACGCCTTTTTTTCGGGCAGCTGCAGCCATTTGCTCTGCCTCTGCCAGCGTCACGGAAAGTGGCTTTTCGCAGTAGACGTGCTTGCCTGCTTCTATCGCTGCAAGCGCCATTTCATGGTGCATGACGTTTGGCGAGGTGATGTCGACGATATCGACGTTGGGATCCTCAACCAGTCGCCGCCAGTCTCCGGTGCTTTTCTCGAAACCATATCGGGCGGCGGCATCGGCAGCCATTTCATCGCTCGCATCGGCGAGCATATAGAGATGGGGGATGGCCGCCAGATCACGATACAGCACGCCAGCACGACGGTAGGCGTCCGCATGGGCCTGGCCCATGAAGCCTGAACCGATCAGGCCGATATTGAGTTTTTTTTGGGTCATGGCCTCTCTCCCTTTCAATCTGGTCTAGCTGCGAAAAGGTCGTGCATGTGAAAGAAGGCGCGAGTGACGGCAGGACGCGGCGGCGCTTGGGCGGGATCCTGCTCAGCCTCCACCACGAGCCAGCCCTTGTAGCCGCCGCGAACAAAGCGCACGATCGGACTGAAATCGACGTTACCATCGCCAGGAACAGTGAACATGCCGGCACGAACACCGTCGTTAAAGCTGAGGTCGCGGCTGCGAACATCCGTCATCACGGGAGTGCGCATATCCTTGAGATGAATGTGGTTGATGCGATCGCCGAAACGTTCGATCAGCCGTGCGTACTCGAAACCACCACCGGCGGCATGGCCGGTATCGAGCAGAAGCCCAGCCTCCGCTCCCGTCTTGTCGAAGAGCGACGAAATCTCGTCGAAGGTCTCTGCGACCATCATCAGGTGGTGATGATAGGCGAGCACCAGCCCGTATTCTCCGCCAAGCCGCTTGCCGAACTCTGTCAGTCTCGCGGCGTAACCGCCGATATCATCCGCCGGCATGGTCAGGCGTTTCGACATCGGCGCATCGAGCGGCGCGCCTGGTGCCATCATCGCCACCTCGCCATAGACAAGCACACTGCTGCCCATGTCCCGCAGCAGGGCAGCGTGCGCGGCGACGCTTGCCATCTCCGCATCGACGCCGCGCTCGGCAAGTTCGCCGGAATACCAGCCGGATGCGAGTTGCAGGTCGCGGCTGTCCAGAAGCGGACGAAGCACGGCGGCGTCTCGGGGGAACTTGCGACCCAGCTCTACGCCTTGGTAGCCGATTGCTGCCGCATCGTTCAGGCAGGTTTCAAGCGATATGTCGCGTCCGAGATCCTCAAGCACGTCATTTACCCATGACAACGGGCTGACGGCAATTCTGACACCTTCTGGCAGGAGATCGGTGGTTGTCATAGTTGTTGCCTTCCTTTCTCAAGGATGCCAGTCGGAACTGATGTGGACGGGTGAGCCGGTTGTCATCGAAACGATCGCGGCCTCGGCAAGGCGTTGTGCCTCCAAGCCATCTCTTATCCCGGCGAGGGGTTTGGTACCCTTCTCGATCATATCGATGAAGGCGTGCATTTCCGCGAGATAGGCACCCGCAAAACGTTCGATGAAATAGTTCATGGGTATCGACGAATGAAAACCATTGGCGTCGGCGATCATGACGCCCCGTTGCGGGCGGTTTTCGACGTAGAGCACCTCGCTCGAGCACAGGGCCTCCAACCTCTGATCGTAACCGAATGGCGCACGCCGGCAATTTATCATCTGAACGAAGCGACCAGAAACCGATGTCAGTGTGATCATTGCCGTGTCGATATCGCCTGCCGCTTCGATTTCGGGGTCGATCAGGCTTTTTCCAACCGCGTAGACAATTGCGATTTCCTCTCCAAGAAGATAACGGGCCATGTCGAAATCATGGATCGCCTGGTCTCGAAACATGCCACCCGACCGCTCGACGTAGAAACGTGGCGGGGGCGACGGGTCGCGGGTGTGCATGACGATGTGCTCCAAGCGGCCTGCCTGACCACTCGCAATCCTGTCACGCACCAGACGATAATCCGGATCATATCGGCGTTGAAATCCAAGTAGGCAGGCCACACCGGCGTTTTCAACCTTGCTTGTGACATCTACGACGGTTGCAAAATCAAGGCTGACCGGTTTTTCACAGAACACGGCTTTGCCTGCCTGCGCCGCCCGCAAAAGCAGTTCCGCATGGGTATCAGTGGAACTCGCTATGACGATGCCTGTAATGCCTGGGTCGGCAAAGACTTCTTCCGGCTCGCACAGCACGGCTCCGGTTTGGATTACGAGATGCTCGCGATGCTCGCTTGCGACGGGGTCAACGATGTATTTCAGGCGCGCTGAGGGGTGAGCAGCCGCGTTCAGGGCATGCACCTGCCCGATACGGCCTGCGCCAAAGACGGCGAGCTCAATCATGTTTGTAACCTCCCTTTTTCGAAACGCCCATGACGTTCGAATGAGAAAGATGATAGCGTTAGGTTCTTGATGCGGTATTCTATTCTTGAAGAGATCTCGTCAAAATAGGGCCACTCGGAATGGGAAAGATCACGGCAAGGGACATCGCCAAGGCAGCAAACGTTTCGCTTTCCACCGTTGACCGTGTTCTTAACAATCGTGGCGGCGTCACCGACGCGAAGGAAAGACGCGTTATCGAATGGGCTCGAAAGCTCAAGATTGATCGCGCGCTCAATCAGCGGGCCGCACGAACTCTCAGGATTGCCGTTCTGCTTCAGCGTCCCGAAAACCCGTTTCACGCCTCAGTCCAGGCAAACTTCGAGGCGGCAGCGCGAGATTTTCCGCAGTTCAATCTGCAGTTCAAAATCCATCATATCGATCCGGTAAAGCCTCGTGCAACAGCAGGCCTGATCGGCAGCCTCATCAAGACATGCGATGGGATGGTGATTGTCAGCGCAGCGGATCCCGATATTGCTGCCGCATTGAGAGAATTTGGCACGTCGGGCAAGCCGGTTATCACGCTTGTCACTGACATCGCAGGCTCGGAGCGCTTTGCCTATGTTGGTCCCGACAACGTCAAGACAGGCAGGATTGCCGGCGATCTGATGGGCCGCCTTCTCGGGCGAGACGGTGGAGACGTCATTGTGATTTCTGGAATGCTCAGCATGATGGGACATGAGGAGCGTGAGGCCGGTTTCCGTGCCGTGCTAAACGAACGCTATCCCGATTGTCATGTGACCGAGGTGCTTGAAAGCTACGAGCGGGCTGAACTGGCTGGCGACTTAGTGTTTAGCGCCTTGAAGCGCAACAGCGCCATTCGCGGGATCTACAATGCGTCAGCTGGCGCATCAACCGTCCTGAATGCCGTGGATGCTGTAGGACGAGCGAATGAAATAGTGTTCATCACCCATGAATTGACGGACGAGAGACGGCAGTTGCTGCGAAAGGGCTTGATCGATATCATCATCGATCAAGGACCCGCTTTCGAGGTGCAGACTGCTATTGGTGCGCTTGCAGCTTTCTTTGGGCGACAGGAAAGACCACCACCCTCGCTCATAACGCCGGTCCAGATCCACACAATTGAAAATTGCTGAAATGGGCAGGCTGTTTGAGACGAACTGGAACATCCCCTGGACCATCAACCTCCACAGGTTCCTCAGATCTAAACAAACGGCATTAGGCAGCAACATTATCCAGTTCCGACAGTACCTCCGAGGGAAGCTCTATCGTGGCCGCTGCAAGGTTTTCCCGCAGATGGAGTCGTGATGAAGTGCCAGGGATCAGGAGAATATTCGGCGATCGTTGGAGAAGCCATGCAAGGGCCACCTGCATCGGCGTGGCGTTGAGCCGGGCGGCGAGGCTCGACAGGGTCGAGGATTGCAGCGGTGAGAAGCCGCCAAGAGGAAAGAACGGGACATAGGCCACGCCTCGAGAGGCGAGCGTGTCGATTAAGGCTTCGTCCTGGCGATGCGCAAGGTTGTACTGGTTCTGCACACAGACGATCTCGGTGATCTTGCCGGCTTCCTCAACCTGCTTGGCCGTGACATTAGACAGTCCAATATGCCGGATCAGGCCTTGTTGCTTCAACTCCGCCAGAACCTGAAGCGGCTCATCCAACGAGCCTTCTGCGGGACCATGCACGTCGAACATGGCGCGGAGGTTCACTACATCGAGCACATCGAGCCCGAGATTGCGGAGGTTGTCATGAACGGCCTGCGTCAGGCCGGCGCGCGAAAATGACGCGTTCCACGAGGCGTCAGCTCCCCTGACTACGCCGACTTTCGTGACAATCACCAGGTCGCTGCCATAGGGATGCAAGGCCTCGCGTATGATCTCGTTCGTGACATGCGGACCGTAGAAGTCGCTGGTGTCGATGTGATTGACGCTGCTGTCCACAGCCTCGCGCAGAACGGCGATGGCCTCCCGACGATCGCGCGGCGGGCCGAACACGCCTTTGCCCGCAAGCTGCATCGCGCCATAACCCAGCCGGCGCACCGTACGATCGCCAAGCTTGAAGGTTCCTGTATTTTCGATAGTGCTCATGGCTGTATCTCCTTTGTAGTCCTCAGAAATAGATGTTTGGCATATGCGGCACAAGAAGCTATAATCCGGACAAGCTGTCCGCTCTAACGGACAATCAGCCTCATGGTTTGGAGAACAGGATGTCGGACATTACGGACGTCAATGCGTTTCTGCTGGTGGCTCGATCCAGAGGTTTTCGGCAGGCCGCGCGCGAAAGTGGCATCAGTTCCTCCGCGTTGAGCGATGCGGTGAAACGCCTGGAAGAGGACATTGGGGTAAGGCTATTCAATCGCACCACTCGCAGCGTACTCCCGACGGAGGCCGGACGTCTCTTGCTGGAGCGCACCGGACCTGCGTTTGCAGAAGTTGCATCGGCACTCGACGAGGTAAGAAGCAGCCGCGGCCGCCCCTCGGGGGAGCTCAGGCTAAATGTCCCGATGAGCGCGGCAAGGCTGGTCCTGCCTGCGATCGTGCCGCCGTTCTTGGCAGCCTATCCAGACATAAGACTGGAAATCGTGACCGACGAGAATTTCGTCGACATCATAAAAAGCGGCTGCGATGCTGGCATCCGTTATGACGAACGGCTCGAGCAGGATATGGTGGCTTTGCCGATCGGCCCGCGTCAGCAGCGCTACGCCCTTGCCGCGTCGTCGCGTTATCTCGCAAGGAGGGGTGGACCGCAACATCCACGAGACCTGCTTTCGCATGATTGTATTCTGGGGCGGTTTTCGGGGCGTGCACTCCCCTCTTGGGAATTCGAACGCGATGGGGAGGAAGTCATCATAAATCCGAAAGGTAACCTCGTGGTCCAGTTCGGCGGCGGCACTGATCTTGGCATCGACGCAGCCATTGCCGGTTCTGGCATGATTTATATTTTCGAGGACTGGCTAAGGCCACACTTTGATCGAGGAGATCTGGTGCCGGTGATGGAAGAATGGTGGCTGCAGTTTTCGGGTCCGTTCCTCTATTACCCTGGGCGGCGCCTTGTGCCCGCGCCATTGCGCGCATTTATCGATTTCGTGAGGCAATCGCACAAGGTATGGATCGGGGCAGAATGAGCGGACGCTTCGGTTTGAACTTGAAGGTCGGTCCTCGCTCTTGATGGGAATCGAACCGGCGACACTGCTTTTAGCGGAGGCTCGGTTTCCAACGATATGTCGAGCGTCCGTCATGGTGGACATGCGGTGAAACAGCGATCATGTGTCGAAAAAGAGCAGCGCTCCATACCGACGCTCAATAGCATTGACGGCGAACCAGCGAACGGGGCCGAAATACTCGTGAAGGCCAAGCCTTTGCGGGGAACGAAGGTAGAGTTCGAAAACAATCCCTGCTGGAGTCAACCCAGGTTCAACCCGCGTGCTGGCTTACATGAACTGTTGTCCCGACGACGTTGGACGGCCGGGAGACGGAACCGATGGAAGCTACGCCAAAGCTCAGGGTTAACATCGACGACTCGCCCGAAGGTCTGGCATCGGGTAGTCTTGCCCTCTACTCGATGGGACCTCTCGGAATACAGCCCACCTTAAGTTGGTGGAACTATCTTCGTCCGAAGTGAACCTCTCGAGCTGCATCACCCCACGTGTGGATCTCTATCGCGATACCTGCGAGAAGCCAAAACCGCAGATGTTTCAGGGGCAAGAAGTTCATGCTTTTCCGCAAACGCTGTGAACAGACCACGCGCCGTTTCTGCCTCAATCTCGCCACGAAGGGCTGCCTGACAGGCTTTTAAGGCAACGGAATGGGCAGTGTCTCTGAGTGACACCGGCCACTCGGCCAGGTGTCGGTAAGCATCCATTAAGGTACGAACTTCCGTCGGGAACCCCAAGCCGACAAGAATAGTAACTGGTTTGCTGAACATATCGGGTTTCATCGTTCTCTCCTTCCAACCCGTCATGTTGACGGGCGCCATCTCAATGGCGCCCTTGGACTTAGTGGACAAACTTACAGATCAAGCCGCCTTCTGTGCTTCAATCTGTGCCGGAGCCGCCGACGTCAGCGTGGGCGTGGGCGTGCTCTGAATCGAGATCTTGCGCGGCTTCAATGCCTCGGGAATCTCGCGGACAAGCTCGATCGACAGGAGACCGTTATTCAAACCCGCTCCGCTCACACGGACATGGTCGGCGAGTTCGAAACGATGTTCGAACGGGCGACCAGCGATGCCGCGATGCAGGTAGCCATCCGAGGGTGCCTCCTGCTTCTTGCCGGCAACAGTGAGCAGGTTGGATTGGAAACTGACGTCGAGATCGTCTTGGGCAAAGCCCGCCACCGCAATCGAGATCCGATATGAATCGTCCCCTGTTTTGACGATGTCATAGGGCGGCCAGTCGTTCGTCGAACGGGCACGCTGAGCGTTTTCCAGAAGATTGAAGATCCGGTCGAAACCAACGCTCGAGCGGTAGAGTGGTGCATAGTCGTAAGATGTTGCCATAGCCATATCCTCCTTGAAGCAACATGGGTACGGGAGTGCCAAAAGCGGCGCTCCCGGCAATGCCAACCCTGTCTTAAGCGGCTGGCGGCAGACGATTTGGTTTTGGTGATTTTCCGATTCAAGATCTGCTGCGGAAAAAATTTACCGAATTCGCACTATCCGGCTGTCAATGTACCGATCGACTGAGAACACGATGCGGATAAGCCGCCATGAACTGCGAGATCATCTCGCAAGCTTGCTGCAATACCCGCTCGGCGGTTTCGGGAGTGTCGCGTGCCAGTTCATCGGCGTTTACGCGGATGGCTTCCGCCATATTCGCAGACATCAATGCAAATCGCCCCTCACCGTAGACTAGGGCCTCCTGCGAGGCGGTCTCAAGCCATCGCGCAAAATCGACAATAATCTCTTCCCTCTCGGCGGTGCTAGCGTCCTTGATGATCTTAATGTTCTCTTCCATTTGCTCTCACTCCATACAGACGTGGGAAAGCGACCGGGCTCATCAAGCCCCGATCGCCGGGTGAGCTAGGAAGTGGACATGTCCGATTCAAGCCTGGTGCAGCTTGAACTCACCGTCGACACGCCGCCATTCTGCGGCGGCGTCCAACCCAGCCTCGAACATCGTCTGACGAAGCGCCTTAACAGATGCGCGGATGAAGATACGCTTTCCTGCCAAACGAGCTCCTGCCATGGAACCAATATGGGAGCCGCACATTATTAGTTGCCGCAAAATCAGGAATCCTCATGACAGATGACCCTCAGACCCGACAAGACGCCAGAGATGCAGGGAACCGTCTCGTTGCTGGTCATGCTTCTGAAGATCCATTCGCGGCGGCGTTCAAAGCCACGCGTATGCCCATGCTCATCACCGATCCGCGTCAACCTGACAACCCGATTATCTTCTGTAATACGGCGTTCTCTAAGTTGACCGGCTATTCCAACGAGGAGCTAATCGGAAAGAACTGCCGTCTCCTTCAGGGACCGAATACCGATCCGAAAGCTGTGCAGAAGCTTCGCGAAGCCGTTGCGGCAGCGCAGGATCTGTCAATCGATATCCTAAATTACCGGAAAGATGGATCAGAATTCTGGAACGCCCTCTTCGTCAGTCCGGTTCGCGATGCCTCAGGAACGGTCATCTATTTCTTCGCCTCGCAACTCGACTTCACAAATATCAAGAGCAAGGAAGCGAAGCTCGCCCAGGCACGTCATACCGCCGAAGAAGAAGTTGCGTTGCGAACCGCGGCTCTGACAGATGCTCTTCGAGCGAAAACGGCCTTGGTTCACGAGGTCGATCATAGGGTAAAAAACAACCTGCTGACGATTGCGTCGATCGTGAAACTTCAAGCGCGTATGACTGAGAATGATGTCGTTGAGCGAACACTCATGTCAGTGCTCAATCGGGTCGAAGCTCTAAGCACGGTTCAGCGTAAACTCCTGAACGACGAAGAGGTCGGCTATTTCGACGTCGCAGATTTCGCAAACACCCTGATGCTTGACAAGATAGGTGCGCTTAAGCGCCCCGACATCCAGCTCACGACAGATCTTCACGAAGTCGTAGTCCCAGCGACTAAGGCATCTCCGCTGGCCCTGATCATAAACGAGCTCGTCGGCGACGCTATCCGCAGGGGTCTGAGTGACGGCGGTGGCAAAATCCATCTCGAGATAAGGCGGCTGAACGGGCACTTCTTGATGCGGGTCATCGACACCGTTTCGCCAGTGGAGGTAGACAAAGAAGAGGAGGCTTTCAGCCAGAAGATGCTTGAGGCGTGTCTCCTGCAACTTCGCGCCAAGATGGACCGGAAGATTACCGGTCACAAAACAGACGTTAGCGTCGAACTGTCGGTGAAAGACTGAGAGGATTTGTCTTGAATATTCTGATTGTCGAGGACGAGGTCCTCCTGGCTATGGAGCTGGAAAGCGAAGTGGAAGATGCCGGCCATCATGTCGTCGGGACGGCCGCTGACAGCCGGGAAGCAATCGAACTCGCTGAAGCGACCTCGCCGCAATTTGCTTTTGTCGATATTCAGTTGCTTGACGGCCCGACAGGCATCGATGTCGGCCGCTACCTGTCGGAAAAAACAATACCCTTCGTTTTCGTGTCAGGTAATCTCAAGCGTATACCAGACGATTTTGCCGGAGGACTCGGGGCGATCGAGAAGCCTTACACAATGAACGGGTTGCAGAACGCCATGCAGTTTCTTCAAAGTTTTGTCGATGGAGGCCCCACGTCCGTAGTTCCGCCGAGCCTTGTTCTTTCGCCCGCCGTCCTTGCGGCTCTTGCTTCACGATCAACTTCGCGTCCGCGCGGTTAAGGAAACCCAGTGAGTTCACCATCGGAGCGCATCGGCGCTGTTCGAGATTCAGGTCTGCTTGAAGCTCCGGTTCAGTCGGAATTCCAGGACATTATTGAGGTCGTCAAAGCGGGGCTGAACTGTCCTGTGGCGCTTGTGTCGATACTCGATGAAGATCGTCAGGTTTTCATCGCTCACCTCGGCTTGCCGGAAAAATGGGCCGAGGCGGCTGAGACCCCCCTGACGCACTCATTCTGTCAACATGTCGTCCGCGATAAACAGCCTCTGATCATAGGTGACGCAACGATCCACGATCTTGTCCGGAACAATCTGGCCATCACGGATCTTGGCGTGATCTCCTACATGGGGGTTCCAGTTACGTTGCCGGACGGAATGGTGATCGGGGCGTTGGCTGCGATCGATGGTGAGCCACGTACCTGGACGGAGAGCGAGCTCGAGTTGCTCAGTCGGATCGGCAAGCTGGTTTCGAACCAGATCGCCACTTTTCTATCCGAGCGTCGATGGAGTTCGCTTTTCGAGCAGCTCGAGGAAGGCATTATCGTCGGCTCAGTTGTTCGGGATATCGATGGCAAGATCGTCGACTGGCGGTATGAAACGGTCAATCCCGCTTGGAGTGAACTGGTAGGCTATCCTGACCAAAACGTGTCAGGCCGTACAATGCGTGAGATTTTCCCGAGTTTTGAACAGGAGTGGGTTTCCGACGTCGCAGACGTTGTCGAAACCGGCCAGAATAAACGGTTTACCCGGAAAGTTGGCTCGCTTGGCCGCTGGTTCGATGGCTACGTACAAGCTACCGGTAATGACAAGTTTGTCATCATCTTTGTCGAGGTGACAGACCGAATGCGGGCGCTGGAGGCACTTCAGGAGAGCGAGACAAAGCTGCGGCTCATCGTCGAGGGGGCGAAAGACTACACAATTCTGACAGTGGATAACGAGCACCGCATTACCAGCTGGTTTGGCGGGGCGCAGGAAACGTTTGGCTGGTCGGAAGCGGAGATGCTCGGCCGGCCGTTCGCAGAGCTCTTTACGGATGAGGATCGCGCGGCAGACGTTCCGGCTAGGGAAGTGCGTAAAGCCGCAGCAGAAGGCCTCGCAGTCGATCGGCGATGGCACCAGACAGCGGACGGATCAAAGGTGTTTCTCGACGGGACCCTTCGCCCGCTTCCAAGCCGAGGTGCTTCACCGATTTCCGGGTTCATCAAGGTCGCACGGAATGCTACGGCGCAAAAAGTTGCGGAAGACCGACAGCTGGCATTTCTGGAGCTAGGTGACAAAATTCGTGAACTGGACGATGTCACAGATGTAGCATTTGCTGCAGCCGAGATTATGGCGCGAAACCTGGCTGGCGCCACAAGAGCAGGCTACGGCCTTGTGGACCCCATCGCCGAGACCGTTGAAATGCTGCCAGACTGGCGAGCAGAAGGGGTCTCGACCGTCGCTGGCCTACATCAGTTTCGTAACTATGGATCATATATCGAGGATCTTAAGCGCGGCGAGACGGTGATTATCCCAGACGTGGCAAAAGATCCCCGGACGTCAGACTCGGCCGAGCTGTTTCATTCGATCGGAATCTCGGTTCTCGTCAATGTTCCGATCGTTGAGCACGGCGCGTTTGTGGGAGTGATGTTCGTTCACTACGACAGACCCCATCACTTCACGACGGAAGAGCGCGATTTTGTCCGCACAATTGCCGACCGCACGCGCGAAGCCATCTCCAGGATACTAGCCCAACAGGAACAGCAGGTTTTGAACCACGAGATCAGTCATCGCCTGAAGAATACGATGGCCATGGTCCAGGCGATTGCAACGCAGACCTTGCGTCCGGTGACAGATCGAGGGCCAGTCGAGGCCTTTACCAACCGTCTCCACGCGCTCTCCAAAGCCCACGAGGTCCTTCTCGTGCAGGATTGGTCTTCCGCGCGTATGGAGGCCGTCATTGATTCTGTTTTGCGCCAGCTGTCACTACCCGACCGTTACTCGATGTCAGGTCAAGACTTGGAGCTTGGACCGCGCTCGGCTCTTTCTCTGGCTCTTTTGATGCATGAACTTGGCACCAACGCCCTGAAATATGGAGCATGGTCGAACGACGTGGGTACCGTTACCGTTCGTTGGACAACGCAGGAGTGCAACGGAGATACTGCGCTTCATCTTGACTGGAACGAGCATGATGGGCCCGCGGTGGTTACGCCATCAGGTAAAGGTTTTGGATCGAAACTCATACGACTTGGATTGATGGGAACAGGCGGTGTCGAAATCAATTACGATCCGGAAGGATTGCGAGTGACGATGCAGGCATTGGTTTCGCAACTGAGGCACTCATGATGATGGCTGACATTATGAACAAAGTTGCGATCATCCTGGTAGTCGAAGACGAACCGCTGTTGCGCCTGGCTGCCGTCGACCTCGTTGAGGCGGCAGGATATCAAGCGGTTGCCGCGGCAGATGCGACAGAAGCCGTGGCTATTCTGGAGGAACGCGACGATATTCGCATTGTGTTTACCGACGTCGATATGCCGCGCGGCCTCGACGGCATGCGCCTTGCGGCCATCATTCGTGATAGGTGGCCGCCGATCAAGGTGATCGTTGTTTCTGGACATATCCAGGACCCTGGCGACCGGATTCCTGCTGAAACGGTATTTTTCGCCAAGCCTTACCGGGAAGAGCAGATCGTCGAGACTATTAGGCAGCTGCTTCAACAGAAGGCGTAATTCGATAAGAGCCAAGTTTGCCATGCACACACTAGGCCAAAGCATGTCCGCCGATGTTCGTTAGCCATCTTGCAACGATGTTGCCGAGTAATGCACCGACACCCTGAACCGTCAGCAGGCCACTTTCCTACCTGCCGCGCAATGCACAGCAAAGTCGCATAAACGTCTGCTTTGAGGCTCGTCAACGGAAGCCGAACAACGGCGACTTCAATTCCGGCCGCCTTCAGTATATCGTGCACGGGTCGCCATGATGATCCATCCATCGTTGCGCAACGCACAAGAACGACGCTTGTCCGCGGCGGCGACTTCGTCAGCAAGGCCTTGATACTTGCTCGGATCGCGTGTGAGCGCGCGCCCCTTGAATTGACCATTGGCCTTCAGGGCACTGCCAATCGACGGCCTCGACGGCGCCTGCTGTACGAACCAGAAGACCATCCTGCGCAAGAATCTCGAGGATCGGGTTCTGTCCTGCCTCCCCGCTGCGTTCTTCGGAACGGGTTTATTCGACGACGTCGCCGGACAGGCAGCGCCAGAACCTTGCAGCATCGACGAAGAAGGAACCGGACGAGCGCCAGCGCATTTCCGGGGAGTTGAAGGCTGCCGAACAGGAACAGCGTCAGATCATCCAGCAGATCAGCGATCGCGCCGCCGAAGGACGCCCTCGCCTCGCCGCCCTAGACGATATGCTCGACACGCTGGAGGAGCGCCGCGCCGGCCTTGAGGCCCGGCTGAAGCAGGCACCGGCGGAAGAAGATTTCGGGGAGAAGATCAGGAGGCTGAAGGCGGAAGTCAGTCCTGAAGCTGTCGAGCTGGTCATCAATTCGGCCTTCTATTACCTGCGCGAGCACGCCGATACCGAGACGAAGCAGCCCTTCATCAACCTCGTGCGCCAGTTCATTCAGAAGGTCGTGATCGGCAAGACCCCGGGCCACCAGCCGGCATCGCTCGAAGTCCACGGCCGGATCGCTTCCATCCTCGCGGCGATGGAAGCCGCAACGATCCTGGAGAAGCAGTTCGAGGCGCTCAAACAGCACGATTATCTGGAGAAGTTACGCGCCGGGGAGATCGAGACGGAGCAGAAACAAAAAAGCTCCTCGACTCATATGAGGAGGAGCTTCGTCGCAAATACCCCGAGTGGGCGAATTTGCAAGTGTCGGTGGTTGCGGGGGCAGGATTTGAACCTGCGGCCTTCAGGTTATGAGCCTGACGAGCTACCGGGCTGCTCCACCCCGCGTTGACTTGTTTTATTATAGCAT